>JAUMAF010000120.1:0-52208 GCA_032117045.1 Pirellulales bacterium | reverse complement strand
GTCCGCATCGGGGCGGCCGCCGAATCGGCATTTCCCGGATGGCTGGTGGCGAGTTACCACTACGCCTGGTTTACCGGCTTCGCGTTGGGCTTCGTGCTCTATTGTCTGCTGCGGCCGCTTTTTCCCCATCGCTAGAGAGGGCTTTCGCCATGGCCACCGCTGCCCCTGCCGTTCCCACGCTTCCGCCCTGCGGCCATCGGCCCCGGCCGTATGCGGGCCCGTCGAAGGACGAGGTGATCGCGCTCCGCAAGCAGTTCGTCAACCCGACGATCTTCACCTACTACGCGAAGCCCCTGATGATCGTCGAGGGGCACATGCAGTATCTCTACGACGAGACGGGCCGCCGTTATCTCGACGGCTTTGGCGGGATCGTGACGGTGAGCGTGGGGCATTGCCATCCGAAGATCGTGGCCGCCGTCAACCGGCAGAACGAGATCCTGCAGCACACGACCACGATCTACCTCAACCCGTGCATCGCCGAATACGCCCGGGACCTCGCCGCCCGGATGCCCGGCAACCTCAAGGTCTGCTACTTCGTCAATTCGGGCTCGGAGGCGAACGACCTCGCGATCCTGATGGCCCGGGCTTTCACCGGCTCCTTCGACGTGCTCGCGCTCCGCAACGGCTACCACGGCGGCAGCATGCAGACGATGGGGCTCACGAGCCACCACACCTGGAAGTTCAACGTGCCGCACAGCTTCGGCGTGCACCACGCGCTCTTTCCCGACCGGCTTCGCGGACCCTATGGCTACGACGATCCAGGGGCCGGCGTGAAGTATGCCGCCGACCTGAAAAACCTGATCGAGTTCGGCACGCCGGGCAAGGTGGCGGCCTTCATCGCCGAATCGATCCAGGGGGTCGGCGGCGCGGTGGTCTATCCCGACGGCTATCTGAAGGCGGCCTACGAGCATGTCCGCGCCGCGGGCGGCCTGTGCATCGCCGACGAGGTGCAGTCGGGCTTCGGGCGAACGGGCTCCCACTTCTGGGGCTTCGAGACGCAGGGCGTGATCCCGGACATCGTCACGATGGCCAAGGGCATCGGCAACGGGGCGGCGCTCGCCGCCGTCGTGACCACCCCCGAGATCGCGCAGGCCCTCACGTCGCGCATCCACTTCAACACGTTCGGCGGCAATCCCGTCACCTGCACACAGGGCCGGGCGGTGCTTCAGGTGATCGACGAGGACGGCATCCAGGCCAACGCGGACCGTGTCGGCGGCAAACTCAAGGCGGGATTCGAGGCCCTGGCGCGGAAGCACGACGTGATCGGCGACGTCCGGGGCCTAGGCCTGATGCTCGGCATCGAACTGGTGAAGGACCGCGGCACCAAGGAACCGGCCAAGGAGGCCTGCATGCGGGTCTTCGAGGCCAGCCGTGATCTCGGGCTCCTGATCGGCAAGGGGGGGCTCCACGGGAATGTCCTGCGGATCAAGCCCCCGATGTGCCTCACGGAGGCCGACGCCGAGTTCCTGCTGGATGTGCTCGACGCGTGTTTTTGCGGGCTTTGACGGGGCGCCAGTCCCCGCAACCTTCCAGCCTGCCGGCCGTTGAAGGACCCACGGAGATGGTCTGCGCGGTCGATCTCGAGGAGGTATCTTGGGATCCGTTCCCGGGAGGAAATCATGGCGACGGCACCAATGTCTGACAGGCGGCGGACGGTGGCGGCCCTGGCGGCCCAACGCAGCAGCGAGGGGGCGAGCGGCCGCTTCTGGATGCGTGCCGCGGCAGTGATCGTCGCGCTCGCCTTGATCACGCTGCTCGTTCTCTGGTTCCTCGGCTTTTTTTCCACGCCCAGGCCAGTCGCTGAGGTGCGTCAGTTGGTCGATCAGCAGGTCGCCGAACTCGATCGCGTCGCGCGGGGCGAGGTGCCGTTTGAGTCTGGTCCGGGATTTGGAGCCGTGATGGAGAAGATGCGGGATGTTCCGCAGGAGTACCGCGAGCAGGCGGGGCAGCAGATGGGGCGGCTCTTCGAGGCTCGCGAGCGGGCCGAAATGGGTTCCTACTTCGCTCTTCCGCCAGCGCAGCGGCAGGTCGAACTCGATCGACGCATCAAGGCCGATGAGGATCGACGCAAGGCATGGGAGGCCGAACGAGCTCGCCGGGATCAAGCGCGACAGGCCTCGAACGAGGGCAACCGCGGCGGACCGCCAGGAGGCCAGGGCGGTCCGGGTGGGGCTGGTGGAAGGCCCGGTGGCGGTGGCCCGCCGGGTGGCGGTGGTGGTCGACGGAACAGCACGGAGGAGAGCCGCAACGAACGCAGCAAGCAGCGGCTTGACCACTCCACCCCCGAGCAACGGGCCCGGCAGTCGGAATACCGCCGCGCGGTCGAGGAGCGGCGAAAACAGCTGGGCTTGAGTCCCGGCCGGCGCGGCTGAGCGACCTCACGCCTCCAGCCACTCCGGCCGTAGCAGCATCGTGAGTCCGAGCGCCAGAATCACCAGGCCACTGGTGAGCTTCAGCCACCGGCCTCCCGACTCCTGAAGTTTGCAGCGACCAAGGGTGGCCGTTACCACCGCGACCATCAGGGCGTCGTCGAACATGTAGGCCGCGATGTAGAGGCCAAGGTAGCCATAGCGGACAGCCGCGGAATAGCCCCGCTGGGTCAGGATGCCCGTGTAGAGCGCCGGCAGTCCTGCGGTGCAGAGCAACTCCACGACGTTGACGAGGACCGCGAGCACCAACGCCCCGCCCACGGCCGCCGGCAGATTCTCAGCGTTCACGATCGTGCGGATGCGGGCATAAATGCCCGGCTTTGCGGCCTGCGGAATCGAGAGCGAGGGGCCGCGGTCGGGAACGAACCAGTCCTTGACGTGCACCATGCCGATGGCCACTGCAGAGAAGCCGAGCACGACCTGAACCGGACGCAGCATCCCGACCCACTCGAACACGTTGAGCCAGGCGGCCATGAAGGCGAAGTAGGCTGCGCCGCTCACGAGCACGAATGTTCCCGCCACGGCCAGGATGCGCCAGCGGCTCCGGAGATTGACGAGGATCGAAAGGAGCAGCAGCAGCACCCACATCGCACACGGATTGAAGCCATCGACGAGACCGATGGCGAGTGTGAACAGCGGCATGCCCAAACGGCCAGGGTCGAGCCTCCCAAGCCACGGCACGTCGATCGTCTCGTCGGGAAGGTGCTCGGAGGCATCGCCCACGCCTTCGGTCTCGAGGCCCACCGGCACCCGGCAGTCCCTCGTCCACGCACGCAACACCTGCTCGACCCTCGGACCTGATGTCGCAGGATCGTCAAATCCGACCACGAGCCGGTTGCATGCATAAAAGACCGGCACGCTGGCGGCGGCGGTACGATGCCGCCGCACGAGTTCCGCCAGAGCCTGGCGGCCACCGCTGTCGGCGGCGATGTCACACATGACGATGTCGAAGCCGGGGTACCTGGCCTGAAGCGTCGGAAGCCAGGCCTTCGCCGCGGCGCAGCGTCTGCATCCCTGCCGCACGAAGACCTCCACCTGCAGCGCCACCATGACGCGGGCCACCACCGCCGCCGGATCCCGGACGCCATGAATAACCGAGTCGCACGCCTGCACCACCGGCAGTTCATTGGCGTCGAAGCCGTGCTTCGACGCCAGCGCCACGACGGCCACCTGGTCTTCGGGCACCGTATCGACGAATCGGGCAACGACGCTCACGCCCGGGCGTCTCGCCGCAAAACGCTCGACGCAGGCGAGTACGTCGGTGGTGGTTTCGTCAGCGCTTCGCACGAAGACGTCGACGACCACGCAACGGGCCTCGCGGTCGGCCGGCAACGCCGCCGGAGCCAAGGCGACGGCCACCACGGCCGCCGACATCAGTCGACCTGTGATGCCCATACCTCACCACCTCGCCTCTGCCACCGATCGCCGACCGGACCACGCGCCGCGGAACTCTACGCATGAGGTCCAGCCCGGCGGTGGTGCGGCTCGCCCTTCAGCCGTGGACGGCCGACAGCGGGCAGGCTACGTTCTGAGTCAGGAGCAGACCCCATGTCGGCGATTCAACAACCGTGTCGATGGCTCGCAGGACTCGTGGGTGGAATGGCCCTGTGGACGGCGCTGGCCGGGATGGCATGGGCCACCGAACCCCTGCGGGTGGGCATGGAGCTCTCCTATCCGCCCTTCGAGATGACCGACCCGCAAGGCCGACCGGCGGGCGTGAGCGTGCGGCTCGCCGAGGCCCTGGGCAGGCACCTCGGCCGCCCCGTCGTGATCGAAAACATCGCCTTCGACGGGCTCATTCCCGCGCTCAAATCGCGGGGCGTCGACTGCGTAATCTCGTCGATGACCGCGACGCCTGAGCGGGCAAAGTCGATCGCCTTCTCCGAGCCCTACCTGAAGACGGGCCTGGCCCTCCTGATCGCGACAGCGTCGCCCGTGCAGACGGCCGCCGATCTCGACGTCGCAGGCCGCGTCGTGGCAGTCAAGCAGGGAACCACCGGCCAGCAGTGGGCGGCCTCATCGCTGACGAAGGCAAAGGTGCTCGTGCTCGACACCGAGGCCTCGGCCGTGCTGGAGGTGCTGCAAGGCCGCGCCGACGCCTTCATTTACGACTCGATGTCGGTCTACACGAACCACCGGCGGCATCCGCAGAAGACGCGGGCCGCGTTGCAGCCCTTTCGTGCGGAGTCGTGGGCGGTGGGTCTGCGGCAGGGCAACGATGAACTCCGCCGCCAGGTCAATGCGTTTCTGGAGACGTTTCGGGCGGAGGGGGGCTTCGAGCGGCTCGGCGACGAGTTCCTCGCCGAGCAGAAGGCGTATTTCAAAGCGCATGCCATCCCCTTTTATTTCTAGCGCGGAAGCCGCACCCATGCCCCGCTGGCTCGCCTCTCTGATCGTGCTCGCTGTGCTTGCTGGCGGCGGTGCGCTGGCCTTCGCCAGCCTCGACATGAACTGGAACTGGGGCATCGTCTGGGAATACCGTGCGGCGTTCTGGCAGGGCTGGTGGACGACGCTGGCGCTGAGCATCGCGGCTCTCGTCACCAGCAGCCTGATCGGTGTCGTGGCCGCCCTGATGCTCCGCTCGCCCATCGTGCTCGTGCAGGCCGCCGCCCGCGTCTACGTGGAGCTCATTCGCGGCACGCCGTTGCTCGTGCAGCTGCTCATCGGCTGGTACGTGATCGCCGCGGCTCTGCGGGTCGGCACGGACCACCGCTATCTGGTCGGCGTCCTCGTGCTGTCGTTGTTCAGCGGCGCCTACATGGCCGAGATTTTTCGCGGCGGCCTCGACGCGATCCCGAAGGCCCAGCTCGACAGCGGCCGGGCCATCGGCCTCACCCCCTGGCAGATGCTCCGGCTCGTGGTGCTGCCGCAGGCGGTGCGGATCGTGCTGCCCTCCGTGGCCGGCCAGCTCGTGTCGCTCGTCAAGGATTCGTCACTCCTCTCCGTGATCTCGATCGCGGAGTTCACCTTCAACGCCCGCAACGTCAACTCCGCCACCTACTCCACGCTCGAGAGCTACCTCCCGCTGGCCGCCGGCTACCTCGCCGTGACCCTGCCGCTCTCGGCGCTCTCCCGCTGGCTCGAGCGCCGGTTCCGCTACGAGGCCGCATGAAGCTCTCAATCCATGGACTCGTGCAGCGGTTCGACGGCCCCCGCGGATCGCGACAGGCAGCCACCGTGCTCGACGGGCTGGACCTCGTCACCGGCGATATCCAGGCCCTCGTGCTCATCGGCCCTTCCGGCGGCGGCAAGTCGACGCTCCTCCGAATCCTGGCCGGCCTCGACGTGCCGGTGTCCGGGAGCGTTGCCTTCGACGGCGCCCCGCTGCCCCGCGACGAGGCCGCGCTCCGCGGCTATCGCCGTACCGTCGGCACAGTCTTTCAGGCTTACAACCTGTTTCCGCACCTCACCGGCCTGCAGAACCTCCTGCTGCCGCTCGTGCACGTCCACGGCCTCACGGAGCACGAGGCCCGCGAGCGGGTTCGCGAGCCGCTCGAACGGTTCGGCCTCACACCGCATGCCCACAAGCGGCCCGCAGAGCTCTCCGGTGGGCAGAAGCAGCGGATCGCGATCTTGAGGGCGCTTGTCGTGCGGCCCCGGCGGTTGTTTCTCGACGAGCCCACCTCGGCCCTCGACCCCGAGATGACCGCCGAGGTGCTCGAGATGATCGCCGAACTCAAGCTCGGTGGCACCCAGTTCGTGCTCGTGACGCACGAGATGGGCTTCGCCCGCCGCGTGGCCGACGAAATCGCCTTCATCGCCGACGGCCGCGTCACGGCCCACGGCACCACCGCCGCTTTTCTTGACCAGACCACCGACTCACGGATTCGTGAGTTTCTCCGACGGACGCTTCACGCATGACCGCTCCTCTTCCCCTCCTCGATGCCGCCCGCTCTGCGTTCATGGGGGCGCTCGTCGCCGACGCCGTGGCCATGCCCGTCCATTGGTATTACGACCAGCGGGCGCTCGAACGCGACTACGGCTCGATCACCGGCTATCTCGCTCCGCAGAGCCCGCATCCCGACAGCATTCTCTGGCGGTCGAGTTGGACACCGCCGTCGCCGGCCTTCGACATCCTCCGTGAACGGGCGGCAGACTGGGGCAAACGCGGCGTGCATTACCACCAGTTTCTGGCAGCGGGTGAGAACACGCTCAACTCGCAGCTGGCGGTCGAACTCTTCGCACTCGTCCGCCGTGATCGCGACTACGATCCGGAGCGGTGGCTCGAGCATTATGTCGCCTTCATGCTCGAGCCCGATCGGCATCGAGACACGTATCTGGAGGAGTACCACCGACACTTCTTCACGAACCTCGCGGCAGGCCGCAAGCCGATCAACAGCGGCGTCCGTGACGTGCATATCGGCGGCCTCGTTCCCGTGCCGGCGCTCGTCGCCGCGGTCGGTGCCCGGCACCCCGACCTGCGGCGGATCGTCCGCCTCCACGTGAACCTGACACACAAGGACGACGACGTGCTGGCGGCGGCCGACTCGCTGGTGCGAATCCTGGTTGACGTGATCCCACGGCCCGAGGCGACCACGCCCACGGCGGACGAATCGGCGGCCGCGCTGCGGGAGGCGATTCTCGAGCATGGCCGCGACTGGATTTCCGCGGCCAAGCTCCGCGGCTGGGAGGGGCTTTCCGATCGGCAACTGGTGGGAGGCACCCTCAGTTCGGCCTGCTACATCGACGAGGCCTTTCCGGCGTCGCTCGCGCTGGCCTACCGGCATGCGGGCGACTTCGCCGCCGGTGTCTTTGCGAATGCCCGGTGCGGCGGCGACAACTGCCACCGCGGGGCGGTTGTCGGATCGCTGCTCGGGGCCTCGTCGGCGATCCCAGCACCGTTGGTGGCCGGCCTCCGAAGTGGTGCTAAAGTTACGGACTCGTAAGTCTCGACACTTCGCGGATTACCCCATGCAGCCGACCGCTCCTTCGGGCAAGGGGGCCCCAGCCCACGTCGCGGGCCAGCCCTCGGATATCGCTCGGTTCTCGGATCTCTCCAGGCCGCTGACGCCCACCCGCACCCCGCTCCTCGACGCGGCCCCGGATGCGAGCGACCCGGTGGCCGCGAAGCGGGCCGAACTCCGGCGGTACTTCCACCAGACCTGCGAGATCTACGAACGGCTCTTCGACCTCATCAAGGACGAGGCATCGTATTACGTGCGGCACGAGCCGCTTCGCCATCCGCTGATCTTCTACTTCGCCCATCCGGCCGTCTTTTATCTCAACAAACTAACAGCCGGTCGCTACATCCCCGAACGGCTCGATCCCTCGCTCGAGTCGATGATGGCGGTGGGCGTCGATGAGATGTCGTGGGATGATCTCAACACCGCCCACTACGACTGGCCTTCGGTGGCGGAGGTTCGCCGCTATCGGGCGGCCATGCGAGAGCTCGTCGATCAGTTCATTCAGACGATGCCGCTGGAGTTGCCCATTCGCTGGAACTCTCCCGCGTGGCTGATCCTGATGGGCATCGAGCACGAGCGAATCCACCTCGAAACGTCGAGCGTGATCATGCGGCAGATGCCGCTCGAAGAACTCCGGCACGGCACTGAACTGACCGCGGACGAGCGGCGTCTCTGGCGAGCCTGCTCGACGAGCGGTGCGTCGCCTCCCAACGAGTGGCTGCCGGTGGCGGCAACATCGGTGCACCTCGGCAAGCGATCGGACGACCGCACCTACGGCTGGGACAACGAATACGGCGTCGAGCAGGTGACGCTGCCCGCCTTTCGGGCCGGCAGGAGGCTCGTCTCGAACGCCGAGTTCATGGAGTTCGTGGCCGCCGGCGGATATCGTGACGAACAGTGGTGGACCGAGGAAGGCCGGGGCTGGCTGCACTACACGCGGGCCGAACATCCGAAATTTTGGGTGCGGCGGAACGAGGCTTTCCTTCAGCGAAATCTGCTCGACGAGATCCCGCTTCCCCTGAACTGGCCGGTCGAGGTCAACTGCCTCGAGGCGCAGGCATACTGCGCGTGGCTCGCAGCGACATCGGGCGAAAACGTGCTCCTGCCGACGGAGGCCCACTGGCAGGTGCTCCGCGACACGGTGCCGGGCGACCAACCGACCTGGACGACGGCGCCGGGCAACATCAATCTCGAGCACGGTGCTTCCAGCTGCCCGGTCGACGCCTTTCCTCAGGGCGAGTTCTGCGACATCGTGGGCAACGTCTGGCAGTGGACGCGGACCCCGATCATGCCGTTCAAGGGCTTCGAGGTGCATCCACTCTACGACGATTTTTCGGTGCCCACGTTCGACGGTCGGCACAACCTCATCAAAGGAGGCTCATGGATTGCGACGGGCAACGAGGCGTTGGCCAGCGCCCGCTACGCGTTCCGTCGGCATTTCTTTCAGCATGCGGGCTTCCGCACGATCATCGAGGAGCCGGGCAACGAGGCGCTGACGGCCGGCTCGCGGCTTTACGAGACGGATCAACTCGTCACGCAATACCTCGACTTCCACTATTGTGACGCCGCTTCCGGCAAATCCGACGAAGCTTCCGGCGGCGTTTCTGTCGCCACGACGGCCACGCGGCTTGGCGTGCCGAACTTCCCCAAGGCCTGCGTGGAGGCCACGATGCCCCACGTGCCGGCCGACCGCCGACAACGCTGCCTCGACATCGGCTGCTCGGTGGGCCGCTCGGCCTTCGAGTTTGCACGCTTTTTCGCCCACGTCGATGCCATCGACTTCTCGGCTCGCTTCATCCAGGCGGGAGTGCGGCTCCAGCGGGGAGACGAGGTGCTCTATGAGGTTCCCACCGAGGGCGAACTCACTGCGGGGCGGGCGGTGTCGCTCGATCGAGTCGGTCTTACCGCCGTTGGAGACCGGGTCCTCTTCATGCAGGGCGATGCCTGCAATCTGAAGGCGAACTACACCGACTACGACCTCGTCTTCGCCGGAAATCTGATCGATCGACTCTATGAACCTGCGTTGTTTCTCGACGCCATCGCCTCGCGGATCCGGCCCGGCGGTCTGCTGGTGATCACGTCACCCTACACCTGGCTCGAGGAATACACGCAGAAGTCGAAGTGGCTTGGAGGCCGGCGGGAGCATGGCGAGCCGCTGGCGACGTTCGACGGGATGGCGCGGGCGGTCGCCGGCACGTTTTCACTCGTTCACAGGCAGGACCTGCCGTTCGTCATCCGGGAGACGGCCCGCAAGCATCAGTACACGATCGCCGAGATGACGGTCTGGCGACGGCTCGAGTGAGCATCTGCTAGGCTCTCACGGGGTGCGAGGGATGATGTCCGAGTCGATGGGCTTCCGCATCCCTCCCGTACTCCTTCACCGCATGACTCATGTCCTTCGACCCCTGCCGTGAGTGGCTCGGAATTCCGGCGGTCGATCTCGTCTCGGCCCATGCCGTGCTCGGCGTGTCCCCCGGTGAGACAGATCCCACCGTCATCGCCGCCGGCACGTGTGCCTCCGCCCCGGCCCCGCAGAGGGGCGAGGTCGACCGCATGATCTCGGTCGTCGAAATCGGTCCTGAGACATATGCCTACAAGGAGGCCGGTCGGATCCACCGCGGTCCGCGGGCGAGCATGCCGAAGGCCTTCGAACGAGCCATCCTCCGGCAGTGGTTCGACGCCGACGGCCGCGCCGCCAACCACATCCTTCTCGGTGTGCAGCTGCTTCTCGACGAGAAGCCAAGCCTGCCAGCCGTTTGTGACGAATGGGAGACCGCCCTCGCCGGCGAGCCCGCCACCGCATCGATCCTTCCTCTGCTCGACGATCCGATTCTGGCCAGCGTCGACGACTGAACCGCTCCAGCTTCGCTCAATAGGCACGATCCACGATCGCCAACAGGGCCTCGGGATCGAGCTCGATCGGATTGCCCCGCATGCTGGCGCCGCCCGAATGCTCCGCCAGCCAGCGGAGCCGGCCGCGGTCCAGGCCCACCTCCGAGAGCCGACGCGGCGCCCCCGACGCGGCGCACAGGGCTTCGATCCGCATGACAAACGCATCGGCTGCTTCGTCGGGGCTGGCAGACGCGTCGTGGTCGATGGCCCGCTCGAGCGCGGCGAAGTCGTCGCGACAGGCGGCTCGATTCACGCTGACGGCCACCGGCAGCATGACCGCACACGCGACCCCGTGCGGAGTGCCGCACTCGATGCCGAGCGCCGCCGCGACGCCGTGCGCCATCCCCAGACCAGAGTTCGTGAGTGCCAGCCCCGAGACGAGTGCGGCATGACTCATGGCGGCCCGGGCGTCGATGTCGGCTGGATCGGAGAGCACGCGCGGCAGCGCCGCGATTGCACGCGGCAGCGCGTCGAGGACCAGCGCCCGGGGCAATGCCGCGCCGAAACGGCACACGAATGATTCAACGAGTTGCGTGATGCAGTCGAGGCCGGATGCGACCGTCACCTTTCGCTCACAGGCCACCGTCAGGACCGGGTCGACGATCGCGGCACGGGGCACCATCAGCGGGCTCCGCATGCTCTTCTTGAATCGGCGACGCGGGCATGAAATGACCGCATTTCGGGTCGCTTCGGCACCAGTGCCGGCGGTGGTCGGCACGGCCACGACCGGCAAGGGGGCCACCCGGATCGAGAGGCCCCGACCCACGCCCTCGAGGTGATCGGTCACTTCCTGGTCGAGATCGGTCGCGCTGGGATTCGCGCTGGGATTCATGTTGGTTGCCAAGGCGGCGATGGCCTTGGCGAGATCGATTGCCGCACCGCCCCCGATCGCCACGATCACAGGGGAGCGGCCACCACGATCCGGCAAGCCCCGAAGCGCGGAGACGACGTCATCGACCGTCGGCTCGCCCGTAACCATGGCGATCCGCATCAGGCGGAGCCCCGCCTCGGCACAGAGACCGCCCACGCCCGCCTCGCCGCCACAGCCGGCCAGGCCCCGCGTGCCGGCGACGAGCCAGGCGACATCGCCGAGCCGTGCGGCCACACTGCCGAGCTCCCGAACTCGCCCCGGTCCGAAGGCGATACTGGACGGCGCCACGAAGTCGTAGGGCGTCGGGGCTGCGGTGCCCGGGAATAGCGGTGGCGTGAAGTGCATGAAGGTTGGAAACCGGCGCCGGCCAAGGGCCATGGACCGCGGCCATGCGGTGACCTACCCTTGCGTGCAGAGCGACCGTTTTCCTCCGCCCCGGCTGCGGCTGCAACCACCCGCTTTTCCAGACGTATCCTTGGCGTTTTCTCCGCATCTTCCCATGGCTGATCATGGCTGACCATCTCGTCATCCCCGCCTGCCCGGCGCCGGTCACGGGCCGCATCCGTCCTCCGGGTTCGAAGAGCATCAGCAACCGCGCCTTCGTCTGCGCGGCGCTGGCCCGCGGCACGAGTCGGCTGACCGGCATGCTCGACAGCCAGGATACGCGGATCATGGCGGCCGCCCTCGCGGCCCTCGGGGTGCCACTCCAGGCCGATTGGGAAGCCGCTACCGTGACTGTGGAGGGTGTCGGTGGCGTGATCCCGGCGGCGGAGGCGACACTCGACTGTGCCGCCAGCGGCACCACGATGCGGTTTCTCGCCGCCGTCTGCGGGCTCGGCCGTGGCACGTATCATCTCGACGGCACCGCCCGTATGCGGCAGCGGCCGATCGGTGATCTCCTGGCCGCGCTCCGTGAGCTCGGCATCGACGCGGAGGCCGGCAGTCCAGGCGGATGCCCGCCCGTGACGATCCGCTCGCACGGACTCGCCGGCGGCACCGCGTCGATCCGCGGCAGCACCTCGAGCCAGTTCGCCAGCGGACTGGCGCTCGCAGCCCCCTGCACCGAGCAGGGCATGACGCTCGAGTTCATCGGCACCCTCGTCTCGCTGCCTTATCTGGAGATGACCCGCCGGGTGATGGCAAGCTTCGGCGGTCGGTGCGACGTCGTGGGAGATCGCACCTGGCACATCCCGGCAGGCGGCTACGAGGGACGCGAGTATGACATCGAGCCGGATGCCTCAGCCGCGAGCTACTTCTTCGCGGCGGCCGCCATCACCGGCGGATCGGTCACGGTCGAGGGTCTGTCTCGGCGCAGCATGCAGGGCGACGTGGCATTCTGCGATGCCCTCGAGCGGATGGGATGCACCGTGCACTGGGACGAGGGCGATGCCTCCGGCGCCGGCAATTCCGTCACCGTCACCGGCCGTGCATCCCGCGGCATCGACATCGATATGAACGCAATCAGCGACACGGTGCCGACGCTGGCCGTCGTGGCCCTCTTCGCCGACACGCCGACCACGATCCGTAACGTCGCCCACATTCGTGACAAGGAGACCGATCGGATCGGTGACCTCGTCCGCGAACTCCGCACCCTGCAGGCCGACGCGACGGAACATGCCGACGGCCTGACGATCTCCCCGGCACCGCTCGCAGCTGCGAGCCTGCGAACCTACGACGACCATCGCATGGCGATGAGCCTCGCGCTCGCTGGACTTGTGGTGCCTGGGGTCGCAATTCAAGATCCTGGCTGCGTCGGCAAGACATTTCCAGGCTACTGGAGCCGGCTGGGCAGTCTCGCGCAGTTCGAACCGGGCTGGCCAAAAACCGGCTGGCCAAAAACCGGCTAGCCAGAAACCAGCGGGCCAGCAGCCCGTGGCCTCACGGCCGATCGGCTTGCACGGCCTGACGTCAGCGAGGGGCTGCCCGTGCCCCGAAGCCGGCGTATGACGCCAAGCGCAGGCAGGATGCCGAAGCGCCGGCGGCATCCGAGTGAGTGAAGCCCAGGATGGGGGCAACGAACGTCCGGCGACGAGGCATGGGCAGCCACGAGCCGCGCACCAGTCCTGCCCGCGGCCTCACGGCCCGTCGGCTTGCACGGACAGCCCCGAGCCACGTCGACCAAAAGAACACTAACGGGTAGCGGTCGGCGTGGTCGCTTCGTGACGCGATCCGGATTCCGACCCCGCCTGCTCGAGGAGAAAGGCCGCCCGCTCCAGGAGTTCATCCACTTTTCCAGTTCGACCAGTCTGCCGTGGATCGGCGGGCGCCGACTGCATCGACGCATCCATGGCCACGAAGCCGCCGCCACAATGCTGGCAAAACACCCGTTTGCCCAGCAGGCTGACGTTGATTTCCAGCCGCCGACCGCAGACGGGGCATCCCTGATGGAAATAGACCTGATGAGTCCGGACTTCAGCGGAAGGAACGTCGTCTCGTTGGTTATCTCGCTGCCTCATGTGCGTATTCGACATCATCTGTCGTCCTCCCCAAAACTCACGCCTTCTCAAGAGTGTAGGCGTTTGCGCCCGGTCCGACAATCGCCGCGGTGAGCCCAGCGACGATGCGGAAAAACGCCCCTCTCCATCGCTTCTAGATCCAAAGCATATTCGCGGCCACCTTCCACGGCTACAATCAAAACCGTGAGTTTTCGATGAGGGAATGCGTCGGATCGGCTACCCGGGATTGATTCCGGGGGCGTTGATCCGGAGGGTGCCACTGCCATGCTGCAGCGACCGCTGTTGACGCCCATCGTCGTCGGGTTTTGGCTCGTCACCAGCGGGTGGCTCGTCGTCACGAAGATCTTGCCCTCGTTCAACCCCGGATCGCCGCCCGGTCAGCAGGCGCTCTACGCCGCCGGGCATCGGCTGATTCCGGTGGCATGGTCGGTGCAGTGGAACGAGCGTCCCATCGGCTGGGCACTGGCCACGTCGCGGCGCACGAACGAGGGCGGACTCATCGTCGACAGCCAACTGCACTTCGAGAAACTGCCGCTCGACGACATGCTGCCGGGCTGGGCCGGATTGCTCGTGCGCCGCGTGGTTCATCAGCAGGCGGCTGACTTCGACGCTCGCGGCCGGCTCGATATCGACGCCGCCGGCCAACTGCGGTCCTTCACATCGCGGGTCGTCCTTCCGGGTGCGACCGATCAGGTCGTCCTCAAGGGAGTCGTCGACGACGGGAAGGTGTCGATCGAGATCGAGGCTGGAGGGATGCAGTATGAGACGAGCCGCCATCTGCCCACCCACATCATGATCGGCGACGAACTCTCGCCACAGGCGACGCTCCCTGGCTTATACGAAGGTCGCCGCTGGACCGTTCCGATCTACAGTCCGCTCCGTCCAGGCCAGTCGCCCATCGAGATCCTGCATGCCGAGGTGGGACCCGAAGAAGCGCTCTATTGGGAAGACGGGCTCGTGCGGGTCCACGTCGTCTCCTATCACGAAGATCCGTCGAGCCATCGCGACCCACGGTGCCGCCTCTGGGTCGATCTCACGGGCCGCGTCCTCAAACAGGAAGCAGCCATTCTCGGCGCCAAGATGGCCTTCCTGCGGCGGTCCGACGAGACGGCTGCGTGGCTGGCCGAGTCGCCCCCTGAGGGAAAGGGCCCTCTCGCCGCCTCCCGAACTCCCGACCTCCAGAAAAAGGTGGCACCATGATCGAGTTCGACCATGTCACGCGCACCTACGGCCCGAAGACCGCGGTCTCAGACCTGACGCTGGCGATTCCACGAGGCGAACTGTTCGCCCTGCTCGGTCCCAACGGGGCCGGGAAGACGACCACGATCCGCATGCTCGTCGGGCTGCTCCATCCTTCGCGCGGTGCCGTGCGGGTGTGTGGCCACGACCTCGTCAAGGATTCGCGGGCCGCCCACCTGCATCTGGGCTACGTGCCGGACGAGCCGTGCCTCTACGACAAGCTCACCGGCCGGGAGTTTCTCTGGTTCATCGCCGACATGTTCGGCATGCCCCGCCGCCATGCGGGCGGGCGGATCGACCGCGAGATCGAGCACTTTGAGCTGGGAGAGTTTGCCGACGATCTCTCGGAAAGCTATTCGCTCGGCATGAAGCAGAGACTCGTGTTTGCAGCGTCGCTGCTCCACGACCCCGAGGTGCTGGTGCTGGACGAGCCGATGGTGGGGCTCGATCCGCGAAGTGTGCGGATCGTGAAGGATCTGCTCGCCGCCCGCACCCGCGAGGGCATGACGGTCTTCATGTCGACCCATACGCTGGCCATGGCCGAGGAAATGGCCGACCGCGTGGGCATCATGGTCCGCGGGCAGCTCCGCTTCCTGGGCACGGTCGCCGAACTCCGCGACCAGATGGCCCTCGAGACGACGACACTCGAGCATCTCTACCTCGAACTCACGTCGCCCCGCGGCCCCGCCTCATGACGGGCCGACCGGCGACCCCCGACGCGGTGCGGCTGCTCTCGTTCGAGGCGGAAGGGCGGCTCTTCATGCGGCTGCGAGCCACGCTGGCGTGGGAGACGATCCGCTCGATGTTCGTGGACTCCCGGCTCAGGCTCTCGCTTGTCGTGCTGCTGAGCGGACTGTTCTGGGCCGCCCTCTACGGGCTGTTTCTCGAAGCTTTTTCCTTTCTCGACGCCCTGCACGCGGAAGTGATCTCGCTGCTCTTCAACGCCTTCTTCTCTTCGCTGATGGTGATGCTCGTGTTTTCGACCGGCATCCTCGTCTACAGCGGCATGTATTGCTCCACGGAGGCGAAGCTCCTGCTCACGCTGCCGGCCCGGCCGGAGACGATCCTGGCCCACAAGTTTCGCGAAGCGATGTGGTTCTCGAGCTGGGGTTTCGTCCTTCTCGGCAGCCCGATGCTCGCCGCCTACGGGATGGTGCGGCATTCCGCCTGGCACTACTTCGTGCTCCTGCTGCCCTTCATGATCTCGTTCGTCTTCATTCCGGCCGCGATCGGCAGCATCTGCTGCATGCTGCTGGTGGCCTGGATGCCCCGGCTGCGGGTGCATGCCCTTTCGATCGGCGTCGGCATCGTCTGCATCGTGGCGATCTGGCTCGGCTGGTCGATGTTTTCTCAATCACGCATCGACGCGATGTCGGCGGCCTGGTTTGAGCGGACCTTCGCCAGGCTGGCGGTGACCGAGCAGAAGTTGTTTCCCAGCTGGTGGTTGTCGAGCGGTCTGATCGAGGCCGCGAGGACGGAACGCGACGGCAGCGTGTCGGCGCCGGGATTCGGGGAAGCCCTGAAGTTTCTGGCGCTGCTCATCGCCCACGCGATCCTGCTGCAGTTCGCGGCCGGCTGGCTCGCCCGGGTCGCCTACCGCCGGGGCTACAGCCAACTCGCCGGAGAAGTGCCCGCCCGGCGACGACGCCGTCCGCTGGGCTGGTTCGACCGCACCCTCGGCCATGCGGGTTTCGCCGCCGGACGGCCCCTGCGGCTCCTTCTCGTGAAAGACCTCCAGTTGTTCCGCCGAGACATCTCGCAGTGGTCTCAGTTCGTGATCTTCTTCGGGCTGCTCGGGCTGTATTTCTTCAACCTCCGTTCCTTCAACTACAACAACGCCTATGCCTCGATGATCGGCTATCTGAATCTGGCGGTGGTGGGGCTGATCCTCTCCACGTTCACGACCCGGTTCGTCTACCCGATGATCAGTCTGGAGGGTCGGCGGTTTTGGATCCTCGGCCTGCTTCCCGTGCATCGCGATCAGATCGTCTGGTCGAAGTTTCTGTTCTCTTGTGTCGGCGGCCTGATCCCCTGTTGCAGCCTGGTGTTCCTGAGCGACTCCATGCTCGGGATGTCCTGGAGGCTGATCGGTCAGCACGAAATCTGTTGCGTCATGCTCTGCATGGGACTTTCCGGCATCGCCGTGGGCCTCGGGGCCCGGATGCCCGACCTCCGCGAGTCGTCGCCGTCGAAGATCTCGTCCGGGTTCGGCGGTACCCTGAGTCTCGTCCTAAGCTCGCTCTTCATCATGGCGGTGGTGGTGCTGGCCGCGGTGCCAACCCACCTGTTCATCGTGTCGAGGGCCTTCGGCCCGACCTACATCGCCCCGCAGGGGATTCTCGCCTGGGCAGGCGGCCCCTGGGGAAGTTTCATCAGTCTGGTGCTGGTGGTCGCTCTGGGCCTGGCAGCGACGTTTGTCCCGCTGGGACTCGGTCTGCGGGCCTTCCGCCGGCTCGAAGCATAGCCCTTCTCACCCAAGGGGACGGCCCTCATGGGGGGATACCTGCGTGCCGTTAGCGTGAGCCGAGAAATGCGGTTGCTCTGAAGGCGAGCAGCCGTCAAAAATCCGTGCGAACCGACTCAAACCATGATTCATCACCCCTCCCACAAGCGATCCAGCATGTTTCCCCGGTCTTTCGAGGCCGGGCTCCGGGTCGGCGCCGTTCAATACCTCAACACGCGGCCCCTCGTGCACGGGCTGGCTGCGACAGGGGTGGAGGTTTCGTACGACCTTCCCAGCAGGCTGGCCGACCGCCTCGCCAGCGGATCGCTGGACGTGGCCCTGATTCCGTCGGTAGAGGTCTTCCGGGGAGGGTATCGGGTGATCTCCGATGCCTGCATCGGCTGCCGCGGGCCCGTCATGAGCGTGAAGATCTTTTTTCGGACATCTCCCGGTAGCGTCGCGACGCTGGCCGTGGATGTGGGTTCGCGAACGAGCGCCGCGCTCGCCCGCGTGCTGCTGGCGGAGCGGCATGGTGTCTTCCCGGAGGTGGAGTCGCTGCCGATCGGGGCGGGCCTCGCCGACACGCAGGCGGATGCCGTGCTGTTGATCGGTGATCGCGCTCTGGATTCTCGCGGATCGGCCGGTCGCGACGCCGGCTCGTTCCAGCTGGTCTGGGATCTTGGCGACGAGTGGTGTCGGTGGACCGGCCTGCCATTCGTCTTCGCCGTCTGGGCGGCCCGCGACGGCGTCGACGTCGATTCCCTCGCGCCGCTGCTCGCCCGAGCCAGGGATTCAGGACTGGCGAATCTGGCGGCCATCGCGGCGGCCGAAGCCGGTGGCCACGGCCTCACGGTGCCGCAGTGCCTGGGCTATTTGCGTGATAATCTCCATTATCATCTGGGCCATCGCGAGCACGAGGCGTTGACGCTCTTCCAGCGGCACGCAGCCGGGCTCGGTCTGGCACCGTCCAACGAGCGCCTGCGAGTGGCCCGTGGCACGGTGACCGTAGGCGGAACCGCGGGCAAGTGGCCGTCGGATATCGTCCTTCCTGGAAAAGCGTCGTGATCTCCCCGGACTCCAGTGCCGCCATTCTCGACGAAGTCCTCGCCGGTGGAAGGTTGTCGGCCGACAACGCGGTCCGTCTGCTCGAATCCCACGATCTTGCGGCCATCGGTCGGGCCGCCGACACGATCACGCGGCGACTCCATCCGGAGCCCTTCCGCACCTACAACATTGACCGCAACATCAACTACACAAACGTCTGCACCGCGGTCTGCGACTTCTGTGCCTTTTACCGAGGTCCCAAGCATCCCGAAGGCTACGTGCTCGATCGCGAGGTGATTCTCGGCAAGATCGAGGAGATGGTGTCGGTCGGGGGTGATCAGATTCTCATGCAGGGGGGCCTGCACCCGACGCTCACGCTCGAGTGGTATGAAGATCTGCTCCGGGACATCAAGCGGCACTTCCCGCAGGTCAATATCCACGGGTTTTCGCCACCCGAGATCCACCACTTCACGAAGGTCTCGAAGCGGCCGCTCGACGAGGTGCTGGAGCGGCTCGCCCGCGCCGGGCTCGGGTCCCTGCCGGGCGGCGGCGGTGAAATCCTCGTCGATCGGGTCCGCGCCGCGATGACCCGTGGCAAGGTGCTGACCGACGACTGGCTGGAGGTGCATCGACGCTGGCACCGCCTTGGCGGCCGCAGCACGGCGACGATGATGTTCGGCCACATCGAGACACTCGCCGAGCGGGTCGAGCACCTCGAGCGGCTGCGGGAACTTCAGGACGAGACCGGTGGCTTCACAGCCTTCATCTGCTGGTCGTTTCAGCCCGGTAACACCGAGATGGACGACATCCCTCCCGCCGGCGCCTTCGAATACCTGAAGACGCAGGCCGTCTCACGGTTGTATCTCGACAACTTCGCCAACATCCAGTCGAGTTGGGTCACCCAGGGGCGGGAAATCGGCCAGCTTGCCCTGCTGTTCGGGGCCAACGACATGGGCAGCCTGATGATGGAAGAGAACGTCGTCAGTGCGGCGGGCACGGTGCATCATCTGACGCTCAAGGAGATGAAGGCGGCGATTTCCGAACTGGGCTGGATTCCGCGGCGGCGAAACGTGTTTTACGAACTGTTCGAGGAGGATCCCGCCGCACCGATCCTTCCTGAGCGGGCACGGCCACAGGGCGGACTGCCGATCATCGAGCCTTCCTGGTCAGCAGCGTCGACCCTCCCGTGACGACTCGCGGTGGCCGCACCATCACGATCCGCTGCCGGCATCTCCTGCCGATGGACGGAGCGGTCATCGAGAACGGATGGCTGACGTTCCGTCGTGGCCGGATCGTCGGTCTGGGATCAGGAGCCGGCGGACGCGGCCGGCCATCGGCCACCGGCGGCTCGCATCGCGTGCTCGATATCGGTGACGCGGTCGTCATGCCGGGGCTCGTCAACGCCCACACGCATCTCGAGTTCTCGGACCGAACCGAGCCACTCGACTCGACGGACGGTCTTCCTGGCTGGATCGGCCGCGTGGTGCGGCTCCGCCGCGAGCGGCCGGCGAGCGGCGAGGGCCCTGACTCGGTGGCGGCTGCGATTCGTCGTGGCCTTGCCTAGAGTGCCGCTGCCGGAGTGACGGCCCTTGGTGAGATCGCGACCACGGCCACCATCGAGGGGTCTTCGCACGGTCCACGGGTTCGTGTCTTCCGCGAGGCCCTGGGTCTGTCGCCGGCTGCCGGGGCGGCCGCCCTCGCCGCGGCGGTCCGCGACGTGGATCGCTTGGCCACGCGGGGCCTGGCGGTGGGGCTGTCGCCGCACGCACCCTACTCGGTGGCGGCGCCGCTCGGCACGGCGGTCATTCGGGAGGCCGCGCGTCGCCGACTGCCCGTCGCCATGCATCTCGCGGAAAGCCAGGCCGAAGAGGAACTGGTGGCTTCCGGCAGCGGCCCCTTTCGCAGCCTGCTCGAGGGGTTTGGCGTCTGGAATGCCGCGAGCCCTCCGCCCCTGCTCTCCGCAGCCGACTGGATTTCACGACTCGCCAAGGCACACCGCGGAATCGTCGTGCATGGCACCCATCTCGGCCGTGATCCTGTCGCGATCGCGCGGCTGGCCAGGCATCGTGATCGGCTCTGCGTGGCCGTCTGCCCGCGGACCACGTGGGCGATCTCAGGCGTGCTGCCTCCGGTGGCGGTCTTCCGCGAGGCGGGCGTCCGCGTGGCGATCGGCACCGACAGCCGCGGCTCAAATCCCGATCTTTCGCTGCTTGCCGAGTGCCGCACGCTCGTCGCCGCCGGCATCTGTTCGCCCGCGGAGTCACTCCGCATGGCCACGATCGAGAGCGGCTGGGCCCTCGGCTTCGAACGCCAGTCGGGGATCCTCGCCCCTGGTCGTCCCGCCGATCTCGTCATCCTCCGACCGACGGCGGTTCATCGCGATCCGCACGACGCCGTCCTCGATCCCTCGACCCGCATTCTGGCCACGCTCCGCGCCGGCAGGAGCATCGCCGGCACGCTGGACGACTGATCTCGCGGCACGACGTCCTGCGGCCCAGTCCTTCTACAGACGGCAGTTGCCGATCCGCGTCTCGATGACAGCCGACGCGCCGATGGCCTCCAGCCGCTCCATGACGGCATGCACGTCGCTCCGCTTCACCATGGCCCGCACCGCGCACCAGGCCGCGTCTTCCAGGGCCATCACCGTAGGCGAGTTGAAGCCGGGGGTGATCGCCTCCGCTTCCGCGAGCCGGACCCGGGGCACGTTGTATTCGAGGAGCGACCAGCTCCTCGCGATGACGATGCCCTCGAGGCGGCGGACGATCCGATCGGCGAGGGCGACATCACGGAGCGATGGATGCTGCACGAGCACGGTCTCGTAGCGGCCGATCTCATCGAGCACGCGGAGGCGATTGGCCGCCAGCGTGCTGCCGGTCTCCACGAGGTCGACGATCGCATCGGCGACGCCCAGGGCGATCATCACCTCGACGCTGCCGGAGAGTTCCACGAAATGGGCCTCGACGCCGCGGTCGGCGAGCCATTGACGGGTGATCCGCGGAAAGCTGGTGGCCACGCGGCGGCCGGCCAGATGACGGGCATCGGCGATGGCCGCGTCGTCGGGCACGCAGAGGGCGAGTCGGCAGGTGCCCACTCCGAGGTCGAGGCGGTGAACGACCTCGGCACCGCTCTCCGCGACGAGATCGGCACCGGTGATGCCCAGATCGATCGCCCCCTCGGCGGTGAGCACGGGAATGTCGTCGGTGCGGAGAAACGTCACCTCGACGGGCATGTCCTTGCAGCGGGCGAAGAGACTGCGATCCGTCCGCCGGAAGGAGAGGCCGGCGTCAGCCAGGAGTTGTGCCGAGAGTTCGGCCAATCGGCCTTTGCTGGGGATCCCGATGCGGAGAAGCCGTTCCTGGTGGTCGTCGCTCATGTCGATGCTCCTTGTCCGCCCGTCGTGCGCGACGCCTTCTCGTCGAGTCCGGAAACACCGAAGCGTCGGGCCAACTCGTCCTCGACGCGTGCGAGGGGCACATCGCGGCAGGCGAGCAGGACGAGCATGTGATAGACGAGGTCGGCCGCCTCGGAGACGACGCGGTCGTCGGTTTCGCCGCAGGCCGCCTCGACGAGCTCACCGGCCTCTTCGCTGACCTTCGCGCCGGCTTTCGTCGGCCCGCCCGCCAGGAGCGTGGTGGTGTAGGATCGGGACGAGGGATCGTTCTTCCGGGAGGCGATCACGCCCTCCAGGGTCTCCAAAACCTCCCCGCAGCGTCGCGTCGATGCTCGAGAATCCGCCACGATTTCCGCCGACTCCGAAGGCTTTCCCCGCCGAAGGGCCGGATGCTGCCCAGCATCCATCTTTGGGGTCTCCAACTCTAGCATGGCCTGCGGCGAAAGCGGGCGGTCGTCATCCTGGCCCGCCGCTGGGGGAAGATTGCTGGTTTTTGTCGGGTCCCACGGCCTCGGGCAAGTCGGCCTTGGCCGTGGAGATGGCGCTCTGGCTCGGGGCGGAGATCGTGAGCGTCGATTCCATGGCCGTGTATCGGGGGCTCGACGTGGGCACGGCCAAGCCGACGGCCGAGCAGCGTGCCCGCGTGCCGCACCATCTCGTGGACGTCGCTGCGGCCGCGGAAACCTACAGCATCGCCCGCTGGCTCGACGACGCAGCGCGGGCCGTGGCGGCGTGTCGAAACCGGGGCCGCCGGGTGTTGTTCGTGGGCGGCACTCCTCTTTACCTCCGGGCGCTGCGGGACGGTCTGGCCTTGCTGCCGGCGGCCGAACCGGGCCTTCGCGACCGGCTGGCGGCGGAGGTGGCTGCCGACGGCCCGGAGTCGCTTCATCGTCGGCTTTTCGCAGTGGATCCGGCATCGGCCGCGCGAATTCATCCTCGCGACGCGAAGCGGATTATTCGTGCCCTGGAAGTCGCGATCACGACAGGCCAGCCGCTCTCCGCTGCGTTTTCCGCCGTTCCGCACCCCATCTTCGAGCCTCGGCTGATGATCGTCGATCGGCCAAGGGCCGTTCTCAACGACCGGATCGACCGCCGCGTCGAGCGGATGTTTGCGGAGGGGCTCGTCGAGGAGACCAGGGCAGCCCTGGCGCAGCCCGGCGGCATCGGCCCAACCGCCCGCCAAGCCGCGGGCTACACCGAAGCCATCGACCTTCTGGAGGGCCGCATCGATCGCTCCGAAGCCATCGCCCGCACGCAGCGCCGAACGCGTCAACTCGCGAAGCGGCAGCTCACCTGGCTCCGCAGCTTCAAAAACGCCATCTGGATCGCCGCCTAGGCCCGGAGTCTCCCGCGGCCGGTCGGTGGCCCAGAACCAAACGCAGGGCAGCCCGCGGTCTTACGGCCGGTCGGGCACGAACACCGCCCCGGAAACCCACCCCAGCCCCGAGATTCGGCCTTTCGCGGATGCTAGCACGCGGCGTGCTAGCACCGGATGTTGTGGTGGCGGCCCTGGCCTCACCACAAAATCGCAAATTTCCTTGCGATTGGTCTGGCGACCGATACGTTCGCCCGCAATCCGGCATGGAAGCCGGTTCGTTTCTCACGGAGGATCGCTTTCTCATGGCAGCCAAACCCCTTATCGGCATCAATACGGACTATCGCTCAACCCGCAAGGAACATGCCGCGCTCTCGTTCGTCGCCGCCGGCTACTACGACGGGATCACGGCCTCCGGTGGCATTCCGGTGATCCTGCCGCCGCTGGAAGACGAGGATGACGTGATCCGCCTGCTTGACCTGCTCGACGGCGTGGTGATGGTGGGTGGGGCCGATCTGGATCCCAGGCGGGACGGCTACATGCCCCATCCGGCCGTGCGGCCCATGGATACCCGCCGCGAGGACTTCGACCGTATGCTCGCCAAGCACCTCTGTGCCCGACACATGCCGGTGCTCGCCATCGGCAGCGGCATGCAGCTGCTCAACATCACCGAGGGGGGCACGCTGTTCCTGCACATTCCCGAGGATCTTCCCAAGGCGATTCCCCACAAGGATCCGACCGATCTCGCCCACCGGCATGCCCTGGTCGTCGAACCGGGCTCGGCGATGGAGCGGGTGTATGGTGACGGCGAAATTCGTGTCAACAGCATGCACCACATGGCGATCGACGACGTCGCATCAAGTTTTCGGGTCACGGCCCGCGCCCCGGACGGCGTGGTCGAGGCCATCGAGAGCATCGTGGAGAACTGGACGGCCATTGGCGTGCAGTTCCACCCCGAGGCGGAGACGGCCTCGGCCCTCGATGTGAAGATTTTCGAGGAGTTCGTGGTCGGCATCACGGGCGAGCAGCCCGCCATGAAGCTGGTCGCCTGATCGGCGGGCCTCTGATTGCCTGGCCTGTGCGGATTCATTCGTCCGACCCGCAGCCCTCGGGTGCACCGTCACCCGGGGGCCGCGGGGGGCGATGTGGCACGGTGGCTTGACCCGATCCATGAACGGGCCAAGCCCACGATGACGACGCCTACCAACGCGAGCGATCCCGGCTCCGGCACCCCTGCCGCAGTTTCCCACAGGGCCATATCCGCCGCGGTAATCAGCCGATCGCGGTTCGCGTCGCCAAACGCGATGCTGTCGATCTCCAGGCCTGTGGCGCCCATGTTGGCCAGCAGGATCGAGCGGTCGAGCAGATCGACTGCCCCGTCGCCGTTGAAGTCTTCGAACCTCGCGACCGTATACCCGAGATCCCGCATCGACTCCACGGTAAAGCGCGACAGAAACGGCTCGCCGTAGTCGGGATCGATGGCACCCGTCATCAGCTCGAGCCCACGATCGCGACCATCCTGATCGACCACGCCGACGCGGGGATCGAGGCTCCAGGGATCGCTGGGATTTCCTTCTTGAGAACTGCTTCGCATCAGCTGATCCCAGTGCGCGTTCGGTGTGCCTGGATTGCCGGCATTTTCAACGGGAATAAACGCGATGGCCTGGTGAAACTCGGCCTGATACGCCGCCAGCCCGTACGTGCCGGTGTAGTGAAACGTGTTCGTGGCGTACACGCCGTTGCCGACCCAGAGCGTTCCCACGCCGAGCACGTGGCCCACCTCGTGCGCCAACAGTTCGTCGATGTAGTTGCGGCCGTTGGCGCCGGCCCCCTGCCAGTTGGCGAAATTCTCGATCTCGTTGACGTTGATGTTAATGAAGCCCCCCGTCGAGATCGTGAAGCCTCCCTGGAGCGTGGTGCCCGAGTAGCTCGCCGAGGCCAGGCCCGAAGTCGTCGGAGAGACGCTGATCGGAATCCCGCCGACGCTGATGTTCTGCTGATAGCCCGTAATCACCGTCTCCCACATCCGTTCGACACGCACCAGCGCCGCGTCGAGGATGGTCCGTTCGTTCGCATCGAACTGTCCGCCCGGATCCACGATCGAGAACTGCACGTCGAACGCCATCGCGGGGGGCGGTCCGCAGACCGTCAGCGTCGCCACGGACACGACGAGTGCCGTGGTCCGCCGCCTCAGCCATGCTGTTCCGGGGGGAGAGGAAGTCCGCATCCCATCATTGTGGCCCGGCTTGGCCAGTTCCGCGACTCCTTGGTGACATCGGGGGAGTGCGTGCCACCCTCGGCTCCTCAGGCTGGGTGCGTCACGCGGTAGATGTCGATCGCCGGGCCAGACGTGAAGCCCTGGGGACGACGAGCCTGCTGCCTGACCACGCCCAGCCCGACGGCGCGAATCGCAGGCTCGAAGTTGACGGCCCGGGCACGGCCGGGGTCGGTGATCAGCGCCACGCCGTGCGGGGCGAGCGTGCGGGCCACCACGGTCGCAAGGGCCTCGGCATGGTGTGGTTCGTAGAGCACGTCGGCGGCCACGACGAGATCGAACGTGGGGAGGTCATCGGGAAGCCGCCGCCAGTCGAGGAGGAGGGTTTTAAGGCCCTCGGCGGCATTGCAGGCGGCGTTGAACCGCACGCCTTCGAGGGCGTCTTCCTCGTAGTCGCTCGCCACCACGTCGAAACCGCGGCGCCGGGCCACGATGGCCGGCAGGGCGAGGCCGCAGCCGAGTTCGAGAAGGCGTTGCCCCGTGCCATCCAGAGCCATCAGTTCCTCGGCGAGGACGATCGCCGATTCCCAGACGTTGGCCCAGTAGGGGATCCGCTCGTCCCGCTCGAAGGCCTCGACGTCGATGAGCGCATCGAGATCCGGGGGCAGCCACAACGTCAGCGACGTGCCGCCGACCGAGATCTCGCGTTCCACCGCTCCGAACCGCTCATAGCCCATCGTGGCCTGCCTCCGCCGGTGCATTCGTCATGGCCGACACCATGCCGGCCACCGATTCAGATTCCGGCTGCCGCGTGAAGCCCTGCCGTGTGGCACGATTGTACGGTCTTCCCCCGCGCCGCCACGTCAAGCCACTCCATGCTCACCGACTTCGACCTTCATCTCTTTGGCGAGGGCCGTCACTGGAGGAGCTATGAGAAGCTCGGGGCCCAGCTCGAGACCCACGATGGCGTCCGAGGCGTGAACTTCGCCGTCTGGGCGCCGAATGCCGAGGCCGTCTCCGTGGTCGGTGATTTCAACGGCTGGAATGGCTCGGCACACCGGCTGCAGAAGCGAATTCCGTCGGGGGTATGGGAGTTGTTCGTACCCGGGCTCGCCGCCGGCACGATGTACAAGTATCGCGTGTACGAGGAGGTCGGTCACAGCGATCGGACCGATCCCTATGGCTTCGGGGCGGAGGTGCCGCCGCGGACCGCCTCGCAGGTGATCGATCTCGCCGCCTTCCAGTGGCAGGACGGCGACTGGATGGCGACCCGTGCCAGCCGCAACGCCCTCTCGGCGCCGATGAGCATCTACGAGCTCCATCTGGGCAGCTGGCGGCGACCGGGCGACGACCCTCACCGCTGGCTCTCCTATGCCGACCTCGAGCGGGAACTGGTGCCCTACGTGGTCGAGATGGGATTTACCCATGTCGAGCTGCTCCCACCGACGGAGCATCCGCTCTCGGCCAGCTGGGGCTACCAGACGATCGGCCTGTTTGCGGCGACGAGCCGCTTCGGCCCACCGCAGGCGCTGATGTCGCTGATCGACGCGCTCCACCGCGCCGGGGTCGGGGTGATCATCGACTGGGTGCCGGCCCACTTCCCCAAGGATGGCCACGGGCTCCGACGCTTCGACGGCACGGCACTCTACGAGCATGAGGATCCCCGGAAGGGCGAGCACCCCGACTGGGGCACGCTGATCTTCAACTACGGGCGGCACGAGGTCGCCAACTACCTGATCTCGAGCGCGCTCTTCTGGCTCGACCGCTACCACGTCGACGGTCTCCGGGTCGATGCGGTGGCGTCGATGCTCTATCTCGACTACAGCCGCAAGGAAGGGGAGTGGGAGCCGAACTGCTTCGGCGGCCGCGAAAACCTCGAGGCCATCGAGTTCCTCAAGACGTTCAACGTGCAGGTGCACGAGCAGTATCCCGGCACGCTGACCATCGCCGAGGAATCGACCGCCTGGCCCGGCGTGTCGCGGCCCACCTACGTCGGCGGCCTCGGCTTCAGCCTCAAGTGGAACATGGGCTGGATGAACGACACGCTGCAGTACATGCGGCACGACCCCGTTCACCGCAAGTTTCATCAGGACGAGCTCACCTTCAGCCTGATCTACGCCTTTCATGAAAACTTCGTGCTGCCGCTGTCGCATGACGAGGTGGTGCACGGCAAGGGTTCGATGATCGGCCAGATGCCGGGCGACGACTGGCAAAAGTTCGCCAACCTTCGGCTCCTGTATGCCTACATGTGGTGCCATCCTGGCAAGAAGCTGCTCTTCATGGGGGGCGAGTTCGGCCAATGGAACGAATGGAACTTCGACGAGAGCCTGCAGTGGCACCTCGTTCAGTGGGAGAAGCACCGGGGCCTCTCGAGGTCGGTCGCCGATCTCAATGCCCTGATCCGCCGCGAACCCGCACTCCACGAACTCGACTTCGACGGCCGGGGCTTCGAGTGGATCGACTGCCACAACTGGCAGGACAGCGTGCTGGCCTTCATCCGCAAGGCGAACGATCCCGCTGATTTCGTGATCACGTGCTGCAACTTCACGCCGGTGCCCCGCGAGGGCTATCGACTGGGTGTGCCGCACGGCGGCGTCTACGATGAGGTCTTCAACAGCGACTCGACCTGGTACGGCGGGGGCAACCTCGGCAACGCGGGGGCGATCGCCACGACGCCGCATCCGCACCACGGCCGCGACCACTCGCTCACGCTCACGCTGCCCCCGCTGGCCACGGTCGTGCTCAAGCCCCGCCGTTGACCGGAGCCCCCCGCACAACCACTACCGCATTTCGGGTCCGCGGGGCTCGCGCTTCCAGGCCACCGCGTGGCGGGCCTCGATCGCCTTCAGCCAGCGATCATAGACCTCGCGCGTGTCGTCCTCGGCCACCGCTGCCAGACGCCGTGGGTCGGTTGACGAGGCGAGGAACAACTCCTTGAGCTGATCCTCGCTCGGCTCCAAAGCCGTGAGCCGAACGCAGTAGCAGATGGTCTTGGGCTCGTTGAAGACGGCGATTGCCTGGCCCGGCTCCAGGGCGAAGACTGCCCGCATCGTCTCCTCGCCAGGCATCGCCAGGCCTTCCGGCTGCGAGAGCACCGGAGCGGCACCAAACGGGGCCGTGCCCCGGTTCAGCCAGGTAAACGGGCCGACCTTCGCGACCTCGAGACCGCCGCGAGCCGCGGCCACAGCCTCGAGCGTCTTGCCGCCCGACGTGACCTCGGCGGCCAGTTCCTCGGCCGCCTTCTGGGCCAGCGGCCGCGCCTCGACGATTCGCCAGGCCCGCAGCACGTCGTCTCGGGATGACTGAAACGAGGGGGTGAACTCCGGCTGGTCTTCCGTCTTCCAGGAGATGTAGCGGTTGCCGTCGATGTCGCGGGAGGTCACCGGCTGGAGCATGGCCGCGGACGGGCCAAAAATCCCATCGATCCACCGCTGCTGCCGCACCCCGAGTTCGCGCGACGTCACGAACTCGAAACTGCCACCGATGCCCCCCGCGGCAAACGCCTGCGAGGCGTTGACGAGGTCCGATCGTCCCCCTTCGAGCCCCTGGATCCCGGCGATTTTCTGAACGTCGGGCGCCGCGGGCGCGGGACCGGCACCATCCCCCGCCACCTGCCAGAGGGCGAGCGACTCGCCGTACTTGGCCACGTCGGTTTTCACGGCATCAAAAATCGCCGTGATCCGCTTTTCGATGGCCTCGTCGGCCAGCCGCTTGCGAACATCGTCCTTCACCTTGTCGAGCGGCTCAAACTCACCCTCGGCGCCGGCTGCGGCCTCTTTCTCGCCATCTTTCTCGCCATCTTTTCTGGCAGCATCCGTTTCGGCGACCTTTTGACCGTTTGTGACGTCCTTCGTGGCCGCCGTCTCCGCCGCAGCACCCGCCGGCTGCTTGAAGGCCACCTGACGAACGGGCAGACGCGGCGTCGCCGCGCCCTCCTTTTTCTCGGGTTCTCTGCCTGCCTCCGGCGTGGAATCGGGCTTCGAATCGGAGGAGTCTTCGGCCGGCTTCTCAGGCGTCGCCTTCTCCTCGGGCTTGGTCTTGTAGAGTGCCGCCTTGCGATCGTCATAGAAGGCCTTGATCTGCTCGTCCGTGATCTTCTTCTCCTCTTCCTCGCGAAACACGCCGGCCTTGGCGACGAGGAAGTCGTAGCGGGCACGGTGCGGCTGACGGAAGCCGGGGTCGGCGCTCCGGGCTTCGGGAAGATCGTCCCTGTAGCGGTCGTAAAACGCCC
Source organism: Pirellulales bacterium (assembly GCA_032117045.1). Lineage (GTDB taxonomy): Bacteria > Planctomycetota > Planctomycetia > Pirellulales > UBA1268 > QWPN01. The sequence continues at coordinate 22,778 of JAUMAF010000120.1, read as the reverse complement.
GCAGCACCGCCTCGGACGGCTCCGGGAGTTTGTCGACAAACGTCTCGACCACGACCGGCACAGCCTCGACCGTCGCCCCCTGCTCGAGCCGTCGGAAGTAGTCCCAGCGCCAGCCCGGAGGCGTTCCCTCGAAGCCGATGCCGCCGAGGAGCAGTGTCTCCATGCGACGGGCCATCAGCACCGTTCGCAGGGCTTCGAAGACGTCTTCCTGGGAGATGCCCATCCGGCCGCCAATCCGGGCCACGATATCGTCGAACTGGTCGGGACGAACCAGATCATTGGTCCATTCGGCGAGAAACTGGTTGATCGCCGAGTTGCTCACGACAACGCCGTTCGCCTCGGCCTCCTTGGCCAGCAGGATCGTGTCGACCACGTCCTTTTCGTCGTCGGCCAGCCGCATCCGCGACGGATCCTGGCCCGCCGCTGCCATGGTCTCGACCAGGAACTGGTTCATGACCTTCCGCATGATCACGGCCCGCTGGAGGCCGCTTTCCCGAAGGCCGCCCCCCTTCCACGTCACCACCATGGGGTCGGGCCCACCGGCGCCGCCGCTCATTTGCAGGAACGGAGGCAGCACGAAGAAGGCGAGCATCGCCATGATCGCCAGGGCGGCGAGGGCAGCCTTCTCGTATTGCCGAAAAATTCCGAATGAGCCGGCCATGGCACCGCCTGTAGGCTGTTGGCCCGACGGCGAAACCGCCGAGACTTGACAAGGAAAGATCGCGGAGGGTAACGCTGACGTGCCGCGGTTCCGGCCGGGGCAGGTCGAAGATTGTAGCGCAGGGCCGGTCGGCGCCAATCCCGATGTCCCTGCCACGCCCCATCCGTGATTCACGTTCAGCAGCCACGCGTCCCCCTCAGACCCTCCCCACCAACGCCCCAGACTCCGCGAACCATGGCAAAGAAGACGTCGAAGCGAGCGGCTCCCAGGCGGGGCGGCGGTTCCACGCGGTCGGAGAGCCCACGAGCCACCTCCGCCGCGAAGGGCGATTACCAACTGGTGATCGTCGAAAGCCCCGCCAAATCGAAGACCATCGGGAAATATCTGGGCCCAGGCTTCGTGGTGGAGGCCTCGATCGGCCACATCCGTGATCTCCCCAGCAAGTCACCCAAGGGAGAAAAACAGCCGGTGCCGGGTGTCGATCTCGACCACGACTTCGCTCCGACCTACGAAATCGACGACGACAAGAAGAAGAAGGTCGCGGAACTGCGGAAGCTCGCCAAGGCCGCCAGCGAGATCTGGTTCGCCACCGACTTGGATCGGGAAGGCGAGGCCATCGCCTGGCATCTCACCCAGGTGCTCGACGTCGATCCCCTGCGGGCCAAACGGGTGACGTTCGACGCGATCACGAAGTCGGAGATCCTGAAGGCATTCCAGTCGCCGCGGGCGATCAACATGCCCCGCGTCGAGGCCCAGCAGGCCCGGCGGATCGTCGACCGGATCGTGGGCTATCAGGTCTCGCCCATCCTCTGGAAAAAGGTGGCGGGCGGGCTGAGCGCCGGCCGCGTGCAGAGTGTGGCGACCCGGATCGTGGTCGACAGGGAACTGGAGATCCGCGCCTTCACTCCGGCGGAGTCGTGGGAGATCACGTCGTCGATGACATTCGACGTCGATGCCTCCGCGGCGCTGCATGCGGAATGGAGTGCGTTCATGGCCCGTCGCGACGAACGCGGCCGGCCGCCGCTGGTGCGGGAGCGGATGGCCTGGCTCGCCGATCACCGATCGCTCGCCTGCGATCTGGTCGAGGTCGGGGGCAAGCCATTCAAGGTCGAGGCGGAAAACACGTCGACCGCCGATCTCTCGGCTGCCGTTCGCACCGCCGCCGAGGCCGCAGGCCTGATCGACATCGCGGTCGTGCGGGAGCTCGACGCATCGGCCAAGGGCCGCGGTCAAAACACCGTCCGCATCACGGGCCGGCCTGACCCGAAGACGCGGTACACGGTCGAATCGATTGATGTGACCCGGACGCGTTCCAGGCCCTATCCCCCGTTCATCACCAGCACGCTTCAGCAGGCCGCGAGCAGCCGGCTCGGCATGTCGACCGACCGCACCATGCGGATCGCCCAGCAGCTCTACGAGGGCATCGACCTGCCCGACGAGGGCCGGGTGGGCCTGATCACCTACATGCGAACCGACTCGACAAACCTCTCCCGCGAGGCGATCGAGATGGCCCGCGGCTACCTGCAGAAGCGGCATGGCGACGCGTATGTTCCCGAGAAGCCGCGGTCGTATTCGAGTTCCAACGAGAGCGCTCAGGAGGCCCACGAAGCCATCCGGCCGACCGACGCGGCCCGCGAGCCCGACCTCATCGCCTCCGCCCTCAGTGACGAGCAGCTCAAGCTCTACCGACTGATCTGGCAGTGCTTCGTGGCCTCCCAGTCGACCGATGCCGAGTGGGATTCAACGAGCGTTCGCATGCGCCGGAGCGACCGCGACACCGGCGCCGTCTTCAAGACCAACGGCCGGGTGCTTCGCTTCGACGGCTTCTATCGCATCAGCGGCACGCCCAAGGACGACGGCGACCAGGTGCTCCCCGATTTCGACAAGGGCACGCAGCTCGCTCCCTTTGACATCGAGCCGCGGCAGAAGTTCCAGGCGCCTCCGCCTCGCTACACCGAGGCCACGCTCGTCAAAAAGATGGAGGAGGAGGGCATCGGTCGCCCCTCCACCTACGCCAGCATCATCAACGTGATCGAGAACCGCGGCTACGTCGTCCAGCAGGACCGACGGTTTCACGCCACGGCCATCGGCGAGGCGGTGACCGGCTTCCTCAAGCGGGGCTTCGAGAACCAGTTCATCGAGATCGGCTACACGCGGGAGATCGAGCGGGAACTCGACCAGGTGGCGCAGGGCACCAAGAAGTGGACCGACATGCTCCACGAGTTCCACGACGAACTCGCCCCGAAGCTCGACACCGCGATGGACGAGCCGCACGAAAAGGCGAAGTCGGATCCCTCACCCTATGCCTGCCCGGAGTGCGGCCGCCGGCTCGATTACCGGCTCGGCGGCAAGGGGGAGTTTCTCTCCTGCAGCGGCTACAACGAGAAGGTCGTCGTGGAGCCGCCGGAGCCGGCCCTGACCGCCAAGGGCAAGAAGTCGAAGCGGGTCGTGAAGCCGAAAGAGGTGCCGGCCTGCACCTATGCGATGCCGGTCGACCGCCAGCGGCGGCCGCTGCTGCCGGAGCAGATCGACCTGCTCTCGCCAGCCGGCGTGCCGATGGTGAAGCGGACCGGACGGTTCGGCGATTTCCTGGTCGAGGACAAGCCTCGGCCGGTGAAGCCGAAGGGCAAGAAGGCGAAGGAGGCCGCGGCCGCCGAGCCGCCGCCGTTCATCCTCAACCTCGATCGCAAGGGAAACCTGAAGTTTCCGTCACCGCCGCCGCTGGTCACCGACATCGCCTGCCCGAAGTGCGGCGATCTCATGAATCTCCGCGACGGCAAGCGTGGGCCCTGGCTCGGCTGCCGTGCCTTCCCGAAGTGCCGGGGCCGCGAGGCCTTCGGCAAACTCGCAGAGCCGAAGCAGAAGGAGTTGAAGTCGCAACTCGACGCCCTGCTCGGCAACCAGACGCGGCTCGCTCTCACTCGCCGCGACGGAGTGACGCCCGTTCCGGAAGGCACTCCTCTCGCGCAGCTCACGCTCCCCGGTGGCATCGCCGAGTTGCAGAAGTTTGAAGGCTGATCCGGCTTCTCCGAGCCGCGCGCGACGGTTGCAAGGAATGAGCCGCAATGGCCGGCGGCCTCACGGCCAGTCGGCTTTCACGGGCATGAACTCAGCGAGGGGCTGCCCGTGCCCCGGAGCCGGCGTATGACGCCAAGCGGAGGCAGGATGCCGAAGCGCCGGCGGCATCCGAGTGAGTGAAGCCCAGGATGGGCGAAACGAACGTCCGGCTCCGGGGCACGGGCAGCCCCAAGCCCCCCGAACGTCCGGCGACGGGGCACGGGCAGCCCCGAGCCGCGCACCAGGGCAGCCCGCGGCCTCACGGCCGGCTGTCACGGGCACGAGCCGCCATTCGTCACAGCCACGGCATGTCGGTGGCGAACGTCCCTGGCATCTCGTCGAGCGCCACGGCGAAGGCGGTGGCATGCGATCGGCAGTGGGAGATGCTCACGAGGATGCCGTTGATCCCCATCTTCTCGGCGATTTCCTGGGTGCCCCCCTTGAGAAACGCCTGGGGCCGGCCTCCGGCGCCGTTCAGAATCTCGACGTCGCGCCAACTGATGCCCCGCCGCCAGCCCGTGCCCAAGGCCTTGAGCACCGCTTCCTTCGCCGCCCAGCGGCCTGCGAAGTGCTGCGTGGCCATCTTTCGGGCCCGGCAATACTCGATCTCGGCAGGCGTGTAGACGCGGCCGACGAAGAGTTCGCCGTGCCGCTCGATCATCTGCGCGATCCGCAGACACTCCGTGATGTCGGTGCCGATCCCGAGGACGTTCACGATCGCCTCCCCGCCGGCGCGGTGGCGATCATCGGACCGCGGGCGAGTCCGCAGGCCCGCTTCGCCCGGGCGAGCACCTCGCCCGCCTTGGCCCGGGCCCGGGCGGCGCCGGCCGCCAGAATCGCATCGATGCGGCCGGGGTCGGCTTCGAGCGCGGCACGCCGCGCCCGCGCATCGGCAAAGAAGGCCGTCGCCGCCTCGGCGAGCGCCTTCTTGACTTCGCCGTAGCCGAAGCCACCGCGGCGGTAGAGTTCGGCCATCGTCAGCCGGTCGGCTTCGGGTGCGAAGAGCGTGAAGAGTTCGAAAAGGTGGTCGCCCTCCGGATCCTTGGGCTGCTCCATGGGGCGGGAATCGGTCGTGATCCGCATGATCTTCTTTTTCTGAAGAGAGGGCCCCTCGAAGACCTCGATCGTGTTCTCGTAGCTCTTGCTCATCTTCTGCCCATCGGTGCCGGGCACCTTGGCGCCCCCCTCGACGAGCCGTGCCTTCGGCAGCGTGAAGACGTCGCCATAGAGATGGTTGAAGGCGCCGGCCAGGTCGCGGCAGACCTCGATGTGCTGGACCTGATCTTCCCCCACCGGCACCACGGTGGCGTCGTAGGCGAGGATGTCGGCGGCCATCAGCACCGGATAGGTGAACAGGCCCGCATCGGCCGGCAGCCCGCGGGTCTTTTTGTCTTTGTAGGCATGGCACCGTTCCAGCAGCCCCATCGGGGTGACGGTCATCAGCAGCCAGGTGAGCTCCGTCACCTCCGGCACGTCCGACTGCACGTAGAGCACGGCCCGCTCGGGATCGAGCCCCAGCGCCACCAGGTCGAGGGCCGCGGCATGCACGAGCGACCGCAGCCGCTCCGGGTCGCGGACCGTCGTCAGCGCATGCAAATCGGCGATGAAGTAGTAGGCCTCGTCTGCCGCCCCCTGGCCGAGGCTCCCCGGCATCGCCGGCTGGAGGTCGATGTATTGGCGGATGGCGCCGAAATAGTTGCCCCAATGGAAGCGGCCCGTGGGCTGGATGCCGGAGAGGGCCCGCGTCGGTCGAGGAGGCGTGTCAGGTGCCATGAGCGGGACTCGCTGGAGGGGGTTGGCTGGCGGCGGTGGTCGGCAGCTGGAGCGTGCCGACGAGTGCGGCGAGGCTGGCCGCGCCGAGTTCGGCCACGGCCGCCGGGAGTTCGTCGAGCAGCCGCTCGGAGGCGACCGGCTCCGCGAAGGAGGCGGTGCCGATCTGCACGGCCGACGCGCCGGTGACGAAAAACTCCATGCAGTCGTCGATCGTCATGATGCCGCCGACGCCGATGATCGGGATGTCGACGGCCCTGCGGATCTGGTGAACGCACCGCAGGGCGATCGGCTTGATCGCCGGCCCGCTGAGGCCGCCGATCACGTTGCCGAGCATCGGTCGGCGACGTCGCCAATCGACCGCCATCCCCTGGCAGGTGTTGATCACCGTCACGGCATCGGCCCCGCCGTCGCGGGCGCCGCGGGCCACCGCGACGATGTCGGTGACGTTGGGGGTGAGCTTGGCGAGCACCGGGAGCGCTGTCGCCTGCCGCACGCCAGCCACCACGCGGCGGCACATCTCGGGATCGCTCCCCATGTCGACGCCGTGGCTCACGTTGGGGCAGGAGATATTGAGCTCGACCGCGGCGATGCCGTTCACGCTGTCGAGGCGGCGGGCGAGCGCCACGAACTCGTCCTGCGTCGCGGCCGCGATGCTGACGATCACGGGAGCGCCGCAGCCGAGCAGCCACGGCAGTTGCTTGGCGAGAAAGGCATCGACGCCGTCGTTGTCGAGGCCGATCGAGTTGAGCAGCCCAGAGGCCGTCTCGACGGTCCGCCAGGGAATGTTTCCCTTCCGGGGTGCCGGCGTGATCGTCTTGGGAACGATGCCGCCGAGTCGCCGAAGATCGACGAGGCCGGCCATTTCACGACCGTAGCCAAACGTTCCTGAGGCCACGAGGATCGGATTGGGCAGCCGCAGCCTGCCGAGCGTCACCGCGAGGTCGGGACGGGGCGGGGAGAGTGGCCCGACGGAATGCGACATGGAGACGGACAACGGGGAGAGCGCCACGAGGGGGCCGGAGGATCGTGGTCGAGTGTAGTGGGTTTTCCCAGAGCCCCAAGGCTCGCCGGCCTGCCCCGGCCAGCGGTGCCGAAGCCGGAAAAGTCCCCCTGTCCGGGACCGGCTCGGCGAATCCTCCGGTTCTGTCAAGTTTGCCGGTTATGCCGCCGATACCAAGGGAGACCAAGGACTCCTGTGCCGGTGAGCCACGGTGGCCGCCGGTTGACATTAGTGCTTGTCAGCCATAGGCTTCGGACGAATTCCCTCCCCGTTTCCGCTCCCCTCCGTCTGCTTTGGGCGCAGGGGCATGGTGCCGCGGCCGGAGCGTCTGAGCCGTGACCAAGAAAGACATCGTCCGGACGATCGCCGAACAGATCGATCTTCCCCAGCTTCGCACGAAGGAACTGGTGCAGCGGACGTTCGACGCTCTCATCGAGGCGCTCGTTCGCGAGGGTCGGATCGAACTGCGAAACTTCGGCGTCTTTCAGATCAAACGACGAGAAGCGCGGGTGGCACGCAACCCGCGGACGGGCGAACGAGTGCCGGTGCAGGCGAAGAGCGTGGTCACGTTCAAGCCGGGCAAGGAGATGGAGGCACGGGTCAGGGATTATGTCCCCCCCGCCGAGCCACCAGCGACGAACACGACGGAGGCAGGTGAAGCCGACCAGCCGGCTCAGGGATGAGGCGGAAGGTGGGCAGAACGGGGTAAACGCGGTGAGACAGAGGCAGCCACGGGGCTGGAAGGTCGGCAGGCAGATACGAGTCACTATCGCACCGCTGGAACTGATCGGGTACATCCGCCCTCGTGAAGGGCAGATCCTCGTGTGATCCGGCGGCAGGCGATCCGAATCAGGGATGATTCAAACGAGGGTCAGGAGGACCATGCGATGAGGAAGGCTGTCTGGATGGTGTGTGCTGCGGCGCTGCTGGCGACGAGCACGGGCTGCCTCATCCCGATGTACTCAGGCGACCCGGTTCGCCGCGCCCAGCAGTTGATCTACACCTCGGAAGATCTGCGGGCCATCACCGACGAATGGGAGCGAATCTGGTTTCTGGATCAGCCGTCGCACATGACGCCCTGGCGAACCCACGGCGGCATTCTCTGACGAGCCGTGTGATGAAGTGATCCGCAATGGCCCGCGGCCTCACGGCCGGTCGGCTTGCACGGGCACGAACGCCGCAGAGGGGGGCCCCGTCAGATTCGGATCTTCGAGGCCTGCTCGACGATGCGTTCGAGGGGCACGAGATTCCCCTTGTCGCAGCCGGGGCAGGCCTCAGCCGCCTCGGCCCAGGCCGCCGGGCTCGAGAGATTTGAATCCCAGAAGGGCCAGGTGCGGCACTGCCGCGGTCGGTCCTCGTAGGCGGTGCACTTCCGCGTCGTCACGTCGAGGAGCACGCAGTCGCCGTTGGAACGCTCCTTGAGCGACCGTCGCACGCCCACCCGCTTCACGAACGCCGCCTCGAAGTCGGCCGGGGTCATGCTCGTGCGGGCCGCCATGGCGTCGATCTCCGCCTGGTTCACCCAGACATAGCCCTCGGCCCCGGAGCAGCAGTCGCCGCACTGCGTGCACTCGAACCGCAAGCCGCCCGCGTACCAGACATCCTTGGGGATACCGGCCATGCTGCTTTCCTCCGTGATTCGAACCAGTTCCAACGAGCCTCAACCGACGATCGTTCCAACGGCTGCGACGAGGGCGTCGACGTCGTCCGGTGCGGTGAACGGGCCGAAGCTCGCGCGGACCGTGCCGCCGTCTCTGGTGCCGAGACGGTCGTGCACGAGGGCGGCGCAGTGGTGACCCGCCCGCACCTGCACGCCCGCGATCTGCTCGAGCAACAGGGCGATCTCCGCGGGAGCATAGCCCTCGACCGTGAAACTCACAATCGGCGGGCCATCCTCCGCCGCGATCACCCGCACCCCGGGCATCCGGCGGAGGCCCTGGCCGCAGGCCGCCGCATGATTCCGACACGAGCGGCCGACCTCGGCCACGGTTCGCTCCTCGATCCAGGCGACGGCCGCCGCAAGCGCCGCCAGCGCCGGCACGTCGGGAGTGCCGGCTTCCATCCGATCGACGAACCGCTCGGGCATCTCGAGCGAGTCGCTGAGCGATCCCGTGCCGCCTTGCAGGAGCGGCTCCGGCTCGAGTCCTTCTCGCACCCAGAGCACCGCGGCACCGCCGCTGCCGAGGAGCCATTTGTGGGCCGGCGCCGCGACCACGTCTGCCCCGAAGCCAGGCAGGTCGCAGACGATCTGGCCGAGCGACTGGGCGGCGTCGAGCAGCAGAAGCCCGCCCCGATCATGGGCGATGGCGGCGATGGCCGACACGTTCTGCACGGCGCCGGTGACGTTTGACGCATGACTCACCGTCACCAGTCGCGTTGCGGGCCGCCAGGCGGCGCGGATGGCCCCCGGATCGACGTGGCCGCCGCTATCGCAGGGCACGATCGAGAGGGCGATGATGCCGCGACGTTCCAGCCAGTGAAGCGGTCGGAGGGTGGCGTTGTGGTCGGCGGCGGTCGCGATCACGTGGTCGCCGGGCCGCAGGAGGCCGTGGATCGCCATATTGAGGGCCAGAGTGCAGCCGGCCGGCAACGCCACGCGGCCGGGATCGACACCGCCGAGCAGCCGCGCCGCCGCCCCTCGCGCCCGCTCGCGAATGGCGTCGGCCTCGACCGCCGCGTGGTACGCCGCACGGCCGGCCGTCGCGCCCACGCGGTGGGCCGCATCGTTCCACGCGGCCAGCACCGTCTCGGGCTTCGGCCATGAGGTGGCCGCGTTGTCGAGATACCGCCGCGCTGGGCTCGGCTCTGCGGTCATCCTCAGCCCCCGATCTGGTACATCGCGCGAGCCGGCCGCACGAAGGAGTCTGTGTCGATGCCGTGGGCTGCCCGCTTCGCCGCCACACACTCGCGCAGAAGCGTTGCGACCGTGGCATCGTCGCATCCCTCCCGCAGCAGGCGACGAATGTCCCACTCAACGGTCGAAAACAGACAGTTACGAAACTGGCCGTCGGCGGTGAGTCGCAGCCGGTCGCAGCGGTCGCAGAAGGCCTGCGTGACGGGGTTGATGAAGCCCACCCGGCCGGCACCATCGGCCCAGGCGAAGTCAACGGCCGGCTGCCCCATGTCGCCCGATGGCTCCTCCACCAGCGGCCCGACCTCCCGCTCGAGAATCTCCCGCACCTCCGCGCCCGCGAGCACCTGCGACTTCTCCCAGCCCTCCTCCGCATCGAGCGGCATAAACTCGATGAACCGCAGGTGGAATCCCTCCGCACGACAGAATCGGGCCAGCGGCACGATCTCGTCCTCCGTCAGTCCTTTCATCGACACGGCATTGATGCGGATCTCACGAAACCCGGCCCGCCGCGCTGCAGCCAATCCGGCAAGCACGCGATCGAGCCCGGTGCGTCGGGCGATGCGCTCGAACACGTCCTCCCTGAGGCTGTCGAGGCTCACGTTGAGCCGGGCCAGTCCTGCTTGGGCGAGCGGTCCGGCCAGTTCGGCCAGCAGCAGGCCGTTGGTCGTGGCCGCCACCTCGTCGATGCCGGGGACCGCCACGAGCTGTCGCACGAGTTCGGTGAGGTCGCGGCGAAGCAGCGGCTCGCCACCCGTAAGCCGGATCGTCCGCACGCCCAGACCGGCAGCCACGCGGGCCACGCGGGTGATCTCCTCGTAGGTGAGCAGCTCGTCGCGTGGTTTAAACGCCACCTCCAGCGGCATGCAGTAGGTGCACCGCAGGTTGCATCGATCGGTGACGCTGATCCGCAGGTCGGTGTGGACTCTGCCGAAGCCGTCGATGAGCGTGCCGGCCCGGATCATGGCGCCACTCCGGGCCGCGGGGCCGTCGTCGGATGCGCCCACTCCCGGCCCCCGTCGCCGCGTTCCTCGCACTTCCAGATGGGCACGTCCTGCTTGAGTCGCTCCAGGAGCCACTCCGTCGCGGCAAACGCTTGGCGACGATGCGGACCACTCGCGGCGATCGCCACTCCCGCCTCACCGACCGCCACCGGACCCAGCCGATGCACGATCGCGCAGGCCGTCAGACCGAAGCGCTCGATCGCCTCCCGACGCAGCGTGGCAAGCGTGGCGACCGCCAGCGGTTCATGGGCATCGTAGGTCAGCGATCGCGTGACCGCGCCGGCGGTGACGCCGCGGACCGTTCCCACGAAGAGCACGTTGCCTCCTGCGGCTGCGTCTCCCACCGCGGCGAGTAGTCGCACGGTGTCGATCGGCCCGTGAACCATGGCAACACCACTCGCCTCCCTGTCAAAAGCCTCGTCGCGATTGATCGGCATGTCAGCCTCCGCTCACCGGAGGGATGATCGCCACATCGTCGCCGGCGGCGAGCGGGGCGTCGTCACCCACGTAGCGGTTGCCCAGGGCGAAGGCGCTGCGGGCGAGCAGCCCGGCCACTGCCGGGTGGCTGCCGGCAACGAGCCGCCGGGCGTCGGCCACGGTGCCGCCGGCCCAGGGCAGCTCGAGATGCCGACCGCCGATGACCTCCGCCATCCCGGCAAACACGGCGATCCTGAGTTTCGCGTGGTCGCAGGCGTGATCGTGGGAGTGCATCGCTTCCAGCCCCCGGCGTCGGGCCGGAGCAATCAGGTGGTCGTGAGCCGACCGCTCGTGGACGACAGCAGGCCATCGAGACCGTGCGGTGCGGCTCCTTCGAGAAGCCCATAGGCCTTCGCGAGCACCTTCACGGGATGCACCGCAGGCTTCGTGGTGCCCTGCTCCATTTGTATCCGGCAGGCGCTGCACTCGGTAGCGCCCGCCTCGACACCGCCGCCCCGCATCGCCGACACGAGCCCCAAGCCCACGCGGAGGCTCGTGCGGTAGTGCTCGCGGGAGAGGCCAAACGTGCCCGCCATGCCCGAGCAGCCCCGATCGGCCGGCTCCACCACGAGCCCCGGAATCAGCCGCAGAAGATGCTCGGCCGGCGTTACTGCCCCCGCGATTCGGGAGTGGCACGGCGCGTGGTAGAGCACCCGCGACGGCACCGGCCGGAAGTCGAGCCGCAGCTTTCCCTCTCGATGCAGTTCCCAGAGATAGGTCATCGCATCGCAGGTGGCCGCGGCCACCCTCGGCAGTTCCTCGTCGTCGAGCAGCAGCGGGTAGTCGTGCGTGATGCAGGTGACGGTCGATGGCTCGGTGCACACGATTCGGTAGCCGAGCCGCACCGCCTCCGCGAGCACGCGGACGTTGCGACGGGCAAGACGACGCGCCCCGTCGAGATCCCCTTCCGACACCAGCGGCATGCCCGACGCCGTCTGCCGCGGATCGACAAACACGCCGATACCGTTTCTCTCCAACACGCCCACGAATGCCTGCGCGAGCAGCGGATCATGCCACCGCGCATAGGTGTCGAGAAAATAAAGCACTCGCGGACCGCTGCGGCGGCTGGGTCGCGTGATGCCGCGACGGTTCGCCCACTTCATGAACTGCCTGCCGGTGAATGGCGGCAGCTTGCGACCCCGGGCGATGCCGAGCGTCTTCTCGAGAATCCAGCGGGCCTGGGGATTGGCGATCGCCCAGTTGGCCAGCGGACTGATCCTGCCGGCAGCGGCGGAGAGCGTGTCGACACGGGACAAGAGCCACTGCCCGAGATCGATGCTGTTGGCGGCATGATGCGCGGCCTTGAGCTCCATCACCATCGCCGGCACGTCGATGCCTGCGGCGCAGTCGATGCGGCATTGATGGCAGTTGAAGCAGGTGTCGGACAGGCTCCGCACCGCCTCGGATGACAGCGACCGCGGGTCGAGCCGGCCCGACAACAGGCCGCCAATCACGTTGGCCTTGGCCCGCGGAGAGGCCTCTTCCCGCGGATTCTCGCGATATCGGGGGCAGGTCCGGGTCGTCGTCGTGAGGCTTCGGCAGGCCCCGCAGCCGTTGCAGGCATCCGTCTCGACCGCGAGTCTGGCCTGCGACCATGAGAGCACCGGCAGCGGCACGACGGGGGGCGGGGGATCGCCCGGCAACGAGTCGGTCTCCATGGCCACAGAGGGTGCGAGCGACGGACGAAAAGCCGCCCATGCATCGGCTCCCGACGCACCGTCGCCAGCCGGGGCGATGCGTCCCGGATTGAGAATGCCCGTCGGATCGAACAGCCGCTTGACCTCGCCGAAGACCGCCGTCAGCTCCGGAAACATCCGGTGGAAAAACGGTGTTCGCGACAGGCCCAGCCCCTGCTCGCCGCCGATCGTGCCGCCACAGGCGACGACCTCCTCGTAGACCGCGGCGGCGAGAGCCTCCAGCCGCTCGCGCTCGCCGGGCTTGCGGGGATCCGCGTGCGGCCGCAGATGCAACTGCCCCTGGCCGGCATGGCCGAAGAGCATGGCCGTCGCCTGGCACTGCTTGAGCACCTCCTGCAGCCGCCGCAAGAAATCGGGCAGCGCGGGGGGCGGCACGACGACATCTTCGACAAACGGCACAGGACGCATCTCAGCCCGCACGCCCTGCAGCGTCGAGACGTTGTTTCGGGAGAGCTCCCAGAAAAACGCCGCGTCAAACGCATCCTCCGCTCGCCGAATGTCGATGCAACTCGACCGGCCACGCTGCACGAGGGCCATGGCCTGATCCAGCCGCTCGTTGCAGGCCGCCGGCTCGTCGCTGGTGAACTCCACCAGCAGGCCGGCCTCGGCGATGGCGGGGATCAAAAGATCGAAGGAAGGCTTCGTGCCCCGGGCCAGCGCGAGGTGCCGGCGATCAAAGAGGTCGCAGGCGCTCGGCTGCAGGGACAGCAGCCGGATCGCCGTCTCGGCGGCGCCCTCGATGGAGTCAAACAGGAGCAGCCCGACCGCGATCACCTCGTCGGCGGGAAGCGTCCGCAGCGTGGCCGCCGTGATCACCCCGAGCGTGCCCTCTGCGCCGCAGAGCAGCCGGGGCAGGTCGATCAGCCCGTCGTGATCGAGGTCGTGCAGCCGCAGGCCGCCGTGGGTGGCACGCGACGACGGCTGGAAGCGCGTGATGACGTCTCGGGCGCCCGTGAGGATCGCCTTCGTGCCCGCCGCCAGCGCAGCCACACGGTCGCCTTCCGGCGCCTCGCCCGTCACGGGCACGGCCGAGATCTCCACGATCGCTCCGTCGGCCAGCACCGCCTCCACCGACACGATCCGGCCGCGGACGGCCCCGTGCCTGAGAAACCGGCTACCGGACGAGTCTCGACCGATCATCCCGCCGATCGTGGTCGCCACGGCGTTGGCTGGATCGAGCCCGAACATCCGACGTCGCCGCGCGAGATGTTCCTCCAGTTGGGCGGCGACCACTCCGGGTTGCACCCGCACCGTGTCCTCGGCCGTCTCGACGATGCGGCGCATGAATCGCGAGCAGTCGAGCACGATGCCCGGTCCCAGCGGACTGCCGGCCAGGCTGGTGCCCGCCCCGCGGGCGTGGACGGGTACGTTTCGTTCCGCGGCCCACCGGATGGTTGCAGCGACATCTTCGGCAGACCGGGGCCGCACCACTGCCAACGGCCAGACCTCGAACAGGCTGCCGTCGGTCGCGTAGAGCGACCTGCCGACGTCGTCGCAGATCACGTCTCCGGAGACGACGCCCCGGAGATCCTCCTCGATTCGCTTCCGCTCGAGATCCATGCGGCACTCCGCCGGCGGGGGTCAGGCGACCGGGGATGCGGGAGGACCGCCTGAGGGGGCAGCCTGACCGAGGCGAATCCGCTGCTGGCGGTGCTTCTCGTGGGTCTCGAGATCGAAGCTTCCAAACGCCCCCTCGGCACCGCGATACCGCGCGCTGCATCGATAGCACGTCAGGCACTCGGGCATGATGAAGTACAGCACGACGTCGACGAGCGCGGTTCCGAAGAGAATCGCGAAGGTGGGCACGAGCAGCCGCCAGGCCCAGGTTACGCAGCTTGCGGCAAGGCCAGCGACCACGATGCCTACGCCGAGCCGCTGCGGAAAGTCCTTCCGCGAGAAGAGTTCGGTGCCCGGACAGACCATGCACCGCCGCAGCCGGGCCGTTCCTGAGCCTGCCGCGGCCGGCTCACCTCCCGGGCCCGTCCAGGCGACGGCGTCGGCGGGCACCTCCACCACGCCACCACACCTTGGACAAACAAGGGTGGTCCGAGACTCGGCGTTTTCGGCCGCCACGGTGGCCTCGCAGGCCGGGCAGGCGTAGGTGATGCGCATGGATTCAGACGGCCCGGAGGAGTTGTGCCGTGAGTTCACCGAGAATCGCGGCCAAGCAAGCGACATACAGGATACCCGTCGCGCTCTGCGTGTTGGGAATGTCGAGCGTTTTCCGGCTCATGATCAGCAGCACCGGCAGGCCCACGAGCCCTGCCAGCCACCGCAACGACACCAGGGCCGACGCCGTGCCGCCTGTCATCCGCAGGCCCGCCGGCTCGAACGCCACGGCTGCGAGGGCGAGGGCCAATCGCAGGGCCCAGGCGGCCAACGCCCAGTCGATCATCCGCTTGAGGGCGTCGACGCTCATGCCCGGCGCATTGAGATACCAGTGGCCCAGCAGCATGGCGTGGACGGTCAGCCCGACCACGAGCCCCGACACGAGTGCCTCGCCCGCCGCCACGGCCCCCGGCCCATCCTGCACGAGCACGGTGGCCGCCGCGAGCAAGACCGCCGCGATGCGGCAGAGCGTCATCCCTGGTCGTGTGCGTTCGGCAAACCAGGCGATGCTCCCGATCCACGACACCACCGCGGCACTTCCCGCCAGCATCCAGGCGAGGCCTGGCACCTCCCGAAAGGCGAGAAAGGCGGCCACACTCGCCAGTCCCAGCACCACCAACAGATTCACCCGAAAGAATCCGGCAGGCACGAGCGCCGCAGGCGTGATGGCCAGTGCGATCGACATGCCCCAGCCGAATCGACAGAGAAAGTCGACGAGCAGCCTCATGCGCCGGCCTCCGCGTCCGTATGCTGAACCGTCACGGTCACTGCCTGCGGCTGCCGTAGATGAGCGACATTACCTCGGCCCGACTCGAGACATTCGCGCGGAACACCCCCTTCATCGCCGAGGTCACGCAGACGCTGCCGGGCTTTCTCACGCCGCGGATCGTCATGCAGGTGTGGGTCGCCTCCACGACGACCGCCACGCCCTTCGCGCCCAGGTCGTGTTCGAGGAGATCGGCGATCTGCTCGGTCATCCGTTCCTGCACCTGCGGCCGGTGTGACACGGCCTCGACGACCCGGGCCAGTTTGCTGAGGCCCAGAACACGGCCGTCGGGCATGTAACCGATGTGGGCATGGCCCATGAAGGGCAGCAGATGGTGCTCGCAGACGCTGTTGAAGGCGATGTCGCGGACGAGCACGATCTCGTCATACTTCTCGCTGAAGGCTTTCGTGAGGTGGATGCGGGGATCCTGCCCGAGTCCGCTGAACATCTCGGCATACATCCGGGCCACGCGGGCGGGCGTCTCGAGGAGGCCCTCCCGATCGGGATCCTCCCCGACGGCGGCGAGAATCTCGCGAACGGCCCGCTCGATGCGGGCATGATCGACCTGGTGGTGGGAACTCATGGCATCACTGTAGCAAGAAGGCTTCGCATCGCAGCCCCGGTCCCACGCCTCACGGCGTTGGGCTTGCCCAAGCGCCCATCCTCAGTTGACGCTGAAATCGGGGGGGAAGGTCCGGCCGCTCCCGACGGGGGGCCGTGAGGCGACGGCTTCGAGGAGGAGCCGCGCCCGCTCGAAGATGTCGCATTCGGCGAGCAGGCGGAGTTTCATGTCGAAGTCGAGGTCGATGGTGTAGGCCACGATGTCGGTGAGCATTCCCAGGGTGATCTGGCTGCCCAGGAGTTCGTCGAGCTGCTCGTAGGCGTTGGGCACCTGGGGCATCGATCGCTTGAACGCATCGAGCAACTGCCGCTGCAGGCCCGCCGCCGCACCGGGGGCCGCTTCGGCCGGCTCGAAATCGTCCATGATCGCCGACTCGACCACGCGAAACAGCTTCTTGGGGGGCAGCTCACGATCCAGTCGCAGCCTCCGCACACCGAGCACGAGCACGTTGTAGGTGCCTTCATCGGTCCGCTGGTGGGTGGCGATCCGGCAGAGGCAGGCCTGCGGTCGCAGCGGCGGCCGGCCGTCGTAGTTGTCTTCCCATCCCGGGGCGAGTGACCCCAGCGCGATCAGCCGGTCGTCTTCGATCGCCTCCTCGAACATCGCCCGATACCGCGGCTCGAAGATGTGCAGCGCCTGCATGACATGCGGGAACATCACGAGGTTCGGCAACGGGAAGAGCCGCGCGCGTCCCGAGAACTGGTCGGGGGAGAAGGCGAGTGGCTCGTCGGACATGGCGGTCGCTCGGGAGGGCGGGCTGCGGGTTGCGGTTGAAAGGACTGGTCAGACTGGCGAAGCGGGGGGCGGATCGAGGTGAATCTCGGGAAGCAGGTCGGGGTCGAGTTGAATCTCGGGAAAAGCCTCGGTGCTCGCGGCGACGTCGGCCAGGCAGGTGTCGAAGTCCTTCAGAAATGCGTTCACATCAAGCCCCAGATGATGTGGGGCGTAGGCCTCGAGGTAGCCATGCACGCTGCCATGCAGTTTTCGGGCGCCGCGGATGTTGCCATTTCCAAAATGGTAGAGCGCCACGGCCGCCTGGATCAGCCCCTGGTAGAACTTCCGCGATGCGCCGCGGTATTCCGTCCAGAGTTCCTCCCAAATCTCGTGGCTTTCGTAATAATCGCACTCGTTGAACTTCTCGATGCCCGCGAGGTACAGGGGCTCGTAGTCGTCGGCATCCGTCGTCATCCGCAGCCCGCCTCCTCTGGGTTGTTTCCCCGCAGTCCGTCCGCGAGCCGCCCAGACGGGAAACTTCATGAATCGTAGCACCCCGGACCGGACGGGTCAGTCAAGGCCGACCGGTGCCGGCCGCGGCCGAGAAACCGTCCTGGCCCGCCGGGAGCGTGCTGCCGCCATCGCCGAGCGGCTGGCCGGAGCCTATCCGCAGGCCGCCTGCTCGCTCGACTTCGACTCACCCTTTCAGTTGCTGGTGGCGACGATTCTCTCGGCCCAATGCACCGACAAACGCGTCAACGCCGTGACGCCCGGCCTCTTTGCCCGCTGGCCTGATGCGGGCTCGCTCGCCGAGGCCCGCCCCCAGGACCTGGAATCGGTGATTCGGAGCACGGGATTCTTCCGTGCCAAGGCCAAGAGCATTCTGGGCTGCTGTCAGGCCCTCGTCGCCCGCCATGCCGGCGAAGTGCCGCGGACACTCGAGGAACTCGTGCGGCTGCCGGGGGTGGGCCGCAAGACGGCCAACGTGGTAATGGGATCGGCGTTTGGGATCGCCTCGGGCGTCGTGGTCGACACCCATGTGGGGCGAATTACGCGACGGCTCGGCCTCACCAGGCACGCCGACGCGGTTCGTGCCGAGCGGGATCTCGTCCGCGTCGTGCCCGAGCGCCACTGGATCGCGTTCAGCCATACCCTCATCGAGCACGGCCGCACGATCTGCACCGCCCGCACGGCACGCTGCGAGGAATGTCCGCTCGCCGATCTCTGCCCGCGGGTGGGCCTGAAGGCTCCCCGACCGAAGCCGGGGCGGTGACTTCCCCGTCCGATCATGCCGCCCCATGGGCAGGAGGACGGGCTTCGGCATAGACTCTCCTCCCGCGTCATTCGTCCGGATCGTGCCGCCTCTCCTCCGCCACCGTACGGGAGCCATTCATGATCCTTTCCGGCAACGAGATCCGGCAGCAGATCGGCTGCAACATTCTCATCGAGCCGTTCGATGAGAACCGGCTGAATCCCAACAGCTACAACCTGTCGCTGCATGACGAACTGCTCGTCTACGAGGAGGTCGTGCTCGACATGCGGAAGAGCAACCGCGTGGAGCGGATCTCGATCCCGGCGGAGGGCCTCGTGCTCACGCCCAACCAACTCTACCTCGGCCGCACCGTCGAGCGGACCGAGACGCACAACCTCGTGCCGATGATCGAGGGTCGCAGCTCCATCGGCCGCCTCGGGCTGTTCGTGCACGTCACGGCGGGCTTCGGCGACGTTGGCTTCTGCGGCTACTGGACGCTGGAGATGTTTGCGGTGCAGCCGGTGAAAATCTACCCGGGCGTGCCGATCTGCCAGATCTTCTTCCACCAGATCCACGGCGACATCACCGAGTATTCCAGCGAGAAATACCAGCACAACCGTGACATCCAGCCGAGCATGCTGTTTCGCGAGCTGGCCCATGAGGGCGACGATGCCCAGCAGATGGAACTCGAGTTCGGCGGCGATGCCGTGGCGGCGCGGGCGGCAGCGCTGGCAGCCCCGCGGGTGGCAAGGTAGATTCCGCTCATGCTCCCCAAAGTGCTCGCCTGGTCGTCGCTTGCCACGGCCCTTCTGTTCGTGATCCTGTCGATGACGGCGCTGTTTGCCGGCGGATCGCTCGGCACGTCCGCCCCGCTTCTCGTCTACTGGGGGGCGATTCCGCTGTTGGTGATCGCGATCTTGCTCACCATCTCGCTCCTCATCGTTTCGGCGTTTTCATCCGATTCCTAGTGCTCGCTCCCAGTGCTCGAGGCCCTGGGCCGCCCGCGGGAGCCGGCGGGACCGGGCTTCGCGGAAAGGTGCTTCCCGTGCTTCGAACCCACACCTGCGGTGAACTTCGCTCCAGCCACCTCGGCACGGAGGCCAGCCTCTGCGGCTGGGTCGATCGTGTTCGCGACCACAAGGGAGTGATCTTCATCGATCTCCGCGATCGCTGGGGACGCACCCAGGTCGTGGTCGGCCCCGACAGCCCGCCGACGGTCATCGCCGCGGCACGGGCCGTGCGGCCCGAGTGGGTGATCCGGGCGTGCGGCAGCGTGGGTGGCCGGCCCACCGGCACTACCAATCCCAAGCTCGCCACCGGCGAGATCGAAGTCGTGTGCCGTGAACTCGAGGTGCTCAACGAGGCCGAGACGCCGGTCTTCCAGCCGGGGGCCTCGGAGCTCCCCGGCGAAGAAGTCCGGCTCAAGCATCGCTGGCTCGATCTCCGCCGGCCCGCCATGCAGGACAACATGTTTCTGCGGAGCCGGATCGTGAAGATCATGCGCGATCACTTCGACGAACTCGGCTTCATCGACGTCGAGACGCCGATGCTCGGCCGCAGCACCCCCGAAGGGGCCCGCGACTACCTCGTGCCGAGCCGGCTCGATCACGGCGCATTCTTCGCGCTGCCGCAGTCACCACAGCTCTACAAACAGCTCTTGATGATGGCGGGCTTCGACCGCTACGTGCAGGTTGCGAAGTGCTTCCGCGACGAGGATCTTCGCGCCGACCGGCAGCCCGAGTTCACGCAGCTCGACGTCGAGATGTCGTTCGTCGAGGCCGACGACGTGATCGGCGTGATCGAGGGGCTCGTCAAGCGGACCGCCCGCGAGATCCTCGGTCTCGATGTGCCCCTGCCGCTGCCGCGGCTCACGTGGGACGAGTGCATGGAGCGGTTTGGCCACGACGCCCCCGATCTGCGGTTCGGGCTCGAGATCGTCGATCTCACCGCCATCGCGGGCGAGAGCGACTTCCGCGTCTTCCGCGGCGCTGTCGAGAGCGGGGGCCGGATCCGCGGCATCCGCGTGCCCGGGGCGGCGGCGAAGTTTTCCCGCAAGGATCTCGACGAGCTCACGGCCGTGGCGGTTGACGGCGGCGCCAAGGGGCTCGTCTGGCTCAAGGTCGAGGCCGATGGGTCATGGTCGGGCCCCGTAGCCAAAAATCTCACCGGCGTGGGCGATGCCCTCAAGAACAAACTCGGCTGCGAGGCGGGCGACCTCGCGCTCATCGTGGCCGATTCCTTCGACGTCACGTGCAAGTCGCTCCACATGCTGCGGAAGCGGCTGGGCGCGTCGCTTGGCCTCTACGCCGCCGATGCGATGCACTTCTCGTGGGTCGTCGACTTCCCGATGTTTGCCCCCGACACGGAGAGCGGCGGCTGGGCGTCGATGCATCATCCGTTCACGGCGCCACGGCCGACCGACATCGAGATCCTCGAGTCGGACCCCGCGGCCTGTCGTGCCGTGGCCTACGATCTCGTGATCAACGGCTCGGAAGCCGGCGGTGGCACGATCCGAATCCACGACGGGGCCACGCAGGAGAAGGTCTTCAAGCTGCTGGGAATCACGCCGGAGGTTGCCCGCGAGCGGTTCGGATTCCTGCTCGACGCCCTGCGGAGCGGTGCCCCGCCCCACGGCGGCATCGCCCTGGGCATCGACCGCTGGGTGATGCTCTTCGGCAAGCTCGACAGCATCCGCGACGTGATCGCCTTTCCGAAGACGCAAAAGGCGAGCGATCTGATGACGGGCGCTCCCTCGTCGGTGGAGACGAAGCAGCTCGTCGAACTCGGCATCCGCACCGTTGTCCCACCGAAGCCGGTCTGACGCGCGACGCCTTCGGTTGGCTCGGGGCGTGGGCAGTTCCGCGCTGAGTGCCGACCCCTGAATGCCGACCGGCCGTGAGGCCGCGGGCTGCCGTGCTTGGGTCCGGGCTCGGGCCGGGTGCGCCTCACGGCATCGGGCCTGGACAGGCGAATTGTTCGTCGTCCCGGGGCTGCGATCGGATAGACTCCTGCCCAGCGTCTCTGGATGCGATGCCGCTGGCGGAGGCACCCCTTGGCGTTGCCCTCCGCCGGCCAAGCGGCACAAGGCCGGGGATGGCTTGGAATCGGGCGGCTAGCTCAATTGGTCAGAGCACCTCGTTTACACCGAGGGGGTTGGGGGTTCGAGTCCCTCGCCGCCCACTATTGCAGTTTCTTTCGGACCGCAGCGATTCGCATCATTTCGCACGATCACGTGCTTTCGGCCGCGTTGTCGTGATTCGTGCGAGTCACTGCTGGTGGCGGCGGCTTTTGACTGCACACAAATGTGCACACTCGCCGGAGCGGCACCGGGCAGGGTTTGAGCCGCCGCCTTCCCCTCACCGGTGACGACGTCTGACTTGCCCCCATCAATGGAGCCAGTTTCTATCTCCAGGGTAGACCTGCCAAGGGATCGCCCCTGTCCGTTTGGTGAGGCGTAACCGAACCGAGCGGACAGGGGCGACGCGACTCCGGGGCCGGGGGTCGGTACCCCAACGAGCTGTGCGGGTGGGAGGTGAGTGTGGGGATGGAAGGGGGCGGTGCGGGTGGGTTGGATTTGGCCATTGATATCTTTGTCCCCGGGCTGTCCTCCAATGAAAGAAGGCGGGCTCAGCATCAGCGCATAAAAAAGACACCCCGCACGGCGAAACGCACGGGGTGCCAAAGCAAGGAGTCTGGGAAACCTGCAGATCACTCAGGCAGGATCACGGCGTCGATCACGTGGATGACGCCATTGCTGGTCTTGATGTCGGTCTTGGTGACGTTGGACATGCCCTTGGCAGTGCCCACCTTCACCCCACCATCCGTAGAGATCTTCACGGTACATCCGCCGGCGGTCTTGGCTTCCTTGAGTTTCACAACGTCCGCCGCCATGACGCAGCCGGGCACGACGTGAAGCAGGAGGATGGCCTTGAGCTTGTCCTTGTTTTCCGGCTTTAGCAGGGTTTCGCATGTTCCCGCAGGCAGTTTTTCGAATGCCGCATCGGTCGGTGCGAAGACTGTGAACGGGCCGACTCCCTTGAGCGTGTCGACGAGGTCAGCGGCTCCAAGGGCAGTCGCGAGGGTCTTGAATCCGCCCGCTTTCACGGCTGTTTCGATGATGTCAGGGGACGTTTCGGTTGCCAACATGGTTGATCTCCTAAGAATCGGGGGGGTAACGGCAGAACTGTAGGGCGATCAACCAAGGCGAGGCAAACACGCCTCGGGAACCTGACGAGATTACGGCCCAATCATTGATTCGTGGCCGTGAAGATTCTCGCGAGACAGCCGGCCAGAGTTAACGTTAAGGTGCCCCAAGGGCATTCACTCTCGTCCTAACTCGCCATAAAGCGCACGCCGGCAAGCAATTACGGCCGACGAGTTAAGGGGGCAGGTCACCCGGCCCGTGGACCGCCCGCTGACTGGGCCGACCTCTCTTTTTACACGGCGACACCGTTGAACTTTCTATTTGACGGCAGTTCGCCGGCGATTCCCTCAGCCTGGAAGCCGAACGAGATCTCGCTGCCGGCCGCGATCGTGCCGTTCCAGTCGGCGTTCTTGATCACGTAGCGGGTGCCGACGTGACTGACGATCACCGCGTTCCAGATGTTGACGATGTTCGCCTGCATGTCGAACTCCATCGTCCAGCCATTGATCGCCGTCGTGCCGGTGTTCTTGATCTTCATGTCACCGTTGAACCCAGCTCCCCACCCGCTCGACTGCGTGTACGTGGCCAGAACGTTCCCTGTCGGTGTCGGTGTCGGTGTCGGTGTCGGTGTCGGTGTCGGTGTCGGTGTCG
>JAUMAF010000119.1:0-2915 GCA_032117045.1 Pirellulales bacterium | reverse complement strand
CACATGCGGGATCATGGTGACGGCGAGCCACAATCCGCCCACCGACAACGCCGTGAAGGTCTATTGGGCCGGTGGTGTGCAGGTGCTCCCGCCGCACGACAAGGGCATCATCGACCGTGTCATGCGTGTCGACACGATCCGTCGAGAGTCGTTCGAGGCCGGCGTGGCGAGCGGCCGCGTGCAGTTCGTCGAGGCCGAGGTCGATCCGGCCTTCGTGAAGGCGGTGCTCCTCCAGTCGGCCCCAGGCCCGCGGGATCTCTCGATCCTTTACACGCCGCTTCATGGTGTGGGCGCGACGGCCGTGGTGCCGGTGCTTGCCGGCGCGGGCTTCACGCAGGTGCGGCTCTATGGCCCTCACGAGCAGCCCGACGGCGATTTCCCGAACGTGCCTGGCCACGTGGCCAATCCTGAAAACCCGGCGGTGCTCGGCGGACCGATCGAGGAGGCCAAGGCCCGAGGCGACGACCTCGTGCTGGCCAGCGACCCCGACTGCGATCGACTGGGCGTTGCCGCTCCGCTGACGCGCCAGCCGGGATCGGCGTGGAGCACGTTTACCGGCAACCAGCTCTGCGCGCTCCTCTGCGAACAGGCAATCGCCGGCCGGCGAGCCCGCGGCGAGGCGCGGCCGGGCGACTACGTGGTGACCACCATCGTGACCAGCGGCCTCGTGCGGCGGGTGGCCGAGGCGCATGGACTGAAGGTCGATGACACGCAGCTCGTGGGCTTCAAATGGATCTGCTCGGCGGTCGACACCCACGGGCCCGACCGCTTCGTCTTCGGCACCGAGGAGTCGCACGGCTTCGTGGCCGGCACGCATGTCCGCGACAAGGACGCGGCCGTGGCTGCGCTCCTGATGGCCGAGCAGACCGCGGCGCTCAAGGCCGAAGGCAGGTCGCCGCACGAACTGCTCGACGACCTCTTCGTGACCCACGGCTGCCACCTGGAGCGGCAGATCAACGTGATGCTGCCGGGCGCGACGGGCATGGAGCGAATGAAGGAAATCATGGCAGCGCTGCGGGCGACACCGCCGAAAGCATTCGGAAGCCTCGGCGTGGTTCGCACTCGCGACCAGGCCAGCCTGCAGACCTGGACTCCGGGGAGCGACCCCGTCGCCTACCCCGGTGTGAAGAGCGACGTGGTGGTCTTCGACCTCGCCGGCCCGGGTGCGGCCGCACTGCTCTCCGACGGACGGTTTCCGCCGCTGTCCAATGCCGTGGCCGCTCGCCCCTCGGGCACCGAGCCGAAGATCAAGTTTTATCTCTTCACCTACGCCCCGCCGGGCAGTGCGGCCGATCTTCCCGCCACCAAGCAGCTGCTCCACCAGCGGCTCGACGCGGTCGAAAGAGATCTCCGCGCGCTCGTCGGGGTGTGACGCGGTTCGCACATGCCGCGACTTCCGGCTGCATGGGCTCTCGGGCCGTCTACAATCGGCACATGAGAAGAACCGCATGAGCGAGCCGGATCACGACCTCACCGCCGAGACGACACCCGCCGACACCGGTGCGGCCGAGACCGTGGCGGCGAGGGATCGGTCTGCCGCCGCGCGGAAGGTGAAGACCTTTCCGCAGACGCCCGGCGTCTATCTGATGAAGGACGCGGCCGGCCGGGTGATCTACGTGGGCAAGGCCAAGAATCTGCGGGCCCGGGCGGGGAGCTACTTCCTCAAGGCGGCCGCGGAAGACCGGCGGACGGCGGAGCTCGTTCTGGAAATCCGCGACATCGACTATCTGGAGGCGGAGAGCGAGGTCGATGCGCTGCTGCTCGAGAGTCGGCTCGTCAAGGACGTGCAGCCGCGATTCAATTCCGATCTCAAGGACGACAAGACCTTTCCCTACCTGCAGATCACGACCCACGAGGACTTTCCCCGGGTGGAGTTCACGCGGACGCCGCGGCAGAAGGGGGTGAAGCTCTACGGTCCGTTCACGAGCGCCGGCTCGCTCCGCGGGGCGATCGTGGTGCTGCAGCGAATCTTCAAGTTTCGCACCTGCACGCTCGACATCGATGCCGACGACGAGCAGTGGCGGTGGTTTCGGCCCTGCCTGCTGGCCTCGATCGGCCAGTGCACCGCCCCCTGCAATCTGCGGATCTCGAAGGAGGATTACCGCAAGGACATCAACCGCCTGAAGACATTTCTCGACGGCGGCAAGAAGCAGCTCCTGGCCGAGATGCGGAAGGAAATGCTGGAGGCCTCCACGAAGCTGGAGTTCGAGCGGGCGGCCCGGCTCCGCGACGAGATCCGGCTGCTGGAGACGCTCGATCAGCGGGGCGATCTCGAGGAACACGTGCAGCCCGAGGTCTTTCTGGTGGACCCGAAGAAGGGGCTGGCGGGCCTGGAGAAGGTGCTCGGTCTCGCCAAGCCGCCGCGGGTGATCGAGGGCGTCGACATCGCCCATCTCGCAGGCAACGAGACGGTGGCAAGCCTCGTGCAGTTCATCGACGGCCTGCCCTTCAAGCCCGGCTACAAGCGGTATCGCATCAAGACGGTGGACGGCATCGACGATTTCAAGAGCATCCACGAGGTCGTCTCGCGGCGGTTTGCGAGGCTCGCCCGCGAGGGCGGTTCGCCCCCGGACATCCTCCTGATCGACGGCGGCAAGGGCCAACTCTCGGCTGCCCTCGACGCCCTTGAAAGCCTGGGCGTTGAGCCGCCGTGCGTGATCTCGCTGGCCAAGCGTGAAGAGGAGGTCTTCCTGCCCGGTCGCAGCGAGCCCCTCCGGCTCTCCCGCGATTCCTACTCCCTACGGCTCCTTGAATACGTCCGCGACGAAGCCCATCGCTTCGCCCAGCACTATCACCATCTCCTCCGCGGCAAGCGCACGCTCGACGAGTAAAGCAGTCGGACGACGGGAAGCCCGCGGCCTCACGGCCGGTCGGCTTGCACGGGCACGAACTCAGCGAGGGGCTGCCCGTGCCCC
>JAUMAF010000118.1:0-2062 GCA_032117045.1 Pirellulales bacterium | reverse complement strand
CGGCGATGGTCAGGCGGGGCGTGTCGCCAGAGCCACGGGCCAGGATGCTCGAGAGCACGCTTGGGCCGGCAGTCGCGGTGGAACAGAACCAGAACACGACGAGGTCGGCCCGGTCGCGGAGGTCATCGGCGGTGGCCGTGACCGCACCGATCCGGGCGACGAGCGGCCCAATGCCGCGGGATGTTTCAGGGCTGCCGGGATCGATCGCGGCCCCGCAGGCCTCGGCCACGTCGCAGGCGGCGACGACCGCCGTCACATCCGCTCCGACCATGCCCGTGACGAGCACCCGCCGGGCGGCGACGATGGCTGCCGCGGCAGAAGCGAGGTCGACGGCGGAGCTTGAAGCGGTCATGCGAAGCGGAGCATGATCGCTCGCCAGTCTTCAGGCAAGGCCGGTGAGCGGGCCGTCGCCGCAGTGGTCGGGATTGCCGAAGCGCGCGAGGCCGGAATGGCCCATGGCGTGGGCCAGCGACATCAGAAACCGGTTGTGTGGCACGCCGTCATAGTCCAGCGCCCGGCCCGTTTCGAAGCCGAGTCCGCCCCCCAGGAGCACCCACGGAATGTCGTTTCGGGAATGGGAGTTGCCCTCACCGAGCTCGTTGGTCCAGACGATCGTGGTGTGATCGAGGAGCGTGCCATCGCCCCCGGGCTCAGGCGTTTCGGCAAGTCGCTTGGCCAGGTGGGCGACTTCACCGGCATACCAGGCGTTGATCGCCGTCAGTTTTTCCTGCGCGGCCGCGTTGGAGTTGGGCTCGTGCGACAGTTCGTGCTGCCCCTCCTCGACGCCGATCCAGGTCATGTGGGGCTGGCCGACGGAGTTGGTGTATTGCAGGGTGGCGACCCGCGTGAAGTCGGCGGCCAGCGACGACACGAGCAGCTCGATCTGCATCCGGCTGATGCGGGGCATGTGCTCGTTTTGGTCGATCACTCCCTGCTCGAGCACCGGCACGGGGTGGGCGGCCTTGGCCTCGTGGCCGGCGAGCTGCCGCTCGAAGTCCCGAACCAGCGCCGTGTGTTCGTCGAGGATTCGGCGATCCTCCGGAGGCAGGGCCGCCGACACCACGGCGAGATCCTCATGGAGTTCGTCGAGAACGCTCCGCATACTCTCGCGATCCTTCATTTGCCCGTACAGCTTGGTGAACATCTGATAGGGATCGTCGATCGGCGCCACCGGCTTGTTGGGGCCTGCGTAGACCATCCGGGTCCAGGTGTCGGCCTTGTTCGGCACGAGCACGCCAAACTCCAGCGATCCGAATCGCGTGGCCGTGGCCAGGTCGGCCTGCAGATGGTTGCGGATCTCCTGGTCGATCGAGATGCCCGTCGACCAGCCGGCAGGTGTTTCGGATCCGCCCTGGATGTTTCCGGGAAACAACTCGATGCCGGTGAGCAGGCAGCCCATGCCCCGCATGTGGCCGTCGCCATCGCCGACGAGCACGTTGTTCACGCCCTTGAGCGTGAGCAAACGGTCCTTGAAGGGCTCGAAGGGCTGGAGGATCCGGGGCAACTCACGGTCGGCGAAGGCCCCGGCCTCGGCCGGCCAGAAGTTTCGCTTCACCACGCCGTCCGGGCTGAACACGATCACGAGCCGTCGCTTCGGGGCTGCCGGCGTCGTGGCCGCGAGACTGGGCAGGTTGCCGAGAAACGGCATGATCGCCGATCCGACGCCGAGTCGACGGAGGAGATCGCGGCGGGAGACGAGCATCGGAGGCTTCCTCACGCGGGCTTCATGACGAGGGCTCTGGCGGCGAGACGCGGGCGACCTCCACGGGCGGCGGAAACGCCGCCACCTCCATGATATCGACCAGCAGGCGGCGGATGTCGAATCCTGAGGCGATAAACGCCTGATGGAGGCGTTCCAGCGTCTTGGCGCCCCATGCCCTGACGGGCTGTTTTGCGACCGCGTGAAAGAGACTCCGTACGAAGGCCTCCTGCGCGTCGCGGCTCGTGGCGACGCAGGTGGCCAGCTCGCGGGCGCCACGAAACGTCGCTTCCGGACCCTCGCGGGGCAGATACGACCCCGTCGCGTCGATCGGCTTCGCACCGCCACCAGAGATGTCGATGG
>JAUMAF010000117.1:0-2462 GCA_032117045.1 Pirellulales bacterium | reverse complement strand
GGCCGCGCCGCGTTCCAGCTACCTCGAGCAGACGATCGCCTCGACCGACGGGGTGTTCGTCGCGGTGAGCGACCATGTGCGGGCCGTGCCCGAGCAGCTCGATCCGTGGATTCCGGGCGGCCTGTTCGTGATGGGCACCGACGGCTTCGGCCGTAGCGAGCTCCGCACGCAGCTTCGCCGACACTTCGAGGTTGACGCCGAGTGCATCGCCATCGGCACGCTCTCGCGGCTGGCCGCCGCCGGCGCGATCGGCGGGCATGTCGTCGCCGAGGCGATCACGCGGTTGGGGGTCGACCCCGACAAGATCGACGCCGCGTCGGCGTAAGCCCGTCCCCGCGGGGTCGAGCGTTTCGGCCCTCTGTTGTCCACCCCCTTCGTTACAGCCTTCCACCTCAAGCACGAGCGGAACAAGCCCATGGCCACCGAGTTCAAGCTTCCCGACCTGGGCGAAAACATCGCCTCCGGCGACGTCGTCACCGTCTTCGTGGCCGAGGGCGATGTCGTGAAGCCGGGGCAGGCGCTGCTCGAGGTGGAGACCGACAAGGCGGTGATCGAGGTGCCGTGTCCGCCGGGCGGGATGGTCGCGAAGGTGCTCGTCAAAAAGGGCGACACCGTGAAGGTTGGGCAGGCCCTCGTGATGCTCGAAGCGGCTGGAGCCGCCAGCGGTCCGAAGCCGGCCGCCCCAGCCTCGGCCCCTGCCGCCGCGGCGCCGAAGCCGGCCCCGCAGCCGGCCGCCCCCGCCCCGAAGCCCGCGGCTCCCGCCGCTGCCCCGGTGGCAGCCCCTGTTGCAATGCAAGCGGCCGTCGCGGTCGAGGAACCCCCTGCCGTGGCCGCGGCTGCCTCGGTCGATCCTGCCGGGCCGGCCGTTCGCAGACTGGCCCGTGAACTGGGGGTCGATCTTGCACGCGTGAAGGGGAGCGGTCCCTCCGGCCGCATCGTTCGTGAGGACGTGATCGCCGCGGTACGGCATGCGAGCGCGGCGCCGGCCGGCCGGTCGCGGCCCGAATCCACGTCGATGGAGCGGGACGACTGGGGGCCCGTCCGTCGCGAGCAGATGTCACGGATGCGGAAGACGATTGCGGCCAACATGGTTCGCAGCGTGCAGACGATTCCGCATCTCACCAACTTCGACGACGCCGACGTCACGGAGCTCGAGGCGCTCCGCAAGGCCAGCGCGCCGGAATACGCCAAGAACAATCTCAAGCTCACGGCGCTCTCGTTCGTGATCAAGGCGGTGAGCCTGTCGCTCCGCCAGCACCCGATCGTCAATTCCACGATCGACATCGAGAAGGGCGAGATCGTCTACAAGGACTACGTCAACGTCGGCCTCGCGGTGGACACGCCCCGCGGCCTGGTGGTGCCCGTGCTCCGGGATTGCGACCAGATGTCGATCCCGCAGGTGGCCCAGGCCATCGCCGATACGGCGGAAAAGGCCAAGAATGCCCAGTATGGCATCGAGGACCTCCGCGGCGGCACCTTCACGATCAGCAATCTCGGGGCCGTGGGCGGGGTTTACTCCACGCCGATCATCAACTGGCCCGAGGTGGCGATTCTCCTGCTCGGACGGTCACGGAAGATGCCCGTGATTCATGACGACCGGGTGGAGTCGCGGCTGATGATGCCCTTGTCTCTTTCGTACGATCACCGCGTCATCGACGGCGCGGCGGCGGCCCGGTTTCTCAACGAGGTGATCGGTTACCTCGAGAGCCCGGGGCGTCTCTTGCTGGCCATGTGACATCCTTCCTTCACTGTTCCCGTGGCGGCGGGAACCGGGACCCATCGTGAGCACCATCGACAGCTTTGATTCGGCGGGGACGGCGAGCCTCGCGTTCCTCGAGGAACTCTTCGAGCAGTATCAAAACGACCCTGCGAGCGTGCCGGCCGATTGGCGCGGCTACTTCGAGGCCCTCCAGGCGGGCGTCGCCGTGCCGGTTGCGGCAGCGTCATCTCCAGTGCCAGGCGGCAACGGACACGCGACCGTCAGGCCGCTTGCGAATGGCAGCGGCCCCGCGCCGTCGGCCAAACTCGTCACGCCGGACGGGATCGCGACCGCCCATGCCGTGGCGATCGCCAATGGCGAGGTGCGACTGCCGGCGGCCCCTGCCGGCGAAGCGATGCCGCTGCCGCTGCCGCCGATCGCCACCGGCACCGCCGGCGAGGAGCGGGTGGCGTTTCTGCAGGACCGCGTCGACCAACTCGTCCGCGCCTATCGCGTGCGCGGCCATCTGATGGCGGAGATTGATCCGCTCGGTCGTCCGCGTCCGGGGCTGCCCGAACTGGATCCGGCCTTTTATCACCTCACCGAAGAGGACATGGACCGGTCGTTCTCGACCGACACCATCGAGGGTCCGCAGTCGATGTCGCTGCGGCAGATCATCAAGCGACTCCGCAACACCTACTGCCGCTCCATCGGCGTGCAGTTCATGCACATGGACGATCTCCGCGTGCGGCAGTGGCTGCAG
>JAUMAF010000116.1:0-3906 GCA_032117045.1 Pirellulales bacterium | reverse complement strand
CTGACCGGCCATTAGGTCGCGGGTTGCCTTGGCGGCCGGCTCGGGGCTGCCCATGCCCCGTCGCCGAACGTTCGTTGCGCCCATCCTGGGCTTCACTCACTCGGATGCCGACATCGCTCCGCCATCCTGGCTGCGCTCGTCGTCATACGCCGGCTCGCGGAGCACGGGCAGCCCCTCGCTGAGTTCGTGCCCGTACAAGCCGTCAGGCCGCGGGCACCAGTCCGCCTTCAGAAGGGGCTTTTCCAGTCGCCCCAGGCGGCGAGGTATCGAGCGAGGCCCGGTGTGTCGGCGGCCTTCGTCTCAATCCACGCCCGCGCATGCTCGATGAGGGCGTGCTCCCGCTTGAGGTCGATGTCGCCGGCGACCACCCGCGACCTGAGAAACACGAAGTAGGTGTCGAGCACGTCGGCGCGGCAGTAGTCGTGGATCTCGGATGCGCGGCCTGCATCCCAGAGATCCTGCACCATGTGGCCTGCCACCTCCGTCTTGCCCGGCTTGCCGATCAGATTGGCGGCCAGCGACAGGCCGCCGGCAAACCGTGACGCGCCGCTGTTGGTGAGCCACTCGTGGAGATCGAAGTGGGCGGCGGTGTTGTAGCGGTATCTCGGCTGGTCGAAGTTTCGGGCATCCTCGGCAAACCAGTCGGGGATCGGGATCCCGAAGCGAAACGCACAGAGTTCGAGGAGCGGCATGTCGAAACCGCGGCCGTTGAAGGAGACCAGTCGGGGGCGGTTGTATTTCCGCCAGCCGTCCCAGAAGGTGCGGGCGATCTCGTGCGGACGCGACTGCTTCTCGTCGAGCGCGACGAGTTCCTGAAGCGACAGGTCCTTCGCGACCTTCGCGATCACCAGCGAAATCGGCACCTGAAACGTGTAGGGGATGAAATCCTTGCCATTTTCCTCCAGGAGCGCGGCCCGGTATTTCGCGATCGCCGCGGCAGGCTCGAGGCTCTCGCCGGGATAACGAAGCCGTGAGACGAGCGGGCCGTCGGCCACGCTCTCGATGTCGAAGACGAAGTATTTCGTGTCGGTCGATGCCACGGCCGTTCTCCTACCGTCGTGCCAAAGGGTGTTTCAGGGGCAGCCAGGCTCCGCCCGCCTTGCTCGAGGCCACCGACTGCTCGATGAAATACATGCCCTCCACGCCGTCGTGGATGTTGGGATAGACCGTGTTCGTCTTCTCGAAGCCGCCGCCCGTCGCCGCGGCGGCCATGGCGTCGAAGCCCGCGCGATACACGTTGGCGAAGGCCTCGAAAAAGGCCTCTGGGTGACCCGAGGGCAGCCGGCAGGCCGCCCTGCCCGAGTCATTGGTGAACGGCGCGTTGGGATCCCGCGTGTAGATGGCGTGGGGCTTGCCGTTGTGCCGCACGATCATCTTGTTGGGCTCCTCCTGATGCCATTCGAGGCTGCCCAGGGTACCGTCGATCTGGATCCGCAGGTCGTTCTCACGGCCGTGGCTGATCTGCGACGCTGTGACCGTGCCGAGGGCGCCGTTCTCGTAGCGGATCACGGCATGGCCGTAGTCGTCGAGCGATCGTCCGGGCACGAAGACCTTGAGATGCGCGCTGATTGACTCGGGCAGGAGGCCGGTCATCGAGCGGCCGAGATTGTAGGCATGGGTGCCGATGTCGCCGAAGCAGCCGGCCGCGCCGCTCTTCGTGGGATCGGTCCGCCAGGCGGCCTGCTTCTGCCCCTCGCTCTCGAGCCTGGTCCGCAGCCAGCCCTGGATGTACTCCGCGCGGATCGCCTGGATCTCGCCGAGTTCGCCCGCCTGGATCATCTCCCTCGCCTGCCGCACCAGCGGGTAGCCGGTGTAATTGTGAGTGACGACGAACACCGAGTTCGACGCCGCCACGACGGCCGCAAGCTCCTCCGCTTCCTTGAGCGTGAGCGTCAGCGGCTTGTCGCAGACGACATGGAAGCCCGCCTCCACCGCCGCCCTGGCGACCGGGAAATGCATGTGGTTGGGCGTGGCGACCGTCACGAAGTCAATCCGGCGATCAGCGGGCAGGGCCCGCTCCTGGTCGAGCATTTCCCGGTAGGAGCCGTAGGCCCGCGCGGGGTCGATGTCGTAGTCGGCAGCGCTGGCCTTGGCCCGTTCCGGATCGCTCGACAGGGCGCCGGCGACGAGCGTTGCACGGTTGTCGAGCACGGCGGCGGTCGCATGGACCCGCCCGATGAACGAGCCCTGGCCGCCCCCCACGATCCCCATCCTGAGCTTCCGGCCGAGCGGTCCGTTGGTCGCCATGGTCGCCATCCTTCGTGTGTGTCGGCAGCCCGATGCCGGTCGGCACCAGCGGCTTGCCCGGGCGTGCAAGGGCGAAATCGTAACACACGCCTCGCCACGCGGGCAGCGGCCCGAACAGCCCGGTTGCGGGTCGGCGTTGACCGGCCGTAGGATGACCGATCACTCGGGGCCGCACGGTCGGCCCGTCTCGATGAGGACCGCTTTTCCGGCGGCACACGCCGATGGGATTTCAGGATCGGGGCTACTACGGCGACCGCCGATCCACGTTCGCGGTGGAGTGGACAGCCGTCAACGCGATCATCGCGGTGAACGTGGCGGTCTGGCTCGCCAACTTCATCCTCACCGGCGACCTCTTCCGCGAGATCTTCTCGCTGCCCTTGTCGCTCAACGACATGCTTTGCCTGCGGTCGGACCTGCCGCAACACCCGTGGAACTTCTGGTCGCTGCTCACCTACGGATTTCTGCACGACGGGCCGAGCCTCGAGACGCCCAACAATCCGTATTCGCCGATGCATCTGCTCTTCAACATGCTCACGCTCTGGTTTTTTGGACGCGAGCTGGAATACCTGATGGGCCGGGCGGAGTTCGTGCGGTTCTACTGCATGGCGATCGTCTTCGCCGGCATCGCTTGGGTGGTGGGCGAGAGCTTCGGTGGCCAGGGCGGCAAGCTCGTCGGCGCCAGCGGCGGCGTGATGGCGGTGCTCGCCGCCTTTATCTGGCACTTTCCGCGACAGACCGTGCTGGTGTATGGCGTGTTCCCCGTGCCGGTCTGGGCGTTGGGTGTGCTGTACCTTGTCTCCGACGTGCAGGGCGCCGCGCAGGGAAGCGGCAACGTCGCCCACCTGGCGCATCTCGGGGGAGCCGTCTTCGGGCTGCTCTATGCCTGGCGCGGCTGGAGCCTCGAGGGTCTCGCCCAGTTGCCGCAACGGTTTTTCAAGCGGCAGCCTCGGATGCGGATCGTGAGGCCCGACGACGACCAGCACACCTCGCCCCGCCCGGGAGACGACCCCCGACTCGACGAGGCTGTCGATCGGATCCTCGAAAAAATCAGCCGCACGGGCGAATCGAGCCTCACGGCGGCCGAGCGGGAAACACTCACCCACGCCAGTCGCCGGCTCAAGGAACGCAGCCGCTCCTGATCGCCTCGCCGTGTCGATGGCATCAGCGGGGCGACGGACTCAACGAATCGTGGGCCCGGCAGGCACGGAGGCGGTGCGGCTGGCAAGCGACTGGAGTCGCAGCTGATCGATGATACCTGCCACCTCGGCGAGCTTAGTGTCGTCGACCCGACCCGAGAGCACGCCCTGCGGACAGCCCCGGGTGTCGATCAGGACGATGTTGGGCTCATCGGGCACCATGCCGAACCGCTGACGCATGATGTCCTCGAAGTCGAGCCAGACCGACACGAACTGTGATTCCTTCCGCAGCCGCGAACGGGCCACCGTCTCGAGCGCCTTGGGCACCTCCGGCAGACAGGCCACGGGAATCACGTGCACATCGGGCGGGGCCAGGCCCGCGGGCCAGCCCGGCAGACCGGCCACGGGCTGCCGCGACCATTCCGTGGCCGGCGCCTGGCCGGCCGTGGGATGAAACCGCACGTGCAGCTTGCGGCCGACCTCGAGGGCCGCCTCCGCCCCCTTCCGCTCCGCGTAGACGAGC
>JAUMAF010000115.1:0-8023 GCA_032117045.1 Pirellulales bacterium | reverse complement strand
GGTGGGTGGTGTGTGGTGCTTGAAACTGTATCGGAGAGTTGGTGGCAACGAGATGAGGACCGCGGCGGGCGAAGCGGGTAGAGGGAATCGAACCCTCGTCTTTAGCTTGGAAGGCTATTGCTCTACCATTGAGCTACACCCGCGATCGAGTGTTGGAATCGGAATGGAATGAGGCTGCGATAAGACTGGGATAAGACTGGGGAGTGCAGGATTCGAACCTGCGAAGGCATAGCCATCAGATTTACAGTCTGACCCCTTTGACCGCTCGGGAAACTCCCCTGTGGTGTACGGTGAACTCCTTGAAACGCTGCGCCGCCCGTCTCTCTGAAAACTCGTCTTGCACTGTCTGATCGATCTCGAATGCTGTGTGTTGCCGATCGGCCGATCCCGCGGCGGGGACTGCCCACCGCTGACGCATCCGTCAGCCGCCATCGACCGGCCGTGCCACGCGAACGCCGTCGTGCTGAGCTAGCGGCGGGAGTTGAACCCGCAACCTGCTGATTACAAATCAGCTGCTCTGCCAATTGAGCTACGCTAGCGGCCGGTCGGAACCGCGAAACCTTGAAGTGTACGGATTCGATCCGCCCCTGCAAGACGGCCGTTTTCACGGGCCAACAGCCGCTTTTTGGCTGAGGTTGCGGGCCCCGTGGGCCCCCGGACGGGTCAGCCGAAGTCGAGTTCCAGCATCGAGAAATCGTCGTTGAAATCGTCCCGCTGGGCCAAATCTCGCACGTGGGTCACGAGGGAGTCCATGGGGCTTTCCACGCCGGAAGGCACGGCTGCGAGCGTCTCGACGAAGTCGTTGAACGGCCACATCGAGCCGTCCGGGCGACTGATCTCAAACGCTCCGTCGCTGTAGACGAAGAGCCTGGCCGATACGGGCACCTCGACCTCGCTGGCTCCGAACTCCAGCCCGTCCACCGCTCCAATGAGGGGTCCATCGGAGTCGAGCAGGCGGGGCTTTTCCTCACCAGGGGAAACCAACAGTGCCGGCGGGTGTCCGCCACCGGCCCAGCGCAGCCGGCGCGTTTCCCGGTGAAACACGCCGTACCACACCGTGAAAAACATGTCGTTCTGCCGCTCCATCGGGAACGCACGATTCAGTGCGGCCAGCACGGCTCCGGGATCGTGAAAGTCGGTATGCGGAAGGGCTTCGCTCCGAATGGCGTTGAGCGCCGACACCGACAACAGCGCCGCTCCGACCCCGTGGCCACAGACGTCGAGCAAGTAGACGGCGAAGTGATCGGCGTCGAGATCGTGGTAGCCAAAGGCGTCTCCGCCAAGTGCCGCCGATGGAATGAATCGCCAGTCGGCCCGGACCGGACCCGTGAGCCGAGGGGCCGGCAGCAGCGACCGCACATAGTGCTCGGCCGTGGCGAGATCGTTGGCGAGCACCTGCCGGCTCGCCTCGAGAGCCGCGAAGGCCTCGTTTCGCTCCACGAGCGCGACATAGCCCCTGGAGTGGTAGCGAACGCGGGCGAGCAGCTCGAGACGATCCGGCAGCTTTACGATGTAGTCGTTGGCGCCGAGGGCGAAGGCTTCCGCCTTCACGGCAGGCTCCTCCTTGGTGGAGAGCACGATGATCGGCACGTCGTGAAATCGCTCGTCGGCCCGAAACTGCCGGACAAGCGTGAGCCCGTCGATCTCGGGCATCACGAGATCCTGCAGGATCACCGTGGGCTGGACTTCCGCCGCCTTGCCGAGGGCGGCGGGCGCGTCTTTGCAGTAGTGAAACACGATCCCTTCCTCGCCCGAGAGCATCCGCCTCACGGCCTCGCCGATGATCGGCTGGTCGTCGACGAGCAGGACGGTGACCCCCCGGGGTGCCGGGGATGGGGAAGCTGCCACGGGAGACGCGTTTCTTCGCTGGGAATGCGGTGGGGCGGGAGCCGGAGAGGAATGCTAGCAGACCCCGGAAAGAGTCGCCCATCGCCGTAAGGCGTTGGGGTGAACTCCGGGATGAGCCCCGAATCCGCGGCATTTGCCCGCGGCCTTACGGCCGGTCGGCTTTCCCGCGCCCGCTCGGCGGGTCAACCTTCCGTTTGGCCCGGCACGGTGGCGCTTCGGCGAGCGAAAACACGATCAGCTCCTCGCCGGTAAGCGTTGAGATGTCGTGGTGCACGCTCACCAGCGGCACCCCGGTGGCTTCCTCCACGATCTCCCGGAGCCGTGGCCGTCCCGTGGCCACCATGTGCGCCCGAACCTGCTTGAGCAGCGACCGGCCGTTGCCGTTGTCGCTCGCACTCGTGGCTCCGGCGCCCTCGCTATTGGCCGACGCGTCATGATACGGGGAGGCGAGCTGCCGCTCGGCCGGCGTCAGCACGCCCTGCAGCCGCACCACCAGGAGCGGACCGATCAGGTGCGCATGGATGTCGCGCGGCCCCCGGCCGACGAACTCCTGCTGAAACCGCGCGATGCCGTCGCAGACAGCCGCCTCAATTTCGCCCTGTGATTTCATGGTCGCGCGCTCGACGGCCGGCGGGCCTCCATAGGCATCGTCCGTGCCAACGGCTGCCCAGCCCCATGACCGTTGCCGTTGCCGTTGCCGTTGCCGTCTGCATGGCCGTTACCATTTCCGTCTCCATTTCCGTTGCAGATCCGGTCCCAGACCTCGCGGCGATGGATCGGCATGCGGGTGTCGGCTTCGAAGCCCAGCCGCACCCTGCCCCCTTCGATCTCGAGCACCGTGATCTCGAGCACGATCTGAAGCTCATCAGCTCGGCCGATGACGACGCTCTCGCGGTTCTTTCGTGTCAGCACCAACATGGGTCACCTTCTTCATGGTTGCGGGTCCTTCCGGGATAAAGTCACTCAGCCGCGGACGGCTCCATTGCCGTCCGCCATGGTCGTTGCCGTGGCATGCAGGTGGGCGTTGACCGGCACGCCCAACGCCGGCAGGCCCGGGCCCAGCAGAAACAAGTCGACATCCGGTTTGGTGGTGAGCGTCTTCAAGACGCTGCCGGTGTGCGTGTCGACATGCGCGATCGCCCCGCGAAACTCGACGCCGGTGTTTTGGCAAATCCGCCGGAGCAGGGAATCGAGCGTGTTGTCGAAGAGGTAGCGGTGAAACTCCCGCACCCGCCGGGCCCCCTCCTCGTCCACGGAAAGCCGCCGTTCCGTCTGGGAGAATGGCTCGTGCAGATGGAGGACCATCCAGTCGTCGTCCGCCACCACGCTGACGCTCGTCGGCGACCTGCCGAGGAGCACGTGTTCGAAGCTGGCTGTGACGTGGGCGACGGTGCGGGCGAGTCGTTCTGACGAGATCGTTTTCATCGTGCCTGTGCCGGTAACTCGGGAATGGTGGGCTGGGGATGGAAACAAAAAAAGCCGGCGGGAAAGAAGGCCCGAAGGCTTTCTCTCTCGCCGGCTTACGCTGCGACGGACCTCCCGGCTCATGCCGGACTGCCCCTCGACTCGTCTTCCGCTCGATGGTGTTTTGCGGTGATCGTCGGACCCGGGCGTCGCTGATCGACGGCCCGTTTCGTCGGAACGACGGGATTATATTGGGGGGTCTGGGCAACGCAAGCAGATTTTTCCGGCGACGGCGGCGACCGCGGTCCGAACCGCCGCGGCGGGTGAAGAGACACTGACGTCTTTCCACACTCAGACCGAATTCGCACGAGTTCTTGCTCGCGCAGAGGCGACAGTAGCGATCCGTGTCGATGCTGGCCCGCGGCCTTACGGCCGGTCGGCTTTCACAAGGCTCTGTCTCGTCGAAGCCCAACGCCGTAAGGCGTGGGGTGGGCCGTGGACGACGGATTTTCGACTCATGCTCCTCCCGACGGGAAGCCGAAACCTTGTCTCATAAAGATACCCCCCCTACCGTGGGGTCTTGCGGTGTGGCCGGTTCGGAACAGCGTTCGGCGCGAGGGCTCGACATGAAGTCGCAAGGGGAGATCGAGGCTGCGGTCTGCGACGCCGTGTCGCGGTTTCAGCAGGAGTTCATGGGCCGCGGCCCCCGGCACGTGGAGACCCATCTGGTCGACAACAGGCTCTTCGTGCACCTCCAGGGCGTGCTGACGGCGGCGGAGCAGCAACTGCTCACCGGCCGCGGCAACGGCGACGGCCGCGGCACCGATCTGCTCCGGCAGCTCCGGAGCCACCTGGTGCTGGCCGGAAGGCCCGTGCTCGAGTCGCTCGTCCACGAGGCGGCGGGCTCGGCCCCCATTACCGTTCATCACGACATCAGTCCGGCCACCGGCGAGGAAGTGATCGTCATCACACTGGCAGCCGCGCCGCCATGCCGGGAAAAAAAGCGCCGCTGAGCCGGCATCCACATCCATTGCCGATTCATGACCGTCCCCAGTCGATGGCCGAAGGCGTTCGGCCCATCGCCTCGCCGGCGGGCCGGGGAAGAAGCGTGACGCTCCCCGCCCGCCGGCGACGTGCGGCTTGCACGTTTCCCTGCCGCGGCGTCGAATCGTGGGTCCCGACCGACCACCACGACGGCCCGCGGAGACGCAGCGATGGCAGCGGAGAAGAAGACTCGCAAGCGGAGCACGCCGGCCGACGCCCTGCCCGCGGCGATCGAAGGCCTCGGCGTCTTCTACCTCGGCCAAAAGGTCGATGGCGACAGCGGCAGGCTGTCGGGAGGCCCGCTGCTTGTCGATGCCAAGCGATTCACGACTCATGCCGTGTGCGTGGGCATGACGGGCAGCGGCAAGACGGGGCTGCTCATCGGCCTGATCGAAGAGGCGGCGCTCGACGGCATCCCCACGCTTGTCATCGATCCCAAGGGCGATCTGGCCAACGTCCTGCTCTCGTTTCCCAACCTCTCCGCCGGCGACTTTCTTCCGTGGCTCGAACCCGAGGCGGCCCGCCGCGACGGCATCTCGCTCGAGGAACTCGCCGACCGAACCGCGAAGAAATGGTCCGACGGCCTCGCGGCCAGCGGCCAGTCGGGCGATCGGATCCGCCGCCTGCACGAGGCGGCCGAGATGGCCGTCTACACGCCCGGCAGCCGCGCCGGCCGGCCGTTGGCGATGCTCGGCAGCCTCGATGCGCCGGCCGCTGCGATCCTCGACGACCCGGAGGCCCGCCGCGAACGGATCGAATCGCTCGTGTCGGCGATCCTGGCGCTCGTCGGCATCGACGCCGAGCCGGGCCGCAGCCGCGAGCACGTGCTCCTCTCCACGATCATCGACGCCCTGTGGAAGAGCGGGCAGAAGGTCGATTTTGGCACGCTCGTGCGGGCGATTCCCGCTCCGCCGATTGAACGGGTCGGATTTCTCGACCTCGAAAACTTCTATCCCGCCGGCGATCGATTTCAACTCGCGAGCCGCTTGAACACCGTCGCCGCCGCCCCTGGGTTTGAAGCCTGGCTCGACGGCGAGCCGCTCGACATCGGCCGGCTGCTCTGGACGCCCGAGGGCCGGCCACGCGTCGCGGTCGTGTCGATCGCGCACCTGGCCGATGCCCAGCGAATGGCATTCGTCACGCTTCTCGCCGGCGCGACCATCTCGTGGATGCGAGCCCAGGGGGGCACCTCCGCGCTGCGGGCGATGTTCCTCATGGACGAGGTCTTTGGCTACGTTCCCCCCACCGCCAATCCGCCCAGCAAGACGCCCATCCTCACGCTCCTCAAGCAGGCCCGCGCCTACGGCCTCGGTGTGGTGCTGGCCACGCAGAATCCTGTCGATCTCGACTACAAGGGCCTCTCCAACGCGGGGCTCTGGTTTTTGGGACGCCTCCAGACGGCCCGCGACAAGGCGCGGGTGCTCGATGGTCTGGAAGGCGCAGCACAGGCCGCCGGCGGCTCGTTCGACCGCGGCCGGCTCGACGCCCTGCTTTCGGGCCTCGAACAGCGTCGGTTTCTGATGCACAGCGTGCATGGCGACGAGGAGACGCTCTTCCAGAGCCGATGGACGATGGCCTATCTCCGCGGGCCGCTGCTCCGCGAGGAGATTCGCCGGCTCACCACCGGGCCTACGGCGGGCGGGGCGAGTGGATCGAGTCCGCCGACCGCGTCGTCGGCCGCGGCCCCGATGCCGTCATTCGGCCCCGGGGCCGGCGGGCCGCGGCCGATCCTGCCGCCGGGTGTGCGGGAGGTGTTTCTGACACCCGCGCATTCCGTGCCGCTCGACACGATGGTGCGGTATGAGCCCACCATCCTCGGCCGGGCGCGGGTTCGCTATTCGAAGCCGACGGCAGGCATCGAGGTCGATCGCGAGGTCGTCTGCCTGGCACCGGCAGGCGAATCGCTCGGCGAATCGGCCTGGGAAGCGGCGGAGCAGTTTGCGGAGGCTCCCCAGACGGAGCCCGCCCCCCGCACCGGCTCGTTTGCACCACTGCCGCCGGCCCTCGCGGGGCCACGGGGCTATGCCACGCTGGCCACATCGCTGAAGAGCCATCTCGGCAGAACGTCCAAACTCACCGCCTGGTCGGCCCCGGCGCTGGCCGCCGTTTCGCGGCCGGGCGAATCGCAGGGCGACTTTCGGGTGCGGATCGCGCACCGTGTGAAGGAATGGCGGGACGAGCAGATCGAGAAGGTCCGCGACAAGCAGGCGGCGAAACTCGCAGCAATCGCCGACAAGGTCGAGCGGGCGCGGCAGAAGGTGGAGCGGGAGAAGGCCGAGGCCAAAAACCAGTCGATGCAGACCTATGTCTCGATCGGCACGGCCGTGATCGGCGCGTTGCTGGGCCGCAAGAAGGCCAGCGCCACCACGATCGGCCGGGCCGCGACCTCGATGAGGTCCGCCAGCCGCGCCGCTCGGCAGCAGGCCGATGTGGCCCACGCCGAGGAGAGCCTCTCGACGCTGGAGGAGAAGCGGATGCAACTCGAGGAGGAGATCGAACAGGAGCTCGACCGCATTCGGTTCGAGTCGAGTCCCGAATCGATCACGCTCGAGGAGATCGAGATCCCCGCGAAGAAGACCGACATCGCGATCGACGAGGTGGTGCTGGCCTGGAGGCCGGTCACGTCGCTCCGGCCCCGGGCCGAGAGCGGGGTCTGGGGATGAGCACCGCATCGGGCCGCGAGATCGTGCTGGTTGACTGCCCGGACGAGGTGGGGCTGATTCACCGGATCACCGGCGTGCTCCAGGAGCGACGGCTCAACATCGAGAGCAATCACGAGTACGTCGATGCCTCGGCCGGGCACTTCTTCTTTCGGGCGGAGGTCGCCCCGGCGGCGGTCCCCGTCGCCGCCGCGCGACTCCGGGCCGACTTGGCCGGCGTGCTGCCAGCGGCGGCACGCGTTCGCGTGACCCGCGAGGAGCGGCGGCCGATCGTGGTCTGCGCCACCCGCGAGCCGCACTGTCTGGGCGAACTCCTCCTGCTCGACACCGTCGGCGAACTCCCGGGCCGGATCGTCGCCGTGGTCGCCAACCATGACGATCTCCGCGTTCTCGTCGAGCGATTCGGCGTGCCCTTTCATCTGGTCTCGCACGAGGGCCTCTCGCGGGAGGCGCACGAGGCCGCCCTGCTGGCGGCAATCGATGCCCATGCGCCCGAGTATGTCGTGCTGGCCCGTTACATGCGGGTGCTCTCGGCCGCCGCGATCAGC
The DNA here is from genome assembly GCA_032117045.1 of Pirellulales bacterium. GTDB lineage: Bacteria > Planctomycetota > Planctomycetia > Pirellulales > UBA1268 > QWPN01. Next base: position 519 of record JAUMAF010000115.1, on the reverse strand, counting down.
CGCTATCCGCATCGCATCGTCAACATCCATCACTCGTTCCTGCCCGCCTTCGCCGGAGCCAGCCCGTATCGTCAGGCCTTCGAGCGGGGCGTGAAGCTCATCGGTGCCACGGCCCACTTCGTGACGGAGGAACTCGATGCCGGGCCGATCATCGCGCAGGACGTCACGCCGGTCGATCATGGATTCACGCCGGAACGCATGGCCCAAGCCGGCCGCGACGTGGAGAAGCTGGTGCTCTCGCGGGCGGTGCGGCTCGTACTCGAAGAGCGGGTCTTTCTGCACGGCCGCCGCACGGTCGTGTTTGAATGACGAGTCGTCGTGCCGCGTCACTGCGGCACGGTTGGACGCGGACTGGCGACGTCGTCTCGATCAGCGGCACCATTGGTCGCACGGGGCGATCACGAGTGCGCACCGGCAGAAGGGTTCTCCTCGCGGCACGCGGGGCCGCGCGAAGGGAGCACGTCTTGCAAGAGGCAAGGATGATCTCAATGCGGCCTGAAACCTCCCCGCAGGGGGGGG
>JAUMAF010000114.1:0-4476 GCA_032117045.1 Pirellulales bacterium | reverse complement strand
GGTCGCCGATGCGCTGAAAACCGAACATCGAGTAGTAGATGAAGATCGGGATCATCGGCACGCCGTGGCTGGCGTAGGCCGTGCCCGCGGCGATGAAGCTCGACATGCTTCCCGCCTCGGTAATGCCCTCCTCCAGGATCTGTCCGTCCTTGGCCTCGCGGTAATAGAGCAGCTGATCGGAGTCGACCGGCTCGTAGAGTTGGCCGGTGTGGGCGTAGATGCCGCACTGCTTGAAGAGCGGATCCATGCCGAAGGTCCGTGACTCGTCGGGCACGATCGGCACGATGTACTTTCCGACCGACTTATCCTTGAGCAACGACGCCATCAGCGTGACCACGCCGGTGGTCGTGGAGACCTCGCGGCCGGCGCTCTTCTCGATGAACGAGCGATACTCGTCGAGCGACGGCGTCTTGAGCTTCGGCGACTCCAGCGGCCGGGTCGGCACGTAGCCGCCGAGCGCCTCGCGACGCTCGCGGAGATACCGCATCTCCTCCGAATCTTCGGCCGGCCGGTAGAACGGCGCCTTGGCGACCTCGTCGTCGGAGATCGGGATCCCGAACCGCGACCGGAAGGCGCGGAGTTCCTCTTCGTTGAGCTTCTTCTGCTGGTGCGTGACGTTGCGGCCCTCGCCCACTTCGCCGAGGCCGTAGCCCTTGATCGTCTTGGCGATGATCACCGTCGGCTTGCCGTGGCACTTCATCGCGGCGGCATAGGCCGCGTAGACCTTCTCCGGATCGTGTCCGCCGCGACGGAGCTTCTTGAGCTTCTCGTCGGAGAGATGGGCCACCATCTCGGCCAGTTGCGGATCGGCCCCGAAGAAATGCTCCCGGATGTAGCCGCCCGGCATGACGACGTATTTCTGATACTGGCCGTCCACGACCTCATTCATTCGCTTGACGAGCAGGCCCTTGTCGTCCTTGTCGAGCAGCGGATCCCACTCGTCGCCCCAGATCACCTTCACCACATTCCAGCCGGCGCCTCGGAAGACCCCCTCCAGCTCTTGGATGATCTTGCCGTTGCCCCGGACCGGGCCGTCGAGCCGCTGCAGGTTGCAGTTGATGACAAAGACGAGGTTGTCGAGCTTCTCGCGGGCCGCCAGCGAGATCGCGCCGAGCGTCTCGGGCTCATCGGACTCGCCGTCGCCGATGAAGCACCAGACGTGCTGCTGGCTCGTGTCCTTGATGCCGCGGTCCTGGAGATACTTGTTGAAGCGGGCCTGATAGATCGACATCAGCGGCCCGAGGCCCATCGAAACCGTGGGAAACTCCCAGAAGCCGGGCATCAGCCAGGGGTGCGGATAACTCGACAGCCCGCCCCCCTCCGCCAGCTCGCGGCGGAAGTTCTCCAGCTGCTTCTCGCTGATCCGACCTTCCAGGAAGGCCCGGGAGTAGATGCCGGGCGAGGCATGCCCCTGAAAATAGACCTGGTCGCCCGAGTAGTCGTCGCTGCGGCCGCGGATGAAGTGGTTCATCGCCACCTCGACCAGCGTCGCCGACGAGGCGAAGGTGGAAATGTGGCCGCCGATGCTCTTGTCTTCGCGGTTGGCGCGGACGACCATCGCCATGGCATTCCAGCGGATGATGCTCTTGATCCGCCGCTCGATCTCGCGGTTGCCGGGAAAAGGCGGCTGTCGGTCGAGCGGGATCGTGTTGATGTAGGGGGTGGTGGCCGAGAACGGGATCGGCACGCCCAGCCGGTAGGCCTCCTGCTCGATGGCCTGGAGCAGGTAGGCGGCCCGGTCGTCGCCGCGGCTGTTGATCACGTAGCGGAGCGAGTCGAGCCACTCGCGGGTCTCGGTCGGGTCGGTGTCGACCGCAGCGACCCCGTCGGCGAGTTCTGGCTGGCCCGACGCGTTGGCGCTCATCTGGCCGATCGACATCGGTGCATGCGCACCCCGGGGCAGCGACGTGGAACCGTCTCCGGAAAGCACGTTGTCCGCAGCCTCGGTGGCGGAATGGTCGACGTCGGGGTTGGCCATGCGGGACTCCGGAAAAGTGGGCGAACTTTACGCATTATTCCGGTGCTGCCGGACCCCGTAAAGACCGATTACGCCTTCGCGGGAACGACGCCACAACGGGGCTTCTGCCCCCGAGGCCGCCGCTACTTCGCCCCCGCTTCGGACCGCGGCCGGTAGATCTCCGTGGCCAGGCCAAAATAGTTCTCGGCGCTGAAGGCCACCGTCTCGCCCAGCGTGGGATGGGGATGGATGGCCTCCATCAGATCACGGGCCGAGCAGCCCATCTCGATGGCAAGCACGCCCTCCGCGATCAGTTCACCGGCCCCCGGCCCCACGATCCCGACGCCCAGGACCACATCGGTCTCGGGGTCGATGAGGATCTTGGTGAGGCCGTCGGTGCGTCCGAGGGCGTGAGCCCTGCCGCTGGCGGCCCACGGATACTTGCTCACCTCGACGACGCGACCCGACGTCGCCACCTCGTTCTCGGTCAGACCGGCCCAGGCGATCTCGGGATCGGTGAACACCACCGCCGGAATGGCCCGCGGGGCGAAGAGCGCCGGCTCCCCGTGCAGAGCCTCGACGGCCACCTTGCCCTGATGGCTCGCGCGGTGGGCGAGCATCGGCTCGCCGCAGACGTCGCCGATCGCGAGGATGTGCGGATCCGCCGTGCGCTGCTGGCCATCGACGCCGACGAAGCCCTTCGCGTCGAGCACGACCTTCGTGTTTTCGAGACCGAGGCCGTCGGAGTTGGGCCGACGGCCCACGGCGACGAGCACCCGGGAAAACTCCTGCACGCTCGGGCCGTCCGGTCCCTCGAAGGAGACCCGCACCGCTTTGCCCGTGTCTTCGATCTTCACCACCTTCGTGCGGAGCATGATCGCCTTCAAGAGTCCTTCGAGCCGCTTTTGCAGCGGCTTGACGAGGTCTCGATCGGCGCCGGGCAAGAGCATGTCGGTGAGTTCCACGACCGACACCTGCGAGCCGAGTTCGGCGTAGACGGTGCCCATCTCGAGCCCGATATAGCCACCGCCCACCACGAGGAGCGACTCCGGCACGTCGGCAAGGTCGAGCGCCCCGGTGGAATCCATCACCCGCGGGCTGCCGATGTCGAAGGCGGGAATTCGGGCCGGCCGCGAGCCGCTGGCCAGGATGCAGTGATCGAACGTGATCCGCTGGCTCGCCCCGCCGGGAGTGGCCGGGGCCACCTCCAGCGTGGTGGAGTTGGCGAACCGAGCCGTGCCCTGAATGACCGTCACGTTCCGCCGCCGGGCGAGCTGGCCGAGGCCGCCCGTGAGCGCCGCGATCACCTTGTCCTTGCGGGCCCGGAGGGCGTGGAGGTCGAGCTTCGGCTTCTCGAAGTGAATGCCCCAGTCTTCCATCTCGCGGGCTTCGGAGAGCACCCGGCCCACGTGCAGCAGGGCCTTGGAGGGAATGCAGCCCCGCAGCAGGCACGTGCCGCCGAGCCGCTCGTCCCGCTCGACGAGGGCCACCTGCATGCCGAGATCGGCGGCCAGAAACGCGGCCGCATAACCGCCCGGGCCGCCGCCGAGCACCACCACTGGAACGTGCATCTCGTCGATCCTCCTCCAACAGGGCGGGGCTCGGGCATCGCGATTGGCGATGCCGCAAGCGCCTCGGAACAGGGACTGGGGTCGTCCTCCGCGGCCGCGTTGTTGTAGTTTCGGGGTCTGGTTCCTTCAAGAAAGCTTGTGTTCCCATCGCCCCGGCGGCATCCCATGGACCGATTGCCCCAGTCTCATCCGGTGCGCCGGTGTGGGGAGGCGGTGCGGTGGCTCGCCCGGCAGTCGTTCACGCTGGATGCCCGCAGCCTTGCCGCGTTTCGCATCGGGCTCGGCCTGATGCTCGTGGCCGACTGCCTGCTGCGGACCCGCGATTTTCGGCTGATGTTCGCGGCCGACGGCATCTTTCCGCCCGAGATTCTCCGGGCCTTCCATGCCACCCAGGCCAAGTGGTCGCTCGCGCTGCTCAGTGATGCAAGAGGGTGCGGGGCGGCGGTGCTGGCTGCGGAGGGCATCGCCGGTCTTTTTCTGGCGATTGGCTTCCACACCCGCGCGGCCACCGTGGTCGCGTGGGCCGCCCTGCTGAGCGTGGTCCGCCGCACGTCACCGGCCACCAACGCGGGGGATCTCTGGCTCGCCTGCCAGCTGTTTTGGTCCATGTTCCTGCCGTTGGGAGCCGTCTGGTCGGTCGATGCCGCCCGCCGTGGCAGCCGCCCGGATCAAGCCGCACCGGCTGGTGCCTGCTCGATCGCCACCGCGGCGGTCGTCCTGCAACTCGCCGCGGTCTACCTCGGCGCCGGGCTGTCGAAGTGCAACACCGCCTGGATCTCGGGCACGGCGATGTCGAACGTGCTGTCGATCCATGACCACGGCACGTCCCTGGGGATGATGCTGGGGCGGATCGACTGGCTCGCCCGCGGCCTCACGTGGCTGATTCCGATCATGGAAATCACCGCGCCGTTGATGCTCGTGCTGTGGCCGGTGGCCCGTGTGCGAATC
>JAUMAF010000113.1:0-17344 GCA_032117045.1 Pirellulales bacterium | reverse complement strand
GATCGCATTCTCGATCGCGTTGCCCCCCTTCGTCGCCTCGGCGGTGATGCCGGCGAAGTTGCCGCGGCTCTGGAACTCGCCGCCGAAGATGGCCGTGTTGTTGAAGGCCTTGACGGTCATCGGGCCGATGTCGCCCGAGGCCGTGATCTTGCCGTCCTGGATGCCGTAGCCGTTGATCGATCGCACGTCGACCGAGATCGAGTCGATGCCGCCGTTGAAGGCGCGGATCTCGCCCCCGACCATGCCGCTCCCCTCCGGCCCGCCGTGCACCGTCACGGCGATCGGCCCAATCGACCCGGCATGGACCGTCGTGTCGTTGAAGGCGTCCTGGCCGTTGGCGTTGGCCGAGAGCGTGAGGCCGGCGATCCGGCCGTTGCCCACGTCCTCCTCGTCGAGGTCTGTGGCCTGGAAGCGGCTGCTCAAAACGCCGTAGCCGCTCTTCGCGCCGCCGGCCGCCGTGATCTTCCCGATGCTGCCGTAGTTGGCGTCGTAGGAACCGCCGAGGATGCCCGTGCCGTCGGTCACGGAGATGCCGGTGATGTCGCCGATGCTGTTCATCGCCACCACGGTGACGTTCGCGAGCCCGTCGAGCCAGCCGTCGCCGGTCACATCGCCGATCGAGCCGTCGCGATGCTCGGTCGTGATCAGCGTGTTTTCGATGCCCTGCGCCCCGGCGCCGCGGCCGTAGACGTTGCCGATGCCCCCCGCGCCCCGCGAGACGAAGTTCGACTCCACGATCCCGGCGTTGATGATCTCGCCGTACTCGCCGTAGGAAATGCCGGTCACGCCCGCGATCCGGCCGCCGGCCTCGAGCTTCACCCGCTCGAGTCCGAAGCCCACGTGGGTGCGGCCGTCGATCAACCCGATGTCGCCCGCGGCGACGATGCTGACGTTCTCCATCCCGAAGTTGGCGATGCTGCCGAAGGCGGTGACGTCGCCGACGTTGCGGCTGGCCACGATCGACGTGTCCTGGATGCTGCCATCCACGATGTGGATCGACCCCACGTCGCGGGCCCGGATGAAGCACAGATTGACGCCACCGACACGGATGTCGATGGGCCCGAGGTCGCGGCCGGCGACGATCGACGTGCCGAGCATGCCCGCGTAGAGTGAGAGCGGACCGATGTCGGTGCCCGCCTGGATCGAGCCGGCCTCGATGAAGCCGGCCCGGGAGGTGATTGCCCCGATGCTGCCCGAGCGGGCGAGCAAGCCGGCGAGGACGTTGCCCGCGGCCGTGATGCTGCCGATCGATCCCTCGGCCTGGATCAGCCCCTCGATGCCGCCGGCAATGGTCTCGATGTTGCCGATCGAGCCACCGGCCGAGATCGCCAGTTGGTTCTCCGCGAGCCCCGCGATCGCGTCGAAGACGAGCACGTTGCCGACGTCGCCGGCCGCGCGGATGTAGCCCTCGAAGCCGCCGACGGCTGCGTAAACGTCGCCCACGTTGCCCGCGAAGCTCACCGCCGAGCCGAGGAATCCGAGCGGCGCCCGCACGTCGCCGATGTCGTTCTTCGCCCGCAGGTGGCCGGCGAACTCCCCCTGGCTGGCCTGGATGTCGCCGATCGAGCCGGCGTCGGCCTCGGCCAGGAAGGCCGGGGCGTAGGAGTCGGCGCTCACGTCGCCGATGTCGCCGTGTTCGGTCTGCAGGCCGAAGAGGGCGGGGCCGTCGACGAAGACGTCGGGGAAGCTGCCGTTCCCGGCATCGGTCACGGGGTTCCCGGAGAGGCTGATCGAGCCGGCGTAGGTGCCCGGGATGTAGAGCGGGTCGACGAGCCGGTCGGTGCGGAAGGTCTCCTTGACGTTGCCCGAGATGCCGAGCGCGTTGATCTGACCCGTGATCTTCGAGGCATCCGACATCGGGAAGCCGAGGTGGAGGTGCCCGGCCGAGTTGATGAAGCCGCTGAAAGCGCTCGGGAGGTTGATCGCGAGTTCCTTGGTCGCGTTGCGCGTGGTGATCTCGCCGGAGATCGCGGCCACGCGGATCGAGCCGATGCTGTCGGCATGGACGCTCGCCCGCAGGTTGCTCCGCAGGCCGATGATGCTGCCGATCTCGCCCGCGACCTCGATCACGCTCCGGAAGTCGTTGGTCGTCGTCAGGTCGTGCGGATTGTTGGTCTTGGCGCTGATCGCGCCGTCGATGACGAGCTCGTCGATGCTCGCGGCGACGATGCCCCCGAGATGGATCAGCCCAGTAACCGGGTTGTACATCAGCGAGTCGCCGGTCGTCTGGTTGGAGTTTTGCGTGTTGATCCGGTCGACGTAGGGAGCCTGACCGGGGTCGAGCGTGATGGTGCCGACGTCAACGCCGGTGAGCTTCGTGGAGTTGACGATCGCGGCCGAGAACTGGATGCCGCCGAGGGCCGTCATGGGAAGGGCGGGCGTGGCCGCCTTGGAATCGACCTCGTTCGAGAGGAACGCAACGTTCGTGTAGCCGGCCGAATAGAGCGTGGCGAAGCCGGTCCCCGGCTGCTCGGCGAGTTTGTTCGGGGTGACCACGACCTGCACACCGTTGGCCGCCGTCAGGCCCGAGAGGTTGATCCGGGTGGCATCGGCGTTGTCGGTGGCCTGGCCCGCGAGTTCGACCGAGAAGCCGGCGCCGGTCACGAGGGGGCCGGTCACATTGATCGACACGGTGTCGCCGTCCGCGTCCACGTAGGACGCCGAGGGCACGATCTGGCCGGGCAGGATCGCGAGCATCCTCCGGTCCTCGAGGCGGTCCAGCGTTAGGTCGCGGCGGGAGGAACGATGGCGACCGGCAGAGCGACGGCGAAATGGCGAAAGCTTCATGGGCCCGTGGGATGAGGATGGAGTGCGACAGGGGACCGCGACCACCCAGTCGCGACGAGGAATCGGCCCCCGAAAAGGAGACGAAGAAACATTACTTCAGGGCTACGGCGCGGTCAACAAACCGGTTCGATCGGCGTCGGCACCCGTTCGCCTGGAGCGATTTCACGGTTTCTGCCGCCGGCCCCGATCCTGACGATCCGGGGTGTTTGATTGCGTTGTAGACTCCGCGGCATGCTCTGGATCGCCTGGAAAATGCTGATCGGCAACCGCGTCAAGTACCTCGGCATCGTGTTCGGGGTGGTCTTCGCCGCGCTGCTGATCGCCCAGCAGTCCTCGATCTTCTGCGGCCTGATGTCGCTGACGATCAGCCAGATCCGCGACGTGGAGGGCCCCGGCATCTGGGTGATGGATGCCAACGTCCAGTTCGTCGATGACGTCAAGCCGCTGGCCGATACCGAGCTCTTTCGCGTCAAGGGCGTGCCGGGCGTCGAATGGGCCGTGCGCTTCTATAAGGGCATCGCGAGAGCGCGGCTTGAAGAGGGCACCTATGAGCAGATGATCCTGCTGGGGCTCGACGATGCCACGCTGGTAGGCGCCCCGGCGGGTGTCTTCTTGGGCTCGATCGCCGATCTGCGGAAGCCCGACGCGGTGATCATGGACGACGCCGGCTACCGGCGAATCTGGCCTGGCGAGCCCTACCGGCTCGGCCGGGTGTTTGAGATGAACGATCGGCGGGCCGTGATCGTAGGGCTGACGAAGGCCAGTCGTACCTTCCAGAGTTTTCCGATCGTCTACACGCGATACAGCCAGGCCGTGCGGTTCGCCCCGGCGGAGCGCAAGGTGCTGTCGTTCATCCTCGCAGACGCGGCGCCGGGGGTGCCGGCCGAGGAGGTCTGCCGCCGGATCGAGGCCCAAACCGGGCTGCAGGCGGTCACCCGCGAGGCCTTCATCTGGAAGACGATCCGCTATTACCTGGCCAAGACCGGGATCCCCGTCAACTTCGCCATCACCGTGTTGCTCGGGTTTCTGGTCGGCACGGCGATCGCCGGACAGACCTTTTACCTCTTCACCGTCGAGAACATCCGCCAGTTCGGGGCTCTCAAGGCGATGGGCACGAGCAACGCGACGATTCTCGGCATGGTCCTCTTTCAGGCGATGCAGGTGGGACTGATCGGCTACGGCGTGGGCGTGGGGCTCGCCGCCCTGTTCGGCTGGGTGGTCCGCAGCGCGTCGAAGCTGGCCTTCTTCATGCCGTGGCAGGTGCTGGCGATCACGGCGGCGGCGGTGTTTGTGATCGTGCTGCTCGCGAGTCTGCTGTCGATTCGTCGCGTGCTCACCGTCGATCCCGCGATCGTGTTTCGTGGATAGCGCTCAGGAGGCGGAACAGGTGTCGATGTCCGGGATGTCCATCGAGCGTGACGGCCGCGAGGCGGCGGTCCGCGTTCGCGGCGTGACCAAGGAGTTTGGCTCCGGAGGCTCGCTGACCAAGGCGCTGCGCGGCGTCGATCTGGACGTGCCCTACGGCGAGATGGTGATGCTGATCGGGCCCAGCGGCTGTGGCAAGACGACGCTGGTGTCGATCGTCGCGGGCACGCTCGAGCCGACCACAGGCGACGTGATCGTGCTCGGCAAGGATCTGGTGGCCATGTCGAACGGAGCCAAGGTGCGATTTCGTCGGGAGAACGTGGGTTTCGTGTTCCAGGCCTACAACCTCCTGCCGGCGCTGACCGCGGCCGAGAATGCCGCCGTGCCGCTGTTGATCGCCGGCTGGCGGCGAGCCAAGGCGGTCGCCGCCGCGAGTGACGTGCTCGACACGCTCGGCCTCGGGCACCGGCTCACGAGCCTGCCGTCCGAACTCTCGGGGGGCGAGCAGCAGCGGGTGGCGATCGCCCGGGCGATCGTGCATGAACCGCGACTCCTGGTCTGCGACGAGCCCACCAGCGCGCTCGATGCCGAGAACGGACGGATCACGATGGAACTCATCCAGCGAATCGCCGTGCAGCCCGACCGGGCCGTGATCGTGGTCACCCATGATTCCCGCGCCTATGCCTTCGCCGATCGCATTGCCTCGATGGAGGACGGCAGGATCGATTCCGTCTCGACAGGACCGCACCAATCGGATCCCATGGTGCCATGAGCAGCATCGATGTGCATGACGTTCCGACGCCGCGGCCCGCCATGGGCCAGCGGCGGAGCGTGCGCCGCCGGGGACTCGGCGATGCCCTGACGCAGTTCCTTCTCCCGCTCGTGGCCTGCGGGCTGCTCGCCTTCGCCGGCTGGTATGTCTGGCACACCCGGCCCGTTACTCGCGACACGAAGCCTCCGATCGCCCCGGCGACGAGCCCCTATGCCAGCACGCTGGCGGCGGCCGGGATCGTCGAGTCGCGAATGGAGAATATTTCCATGGGGTCGCCGACCGCGGGCGTGGTCGTCGAGGTGCTGGTCAAGGTCGGCGACGAGCTGAAGACCGGCACGCCGCTCTTTCGACTGGACGACCGCGCGCTTCAAGGCGATCTCGTCGTCAAGAAGGCGGCCGTGCTCGAGGCACGCAGCCAGCTGATCAAACTGGAGGCCGAGCCCCGCAAGGAGAAGATCCCGGTTCAAGTGGCCATGGTCAACGAGGCCCGGGCGGGTGTCGTCCGTGAAGCCGACGCGCTGCAGCGTGCCGAGGACACCTTCAAAAGCCGGGTCACGACGGAGCAGGAACTCATTGCACGCCGCGAGGCGCTTGCCGCGGCTCAGGCCAAACTCGAACGCGCGACGGCCGACCTCGATCTTCTCAAAGCCGGCTCGTGGCAGTATGACCGCGACGTCGCTGCCGCCACCGTGTCCGGGGCCGAGGCCGGAGTCCAGAAGATCGAGGTCGAACTCGACCGGCTCGTGGTGCGATCACTGGCGCCCGGCCGTGTGCTGCAGGTGAATGTTCGGCCCGGGGAATTCGTCGGCACCCCTGCCAATCAGCCGCTCGTCATCGTGGGCGACATCGAGAAGCTTCACGTTCGCGTCGACATCGACGAGTACGACATTCCACGATTCGATCGGGAGACCACCGCGGTCGCCGTGCCGCGGGGCAACCTCCAGGAGCGATATCCGCTGGAGTTCGTCCGGGTCGAGCCGTTCGTGGTGCCCAAGAAATCGCTCACCGGCGACACCACGGAACGGGTCGATACCCGCGTGCTGCAGGTGATTTACGAGTTCGATCCCGCCGGCCGGCCGCCGCTCTTCGTGGGCCAGCAGGTCGAGGTCTTCATCGACACGCCGCAGCCGGACTGAAGCTGGGGCTGTCGGCAGCGAGTGCCCATCTGAGGTGAGAGGATCGCCGGCCCCCTTGCCCAGCCTTCTCAGTTTTTGAACTCGACGCTCCATCCCTCCGAAAATGGCGGTCGCGAAGCGACCCAGGGAGAAAAGCGGTCACGCCGAAACCAGGCTTGCCCCGCTGGATGAGGGCTGGGAGAGTTCCCCCGCCCCCATGGTTTCCAACCGCCCCCGACTCTTCGTCACGGTGAGACGAGGTCAGGGCGTGCGCGTCGGCTTTCTGGCCATCGTGCTCGCCTGCCTCGCCAGGGCGGTGGTCTGCGCCGAGGAGGCGGGCGGCATGTTCCTGCCGGCCGCCGACGGCATGCAACTCTGGCGGAAGACTGTCGCGACCGTGTCGGCCGAGTGGCCAGTCATCCGGGTCGTCGAGCCCGACTTTCTCTCGTCGCCGCCTCGGGAGGGGCTCATCGAATCGGCCTGGGTCGATCCGCCGGGTATGCTCCTGCAGGCATGGCCTCCGAAGCGGCAGCGCGTGGTTGTCCGTGTCGTGCCCGCTGCCAACGGGGCCTGGGTCGATGCCGCCGTGCAGACCCAGTCGCTCTCGGGCGCTGCAGCCGGCGGCTCCGGCATGGAGCTCGTCGGCACGTGGCAGACGGAGTCCGAGCCAGACGACGTCGGAGTGCGGTTGGCGGCGCAGCTCTCGCCGGTGTCCGAACCCGTCTACGCCCTTCCGCCGGTATCTCGTGAAGCGTTTCTGGAACCGCCGCCGCCGGAGCTGCCCTGGGCCCACAGCCAGTTTCCCCGCGTCTCCCGTGTGGGGCACCAGATCGCCGAGGACTACCGCAACTTCTACGGCTGTGAGAGCCTCGTCTGCCTGACGGCAGCCTTCGGCGCCGGCGCGCTGATGGCCAATACCGGCTTCGATGACACCATGCAGTCGGCCTGGCAGCGAGGCGTGGAACCGTCGGGAGTGGGCACCTTCTTCTCCGGCTGCAAGGACATCGGCGAGGGGCGGTACGTGCTGCCCATTTTTGGCGTCGCGGCGGTGACGGGGCTGGTCTTCGAGGGTAATCCCGCGGGCGATATCGTCGGCGAGTGGGGCTCCCGAACGCTGCGGATGTTCGTCGTGGGCGGACCACCTGTCTATGTGCTGCAGATGGCCACGGGGGCCTCACGGCCATCGGAAGGGGACGGCAGCCAGTGGCACTTCTGGAACGACAACAACGGCGTCAGCGGCCACACGTTCATCGGCGCGATCCCATTTTTGGCCGCGGCCGACATGGTGGAAAGCCCGCTGCTCAAGGGCACCCTCTACGTCTGTTCCACGTTCGTGGGCTTCTCGCGGATGACCGACAACGCGCACTATCCATCCCAGATCTTTCTCGGCTGGTATCTCGCCTGGGCCAGTTCGCGGGCGGTCAGCATGACCGAAACGCACTTTGCCGGAATGGAAGTCCGCGTCGTGCCCCTGCCCATCGCCGACATGGGGGGCTTGGCCGTCGAGGCCCGCTGGTGATCGAGGGCGATTACGAAGAACGGCCGATTCGTGGCGTCGGAGGCCATCGTCGCCGACCAGCCGCCAGGGCCGCGACCGCCGCCAGGCCCGTGGTCACGACATGCGACGGCTCGGGCACCGCGGTCCAGGACAGGGCATAGTCTTGGGGAAAGGCCGGTGTGCCCCAGACGTCCCCCGTCGAGTTGTCGAACGTGTTGAGCGGATACTCGATCCGCATGCCATACCGACCGGATTGCGGCAGCGTGAACGAGAGGTGCTCGACGGTGTTGTAGAGGCTCGCGGAGCGGGCCACGAGAGTTGTGAAGGCATTGCCGCCGTTGAGTTGCCAGATGGACACGTTGAGATCGGCCTGCGCCACGTCGGCGTATTCGAGGGTGTTAAAATCGAAAAAGCGGTTTCGCAGCCAGGAGAGCGTGGTGGTGAACGTCGTGCCGCCAAGGAGCGAGTCGGCGATGACATACTCGTTGACCGCGCCGACGACCGCATTGCCGTAGTCCCAGCCGCTCTTCACGACCGTTCCCAGGCTTCCGGTGCCCGTGCCGGCAACGTCGGTCTGGCCGTTCACCTGCAGGTCGAAGGTCGTGTCGAGATTCATCCGACCCGTGCCGGCTGCGTAGTCGAGCGACTGGGTCGTGCTGATGAAGGTGGTGCCGCCGACGGTCACCGACTGCTGACCGTTGTTCCAGCCGGTGGTTTTGTCGGCTCCATTGAGCAGCAGGGATTTCACGACCACGCTCTGGGTCGCGTTTGGGTTGGATGCGAGCGTGGGAAGCGTCTTGGCGGCACTCGTGACCAGGCCGGCCCCGCCGGCCACGATCGGAGCTGCAAAGCTCGTGCCGGCGATGCCGAGGGAATAGGCATCGACGGCCGTGCCCTGATTCGTGGAACTGGTGAGCGTCGGATTGTTGCCGCCGTTCTGGCCTCCATAGAAGGCACTCACGAGAGACGCCCCCGGCGCTGAGATGTCGACGGCCGCCCGCACACCGGGCACGACGGTCGTCGTGGTGCCGCTGAGATAGGCGAAGGTCTGCGGAGCGCGGCTGCTGAAGCTCGCCACCGCGTCGAAGACATTGGCATTGGTCAGGGCGCCGACGGTGATCGCGTTGTAGTCGGAGCCCGGCGATCCGACGGTGTTCGACGACGGCCCACTGTTGCCGGCGCTGGCCACATAGGTCGTGTTTGGATTTTGGAAGGCGTAGGCGTCCATGACGACGGACAGTCCATCCGAGCCGCCGGGGTCGGTGAATCCAAAGCTCGAGTTGACCACGTCGGCGATGCCAAACGTCCGTTCGTAGGGCACGAGGAACGACTCCACAAAAAGGTTGAAGCTCAGCGCGTAGGCTGGCGATAACCAGCCCGACGCGATCGCCGCCGATCGCAGGTCCGTGCCGTAGGCCACACCCTGCTGGTACACCCCGCCGCCGACGGTCTCCCGGCCGCCGATGAACATCGCGGCCCAGGTGGCATGGCGGTCGTACTTGGCCGAGATGCTGGCCCCTCCCCACGAGGTCGTGCCCGAGATGAAGTTCGTCGTGTTGGTGACGACATGCTGCAGCGTCTCGTGGCCATTCCAGAAGAAGCCCGCTTCCAGATTGGTGGTGATCGTGTTCTGGCCCGTGATCGGCGTCGAGGCGCCGTAGTAGCGGTCTGCCCCCAGAAATGCGTTGAGATCGAAGGTGTAGCCGCCGACGGTCGTGGTGGCATCAGCCGACGGATCGAACCCATCCGACGGGGCCACTCCATACGTCATGGTCGCACCGGCATCGGCAAGCGTGCTCGAGGGGGCCATGGCCGTTGAGCGGAGCCCTTGCTCGCCCGAAACCGCCTGCCGCACGACGGCGGCATCGAGTGTTCGCGTGGACTCGATGGGGACGGCGAGCGTTGGCGAGCAGGCCGCGAGCAGACCGCCAGAGAGTGCCGCGACGAGCCACAGGCTGCGGCGCGGAGCAACCGATTGTGCCGCGGCCCAATGCGTCACGGCGTCGTTCCTCGGCCGGCCCAGCGGCCACGACCGCGGAACAGACGCGGCCTGGCTGGAGGTGTTTGGTTGGTCGTGGCCGGTGCGGCGAGCGGCGGAGGCGGGCCAAGCAGCGGAGGCTGTTGACCGCTGCGAGTCTGCCGTGATTTGGGGAGCGGGTGAGACTTCTGAATTTCGATCGCCCCGAAATAGGGATCAGGAAACTGCCAGTCGTTTTGGGCGGAACCCGCTCTTCCCATCACTCCGACCATCATGAAAGCGGCTGCAAGCACGGCCACGGGCACGGGCGGCCGCATGAGTTGGTTCCAGAAGCGGGAGATGAGAAGGAAGAGAATGACGGTCTTCGGCGAAGATGGCTCAGCCCATCATCAACACGGCGATCGCAATCGCCGCCGCACCAACTCCGACCGGCAGGGTCACGAAGGACCTCGAGCGACTGGCGGGCGAAAACTCCCGCAGGCGTTCCTCGCTCGGGAGGCCCAGCAGGCGCTCGAGATCGGCAAGGCTGATCGGGTGGGTGAGAGCAGTATCGGCGCCTGCCTCGAGGGCCTCAGACGAAGCGACGACGTTTCGCCGGCCGTCGGCTGCGTCGATCAGCATGGCAACTGGAGATTGGTGGGAGTCGCCACGGAGCAGTTCCACGAAGTCGTGGCCGGACATGTCGTCAAGTTCCGCCGCCACGAGCCACGCATCCACATGAAGCCGGCGACCCAGCCTGAGGGCGTCGCTGCCACCAGATCTGAGGTGCAGCGAAACCTTGCCCATGCGGGCGCTGGCGGCCAGAGTCGCATAAGCGTCGAATCGTGGATCGACCACGACGACACTCGGCACGGAACCCGGAAGGAACGATGCGAGGGGGCCCGCAGGACTCATGGGAGGCTCCGATTCAAGCGATATGGACTGGCGATCTCGAGCACCGCGGATCAAAAAACAGGCAGCGGATGATCAGCAGGCAGTTGCCGAGTCGACGAGTTGCGCGGGAACCCGGGTGGCGCGAATCACGTCGAGCGTGATCGGACGCACCAAGTAGCCTGCGACACCGGATGTCAGGGCCCGTTGCTCGTCCTCGAGACGGTAGGTGTCGGACACGATGAAGATGCCTGAACGCATACCGTGACCGATGCGATCCAGCGAGATGCGTGAGCCCGAGAGCAGCGGGTCAACGCCTCCCTGAAGCACGTGCGGCGAGAGCATGTCGAGCAGGTCGAAGCCGGACATGTCAGGCAGTTCAGCTGCCACCAGCCATGCGTCGGCCCGAAACCGTCGCGACAGTCGCACGGCGGAACGGCCGTCGACGCAGAAGTGCAGGCCGACCTCGCCCAGCTGGGCGGCCTGGACAAAGTCACCGTATCGGTCGCAGGTGGCATCGACAATCACGATTTCGTTGATGCCGATGGAGCGGAGCGAGCCGTCGAACTTGAGCGTGTCCATGTGAATAACCCTGTGTTACCGAGCTGGAGATTGTGACGAGTGAAAGGACGCGAGATTGATCAGTTGGAGGCCGAGGCGGTGGAACGCTTCGACCACGGCAGCGACGGACGGGCACCGACCGATCGGCCCGACATCGGCCGAACGACGGGGGCGACGGTCGGCGCGATATCGCCGACCAAGAGTGGCACGACCGACTTGGAGTGAGCGAACAGTTCCCGCGAGGCGTAGTCCTGCGACCGATCGACCGCCGGAATGGACGACCGAAACTGGAAGCCAGGCGTGACGGTCGGGGCGGCCTTCACAGAAATCGACTGAGTGAGCGAGGGCAGGCCTGAGGATGGTTCGAGATCATTCATCACCGACAGCGAACCGACCACATCGCTCTGCATGGCGTGCGCCAGGCCGAGGTCACCGGCGTGAACGCTGCCAGCCGACAGGCCCGCCATCATGAGGGCTGAGCAGGAACCGCGAAGCAAAAACTTGAGAGAGGCACGCATGGCAACACCTGGGAGACGAGAGGTGAACGAATAGTGAGAAAGACGAGAAACCAGCGAAACGACACGGTTCAAAGGCAACTCGACGGCATTCAGCCGGCCACCACGATCGCCACTGCCGAGGCCGCCATCAGGCAACTCACGAACAACGACGACAGGATGCGGACCGAAGGAGCACTGGACGAACTGAGTGGATTGATCACGGGAAGAGCCTTATCTCGAGAGAGCACATTCACGGTGGAAGGCACGCAGAACTGATGAAACCAAGCGAGTGAAGACGGAAAACGTCTGAACTAGACCAACGACACGATCGACAGAAACAGGGCGATGGGCAGGGCACAGAGCAGCACGTCGGCCTGCGTCAGAGCCCAGCACGTCGCAGCTGATCGGGAACCGATCCCGATCGCATAGCTGTGGTTCATGAGCGAACTCCTTTATGCGGAGGGTGTGAGGGAGCACGGAAATCACGGACACGAGCATCGAGGCAACTCACAGCGAGACACTCCCATCACCGTCCAGAAGCCCGTTGCATGGGCGGCCCGGAAGGGCTGGGCGTCTTCGCCACTGCCAAGAATCAAATGCACGTACCGTGCCAATTCCTTCGGGAGGCTTCGGAAAAATAAAAAACTGCGTTTTTGGCTGAAAAAAGCAGATCTGACGTTTTGGCGGCCGGCGGCGCCTGGAGCGATTCGCTCCAGGCGCTGGTGCGAATCGCTCCAGCGCCTGGTCGGGAGCGACCAGGGGGTGGGGCGAATCGCTCCACCCCCATCCCCCCTGATGGACCCCCGGATGACCGCGGCACCTGTGGGGCTTGGGGAAGGCTTGCCTCGTACAAGCCGACCGGACGTGAGGCCGCGGGCGACCTGCGTTTGGTTCCGGGGGCCAGGGTTCGGCCCCAGCCCTCGCAGGCAACGCTAGGCTTCGAGGACCCGGCGGACGGCCTCGACCGGCACGCCGTCGACGAGGTCGACGTGGCCGATCCTGCTGGGGAGCACAAACCGGAGTTGGCCCCCCACGGTCTTCTTGTCGCGACCCATGATCAGGAGCAGAGGTTCTGCGTTGCGGAGGTGGGCGGGGGGCGAGACGGGCAGCTGAAATCGCGACAACAACCGATCTTGGCGAGCGACGACGTCGGCCTGAATTCGCCCTAAATCCAAGGCTAAGCGGGCGGCACGGGCCATTCCGATGGCCACCGCCTCGCCATGCAGGAGCACGCCGTAACCAGCCGCCGTTTCGTAGGCGTGGCCAAAGGTGTGGCCGTAGTTCAGTGCGGCCCGCAGGCCAGAAATTTCCCGCTCATCCTGCTCCACGACGGCCGCCTTGAGGGCCGCCGACCGCTCGACGGCATGCCCGAGCGCCGCTGGTTCGCGAGCGAGCACCGCATCGGCATTCAACTCGAGCCAGTCGAAAAACCCGGCGTCGAGGATCATCCCGTATTTGACGACCTCGGCCAGCCCGCTGACAAACTCCCGCTGAGGCAGCGTGGCCAGTGTGGCGATGTCGGCCACGACACCGCGGGGTTGCCAGAACACGCCCACGAGGTTCTTGCCTGCGGCCAGGTTTATGCCTGTTTTTCCGCCGATCGCGCTATCGACTTGGGACACGAGGGTGGTGGGAACCTGCCACACCGGGAGGCCCCGGGCGAACGTCGCGGCCACGAATCCGGCCAGATCGCCGACCACCCCGCCCCCAACCGCAACGATGTGGGTGCTGCGGTCTGCCGCCAGTCCCGCCAAGGCCTCCCACAGTCGGCCGGCAGCTTCCAGCGACTTCGAAGCCTCGCCGGAGGGAACGGTGAGCGCCGCGGCTTCCACCCCGGCCTTGTGAAGCGAGTCCATCACGCGGGCCGCGTGGGATTCCGCCACGGCGGCATCCGCGATCACGATCGCCCGCCGCGGCCCAGCATCGCGGACCAAACCCCCCACGGAGCCCAGGATTTCAAGGCCGCAGACCACGTCGTACGAGCGGTCGCCCTCCCGGCGGGTGGCACGGGTGTCGCCCGCCCGTGCTTCCACTGGGGATGACGGACCGGGCAAGTTCACGCGAATGGTGGCCACGGTCAGGCAACGCTCACGCGGTCGAGATCGGCCGGAGTGACGGTAATCACCCGGGCAAAGCCAGTGTGCTGCCGAAGGTAATCAAGGTCGGCCGCCTCCTGCGGGTTGGAGTGCAGCAACCGCTCGACCCGGGCCTTGTCTGCCGCCGACCAATCTTCACAGTCCGCGGACCAGATCGTGTGATTCTCGACCACGAGTGCTTCGCGATAGGGGTCAAACGCATTGGCCATAGGGGGTGCTCCGGGAACCATATCGGATCCGAAGTATACAGTGGATGCCGGGGCCGATAGCCCCACGCCGTTCAGCACACCATCCTCTGCTTTTCTCACGAACGCCATGAAGGCACCCCGCGAATCGGCGGCATCGTCGCGACGAGTGCAACTGCGGCAGGCCGCGGCCGGTGGCATCGGGTCCGCGCTCGTCGTGTCGCTGCTGATTCTGGCCCTTGGGCTGGCCACGTTCGCGGTCTGGTTTCAGTGGAACCAGACGCGGCGTTGCCTGGCATTTTACGGTGCCGACGCGGCGCGAAGCATCCAGTCGGCACCTCGGGTCGAACTCTGGCGGCTGCAGACCGATGCATCGACCGGCCGGGTCATGGCCCTCGACCGCACGGACATTTCGGCGGCCCCGGGCCTGGTGCACCTCCGCCGCGGATTGGTGGAAGACGCCAACTTCAACTGGTCTTCCGATGCGACCCGACAGCGGTCGGCTCCCGATTGGGACATGGCATTTGCCTTCTTTCGTGCGGGCGAGCTGGATTCTCCGTCGGCAACGCTGGCGGTCGATCTCGACGATCCGGGAGTCATCGCCGTGGTGGGGAGGCCCGGGAGGGCGGGGCTGGGCCGGGTGGGCCGAGGCCTGCGGCGATGGATCGAGGCGACGCTGCCGGAGGCCAGTTCGCCCGGCGAGGGGCGGCCAGCAGGACTGTAACCTGGGCAAAACCGACCTTTCGGAAGCAGCGGGGCAAGCCTATCGTCCCTCGCCCCGCCCATCCTCCGTCCCTCGCGGAGACCTGGCTGCGGGCATTCAGGAAAGACCGTCATGCGCTCGATCGCCGTGGCCAACCAGAAGGGCGGAGTCGGAAAGACCACCACCTCGGTCAACCTCGCGGTGGCCTTGTCTCGCGCCGGCAAGCGGGTCTGCCTGATCGATCTCGATCCGCAGGCCCATGCCACGCTGCATGTCGGCGTCAGCCCGGGTGCCGACGGGCCGACGGTGTTCGACGTGCTCACCGCCGGCCAGCCCTTGGCGGCCGCCTGTGTGCCGGTCACCGACACCCTGAGCGTGGTGCCGGCGCACATCGACCTCTCGGCGGTCGAAATGGCACTGGCCGGGAAGGCCGGTCGGGAATCGATCCTGCGGCAGCGGATGGCGGCCGACGGTCGGTTTCAGGCCGCCCGCTCGGGGGCGGATGCCGCAGATCAATCGGCCTTCGACTACGTGATCATCGACTGCCCGCCGTCGCTGGGCCTCCTCTCGCTCAACGCGATGGCCGCCGTGAACGAGGTTCTGCTGCCGCTCCAGCCCCATTTTCTGGCGCTGCACGGGCTGAGCAAACTCCTCGAGACCATCGAACTGGTCGCCGACCGTGTGAATCCATCGCTCCGGTTGCTCGGCGTGGTGCTCTGCATGTACGAGGCATCGACCCGTCTGGCCGGCGAAATCGGCCGGGATGTCGATGCCTTTTTCTCCGGGGGCGGGGCCGCCCATCCGGCGTGGAGCGGCGGCCGGCTCTTCGCCACCCGCATTCGGCGAAACATCCGTCTCGCCGAGGCGCCGAGTTTTGGGCAGTCGATCTTCGACTACGCGATCGATTCCAACGGCGCCGAGGATTACGCGGACCTGGCGGCCGAGGTCGATCAGGCAGCGGTCGTCGACCGAATCGCGGGCCGACGGGTGGCCTGACCACCGCTCGGAGGCAGGCCCGTGCTGGATTCCGGGCCATACAGTTCCGGTATCCACCAATACCGCGACTCACAGGGATCAACGCCCATCAGAATGCCAGTCTGGTCGAAGTCCTCTGCCGACACGAAAGGCAGGGCGGCCCGAAAACCCCGTGATACCGAAGGAACGGTTTGTCCAGCGGGCCGCGGCGGATGCAGAGGATTTTTCTGAAGCATGCTGCGGATGCGGCCCGAATCTCCGAACCGAGGTCTCGCTGCCACGGCCGGTGCGATTGGAAGTGTCTTAATCGGGAGTTATCTGTCGGATGTTCGGGAAGGCGAAGGCCAGTTTTCCCACCCCACGACGACTTTCCCAATAGTGTGCCTTGGGGCGATTGGGCAATCAAGGAATGTCCGGTGGTTTGATTGCTGAGGCGTTGGTGGTCCGTTTTCGGCTATGATTTTCGGATGAAATCTCCTTGATCGGGGTTGAGACCATGGTGTTCCTCGTGCAGTCACTCGGCCGGTTTCTGAACGCCTTCAGGCCCGCCGGACCGGGGCTTGCCCGACGGTCCGCGACGGCCTGCGGATGCCTCGCGCTCGCGGGGTGGGCTGGCCTGTCTTGTGCTGCCGCTCCGCAGGGCTTTCGCCGCCTGGCCCCGGGCGCGGTCACGGTGATCCCGGCCGACAAGACCACCGACGACGCGCTCCAGCGGGCCGACATCCTGGAGATCACCGAGGGCCTTGCCGGTCTCGCCTGGACGCCGGAAATGGCGGCCGCCAACACGACGCTCGTGGAACGGGGCCGTGGCCGGGAATATCCGCGGGATATCTGGTGCCTCGAGTTCGCGTTCAAGCCGCCGCGGATGCTCGATGTCGACGTGCCAGCCACTGATGCACGGATGCAGCGGAAGCGGATCTGGTACATGGTCTATCGAGTCAAGAACGTCGGCGGACGCCGCCTCGTCATGGCCAAGGACGAAGCTGGAGCACTCGATCCGGCACAGCGGCGAACCGAGCCGTTCGAGTCGCCGATTCGCTTTCTGCCGCACTTCGTGCTCGAGAGTCTCGAGCCGGTTGAGAGCGGTGAGGGGCTTGCCTCCTACCGCGGGTATCTCGATCGGATCCTGCCCTCCGCCATGGAGGCGATCCGCCTCCGCGAGGATCCCCGGCAGAAGTTTCTCGACAGTGCCGAGATGTCGGCCACCGAGATGGCACCGGGTGAAGTGCGGTGGGGAGTAGCGACGTGGGAGGATATCGATCCACGCATCGACTTTTTTTCGATCTATGTTCGCGGCCTGACCAATGCGATCCGCTGGCGGCAGCGGCCGGGATCAGTGATCCAGCCAAACGATCCGCCGGGCAGCGACATCGAGGAGACCCTGGAAAGCCTGCGGCTCGACTTCTGGCGTCCGGGCGACGATCGCGACGGCGGCGACCGGGAAATGAGCGTCGGCTTCGCGGGCATGTTCGAGCGGATGTCGCTGGGCGGAAGGCTCCTGACCGCGGTGGGCTGGCCGCAGTATGCGACCGCGCGGCCCGCTGCCGGCCTCGATGCCCTGAAGCTCTCGTGGAGTGATCTGCTCGAACCCGACGCCGGTGGCGGCGCGGCCAGTCTGGTGCCGCTCGAGACGGTCCTGCGACGAGCGGCGACCGTCGTACCGCCGGCGGATCGTATTCCGGCGTTGCGGGCGCTCTTCGGCGATCTCGGCGTGGCCTCGATCGAACAGCTCGTCGCGTCGGCCGCCGGTCCGGTGGATGCGACACAAGACCAGCAACGAAAGGCGGCGCTCCAGCCGCTCAAACTCACTCCCGACGCCGTGGCCAAGGAGCCGCTCGCCGCTCTTGCCACGATCGTGCGGTCTCTCGAGGAAAAGCCCGATGTCGATGCCCGCCGTGCGGCGGCAAAGGCAATCTTCGGCCCTGCAGCGCCGCGGATCGAG
>JAUMAF010000112.1:0-4706 GCA_032117045.1 Pirellulales bacterium | reverse complement strand
GATCGGGAACGTCGGAAAGCGCCAAGAGGCGGTGACCGGCGGGCATAGGGGCGACGGTCACGCCACGGAAGGCTGCTGCGACGCGCATCAGATCCATGACGATCGCGAAGCGGTTCAGATGTCGCCCGACGAGTTGCCCGTGATCGATATTCACAGCCTCTGACCGGCGTCGGACACGAGGCGTCGAAGCCCCGGGAACGGCTGACTGGGACACGGTCTGCGCAGACGCCAGAAAAACGCCACCGAAGCGGGCGGGGCGTTTCGAGAAACCCGCTCCGGACGCTCGGGTCGCTCCTCCCGAGGGCTCACGAGTCGCTCATCAGCCGAAAGACCGGTGCGGAGGTGCCATTGACCGGACTATCCTTGACTGCACTTTCGCCCTCGTTCGCAGCCGCAACGCATCCGATCAGTTCGCCTACGACCTCGTCGCGCGGGCCTGACGTGAAAACGGCGGCAATCGGACGAGTTCCGCCGCTGCAGATGAGTCTCGATGAGCCGCGACCGGCCGATCAACGCGGCGTGTGCAGCAGGCGCGGCAACATCGGCAGGAGGTAGAGCGGCACGTTGATCGTGTCACCATCCGCCTTCAGGTTGAGGAGGCTCGCCCGCACGACCTGCGGCGGCGCGAAGTGCTGACGGTAACTGGCGAGGCTCTTGCTTCGCGCATTCGTCCCCGACTTCACTTCCAGCGGCACGATCGCAGCGTCCTCGATCAGGAAATCCACCTCGGTGCCCGTCTTCTCGTTCCGCCAGTAAAACAGCGGCCGCGGGTCGGCGGCCGCTTCGCCCGCCACGAGCTGCTGGGCCACGAACTGCTCGGCAAGCGATCCTTTGAACTCCTCGAATACCGCGTTGCCTTGCAACACGACTGCCGCCGAGAGGTTCGCCACCGCTGCCAGCAGGCCCACATCGAGGCCGAACAGTTTGAAGAGCCGACGATTGCAGTAGCCGGCGAGCGGGAGCTTTGGCTTGGCCACGGCGAATGACCGATGCACGAGCCCCGCCTGCTCGAGCCAGAGCAACGCGTCCTCGTAGTCGCGTGCCCTCGCCCCACGCTGGACGGCCGAGAAAAGAAACCTCCGGTTTTCCCGGGCCAGCTGCCCGGGAATGGCATCCCACAGCATCGCCAATCGCGGCACAAGAGAGGACGGCGCGTGCTTGGCGAAGTCGAGCCGGTAGGCGGCTACGATGTCCTTCTGGATCCGCCGCGCGCGGGCAAAGTCTCGGTTCTCACCGAACGCCGCCACCGCTTCGGGCATGCCCCCCACGACGAGATATTCCCGCAGGGCTGCGACCAGTTCGGCATGGATGGCTGTGGGCAGCGGCTCGATCGCGGCCACCTCCTCGAGCCGGGTGCGATAGGCCCCGCGGCCGGTGGCATCGAGAAACTCGAAGAAGTCGAGCGGATGGAGTGTGTGCAGCTGCACCTTGCCGACGGGGAACGACGCGGCACGTGACAGTTCGACTCCCAGCAGTGACCCCGCCGACACGACGTGCACCGCCGGCAGCGACTCGGCGAAGTACTTCAGGCTCGTGAGCGCTCGCGGGCAGGCCTGGATCTCGTCAAAAAAGAGGAGTGCCGTGCCATTGATGGCCGCCTGGGGATCGAACCCGGCCAGGAGCGCGAGGTCGCGGACCAGCCGTGTGGGATCGAGTTCACCGTCGAAGACGGCGGCCAGCCGCGGGTCGGCCTCGAAGTTGAGTACGTGCACCGCGGCGTACTCGGCGGCCCCGAACCGCTGGAGCACATAGGTCTTTCCGGTCTGCCGAGCCCCTTTTACGACCAGCGGTTTCCGATCCGGCCGCTGCCGCCACGATCGGAGAACACCCTCAAAATCGCGTCGCATGGAGGAAGATCATACCAACAATCTCCATTCCGCACACGTTTTTCTGACGAGTCGCCCGACCAGCCGGCCCGGCGAGCCGCTCGAGCCTCCGCCCGTCTCTCCCGCCCGTGGCCCGCCGATCGACTGGGGCAAGCTCGTGCAGATCCATGACGATGGCGAAGCGGTTCAGATGTCGCCCGACGAGTTGCCCGTGATCGACATCCACAGCCTCTGACCGGCTTCGGACGCGAGGCGTCGAAGCCTCGGGAACGGCCGACTGGGACGCGGTCTGCGCAGACGCCAGAAAAACGCCACCGAAGCGGGCGCGGGGCGTTTCGAGAAACCCGCTCCGGACGCTCGGGCCGCTCCTCCCGAGGGCTCACGAGTCGCTCATCAGCCGAAAGACCGGTGCGGAGGTGCCATTGACCGGACTATCCTTTGGCCCTCCCCGACATGCAAAAAGTTCGCCTGCCACGAGTGCGGCACGCTGCGCGGCGACGTCCGCGCCGGTCGGGAGTTCTACCTCGAATCGATCAAAGTGGCCGACGACGCGGCAATCGTCCCCGGCGAAACCTAGCGCGGCGACGTGCCGTGCCGACCGGACCGCCGCCAGCGGTGGCATCCAACTGCGACAGCCCCCGTGGCCCCGTCGGGTACGAGGAACGACTGCGTGCCCCCCGATCCCGTCCCGGTGAGCCCGTCGCCGATGTAGAAGGACTGGTTCAGGAGCGGTGAGAGCTGCGCGAAGGATGTGGTCAGCGGGTTGCTGCCGTAGCTGCTGCTGAAGTTGAGGCTTGCGGGTGCCGGCGACTGCGGCACGCTGCCCGACGTGAACAGGCCCGACAGGAACATCACCCTTCGGGCGGACGGATCCGACTCGTAGAGCAAGAGCCCGGACACTCCGCCGGCGCTGGCCATGTCCATGTAGAAGGTCGTGGGGGCGTTTGCGGCCGAGGGGGGAAGCAGGCCGGGCGTGCCGGACGTCGTCAGATAGTTGTTGGGCCAGTTGGCGTCCTCGAAGTTCACCGCGCCGCCGTCCGGGCCGTTGTACTGGCCGAGGTAGGCCAGAGGGGCGTCGACGTCGTTGTAGGAGACGCTGCCCGATACGCTCGCGAAGCTGAGCACGCGGCCAGTGCCAGGGGTGAGCACGACTGCCGGCGGCAGGGTGCCACCGCCGACGAGCGGCAGGGCGGCCTGGCCAGCGGCATAGAGATTCGCCTTTGAATCGGTTCTCCTGGGGGTGGCGGAGCCTAGCACTGATTCGGTTTCGCAGGCGTTCCATCCGGTTTGAATTGTGACGAAACGGGCGTGGCGCGCACGAAATGGCGGACCGGCTGCGGGCCAAAGGACTGGTCGGCCAATGGCACTTCGGCAAACGACGGCCGAGCGGGGCGGATCACGAGGAGCAACAGCCGGAACCGATCGGGCTGGATGCGGCCCGATGGTGGAGGTGCCGAGGTGCTTCGTGTCCACGCTCAAGGCCGGGGTTTTCTTGTCGGCGCAGACCCGCCTTGAAACCGCTCTTCTCGCGGGCCGTCCGCACCGTGGCATGGAATGCCGTCATTCCCGATCGCGAGCGCCGTGACGGCGGGCCTGAGCCTGTGATTCGGGGCGAACACGCCGTGATACCGGAGCCGGTGCTTCCGCGGCGGCGGGACCAGAGCCGAAGCGACGCCTCACAGGCGAAGGCGGTCAACCGAGCCGCTCACGTCCACCCGCTTCGCCAAAGGGATAAAGGGATAAAGGCCAAAGGGCGGAGATTACCGTGCCCGGCGACGCCGAACCATCTGCCAGCCTCCACAGGCAATTCCCGCCAGTCCCATCACCCACGTCGATGGTTCGGGCACGGCAACCGGACTTGCGAGACGAAAACCGATGCGGAGGCTCTCGTCCGACGGGTCGTACGAGCCCCGCCGGCCGGAGGACGACAAGTCTATCTCGTCCCAGCTGTCCCAGCCGCCGCCCCTCAGCCCACGAGACGAGCCGGAAGTGCCATCCAGATCATTCCACTGATACACGTTCCCGCTCTGGTCAAACGTGCCGTAGAAACTCCCGCTCCCAGAGAATGCGCCCACGTCCGTCAGGTAGTTCTGGCCCCCATCTTGATCGTCCGACTGCGTCACGGAAAAAACGTCACCGGGAGCGTAGTTCGCCTGATTCGCCCCGCCCCCGATCTGATTGCCCGGAGCCGTGTTGCTCTGCGTGGCATAGGCGTAGTAGCCGCCCGAGCCCGAGTTAAGCGTCGGACTGTAGTAGGCCGCCTTGTACCACTCATTCTCATTCGGGATGAAGAACGTCGGAGCAGCACTCGTGTTCGGGTTCGTCACGTTCTTGGCCGGTGCATTGCCGCTCGTCGCCCCGTTCACGTTGTAGGCACCATTCTCGGTCGTCGTGCTGTCCTGCGCTCCCGACGGCTGGCCGTTTGCCATCCAGTTCGAAAACCGGGCAGAATCCCACCAACTCACCCAGGTGATCGGACGGTTGCCGGGGCTACTGGCTCCTGCCGGTGTTATGCCCGATGGGGCGATCACGCTGTAGGTGTACGAGCCCGACGAGCCCGCCCGTGAAATGCCCGCCACGTTGGCGATGGTTGCCATGGCCGCGTTGTAGAGCGAGTAAGTGTCGGTCGCTGCCACGGCATTCAGGAACGCCGTGTACTGACCAATCGTCACGTCGTACGTGCCGATCTGGTACGAGTAGTTCACGCCACCGTAGAGATTCCCGGTAGCCGGGTCGTTGGCGTTACCGGCGTTTCCGACCGTCACCCAGTCGATCGTGACGGCGCGGGCAGGAACGGTCGGCACTCCAAGCAGGGCCGCCACGCCGAATATAAAGACAACACGGGACATACGAGCGAAAGACATCATGAGCAAACTCCTC
>JAUMAF010000111.1:0-2977 GCA_032117045.1 Pirellulales bacterium | reverse complement strand
TCATTGGCCAGGCAGGGCAGGGCGATCGCCGGGGCGACGAGGCAGGCGAGGAGCAGGGCGACACGCGCGGCGGAACGGTGCAGGCTCATGGTGGGAAAAGCTCTCCGGGCGAGACGAGGCGGCGGGCAGGGCGGCATATCTGCCGCTCCGAAGGTCACTTATCCATTCCCCGTAAATCCCACGGTGCCCCGGGCCCAGAAGCCCCGGCAAATGCCCGGATGGCGATGGCGGGCGTCACCCCGCTCGCTGCCGCGAGGGGCTTTGGGGATTGCTGCACAAGCCGTAACGCCGCGATTGACACGGATGGTATACGGCCGTATATGCTACTGGCATGCAAAGGAATTCGCATGCCGTGGTATGATTTCATCTGGAATTCGGAACCGGGCGGAAATGTGTCGCACATTGCCGACCATGGCATCGAGATTGAGGATGCCGAAGCGATTGTTTGCAGTCCCATGGCCACTGGGTTCAGCCGGGCGACCGGCAGGCCGATGGCAACTGGAATTACAGCGGATGGCCGTTGGGCGGTTGTTGTTTACGAGTTCGTCGACAGTGTCACGGTATGCGTGATCACAGCATTCGAGGTGGACGCATGAGCGACTCGGAGCGGCCTGAGAAACACACTCTAGGCAAGCGAATCTTCCGCGATGCTACGCCAGCGGAACGTGAGCGGCATGCCGCCATCCGGGCCGCAGTCGAAGCGGAGCGGCCGGAGATCGTCGCTTGGGCACGCGAGGAGTCTGCCCGCGCCGGTGGCCAGGTGGCCGTCGGAACGACGTTCACTTCCGACGAAATTCCAGTACTGGACGCGATCGATGCGTACGCGGTCAGCCACAACCTCCCAGGCCGCAGCGCCGTGGTGCGGGCGGCGCTCTCGAGGCTGCTCGATATTGAGGTCGACGTCGAGCCAAAGCGGTCGGCCTGACGCTCCCCTCGTTCAGAGTAAATTCGGAACGGGAGCAGATTTCCGCCCCGTCGCGATCGAGGGCGGGGCATTTGGGCAACGGGCCGGATGGTGATGGAGGGCGTCACCCCGCTCGCTTCCGCGAGGGGTTTTTGGGGCGCGGCGCGCGTTTTTGGTGACCGCGGGGCACGTTCCCCGAAGCCCCCGGCGGGAGCCGGTGAGTCGCTTCATCCCAAGCCCCCTGCGGGAGCCGGTGGGATGACGCTCGGGGTGAAAATGGGGGGGGGACGCAGCTCATTTCGCCTAGGGCGAAATGAGCTGCGTCCCCTTTTTCACGCGCAGAGATCGTCTGCCTGAACAATCAACGCCGGCCGAGTTTTTGCCCCGCGGAGATCCGCATGCGGAAAGAGCACGAGAACGACGTCACCGCGTCTGCAAACCGGCTTTGGAGGCGTCGTAGTCGTCATAGATGCTCATCTCCGGGCTGTCCCACTCCTCGGCGAAACGATCCAGCTTGGCCCGCAGTTCGGCCATGTCGCCCGCCGACAAGACGTCACCTCGATGGCCTATCACGCCGCCTTCGAGTTCCGCGAGACGCCGGGCAATCTGCCGGCGCTCCTCGGCGGAAAGACGTGTCAACTCCGCAAGGATTTCGGCGGTGCTCATACGTGAAGGATATCGCCCGCAAAGGCGAATCGGCAAGAAAAATGCTGCCTCGCACCGAGCCCGGCCGTAAGTCTGGCCGGATGGTGATGGCGGGCGTCACCCCACTCGCTTCCGCGAGGGGCTTCCGGCAAAAGGCCCACCCCCCAAAAGCCCCCGGCGGGAGCCGGTGGGGTGACGCGTGGCGATTAGGTGCGGCGGCGGCGATACGCGTAGGCCGCGGCGGCGATGCCGATGCCGGCGAGGGCGATCGCACCCGGCTCGGGCACGACGATCACATTCGCGCTCAACGTGATCTGGAGGTCGCGGGTGTTTGCGGCACCCGACAGGTTTTGCTGATCGCGGAACTTGAGCGTGTAGGTGGCCGTATAGAAGCCATCGACGAGCGACCCCGGCGAAAGCACGCTCGCAGAGAATCCGTTCGAGCTGCCCGAGGCGAGATTCTGGAACTGCGAGTAGCCGAGGCTGAAGATACCGTCATTGCCGCTCGTGAACACCAAGTCGTAGAGGTCGAGTCCGGCCGTCTGGGCATCGGTGAACCCGAGCGACGCGATATTGAAGATTGAGTAGCCGAGCGTGCCGTCGCTGCCCGTCCAGACGCCGTTGTCATACGTGCCGAAGTTGAGCGTCTTCGTCGCCGTGTCGGTCGCCGCGAAGCTGGCCAACGAATGGTTGAGCACGTCCACCATCACGCTGCCCTGCTGCGGTGAGTTAGTCGCCGCGGCGTCGGTGAGCGTGAACGAGCCGGTCTGGCCGAGGCCCACGGTGTTGCTCGTGAAGGAGAGGCCGCTGACCGAGCTGCTCGTGGCTCCGGCCGCCACCGCACCCAGCGACGCCGAGCCGATCACGTTGGAGCCGGTCGACACGGTCGCCAGCAGATCTGCTCCCAGCGACGGGGCCGAGTTTTGCACCGTAAACCCAAACGACGTCGTGCCGCCCACGATGATGGTGGCGCTCGCCGGCGTCGCCGTGATCGTGCCAATCGTCGCCTTGTGCTGCAGGTCGATCGAGGTGCCGCCGTAGACGACGTTGTAGTTGCCGTTGCCCGTGACCGAGTCAAACTCGCCGGTGCGGCTGGCGTAGGAAAGCAGCGTGTAGCGGCCGAGCGTCGGGCTCGTGAGCGAGAGGGCCAGCGTGTCGGTGCCGGCGCCGAACGTGACATTGCCCGTCGTGGTCAGGCCGCCGGCCGTCGCGCCGTTGATCGAGATGCCCACCGTCGCGCCCGCGCTGCTCGTCGTCAGCGAGGCGACCGTGTCGATGTTCAGGCCGGTGTTGAACGTGCCCGTGCCCGTGTCGCTGCCGGTGCCGCCCAGGATCAGGCTCGAGGCGGCTGGGATCACGTTGCTCGCGCCAAGCGTGAGCGAGCCGCCGCCGTAGACGTAGGTGGGGCCGTTGTAGTCGTTGTTCGTG
>JAUMAF010000110.1:0-44533 GCA_032117045.1 Pirellulales bacterium | reverse complement strand
AGGATATCGCTCTCGCGGAGGATCTTCACGTCGTGGCCGTCGACCTCGATGTCGCTGCCCGAGTACTTGCCATAGATCACTTCGTCGCCGACCGACACTGAGAGCGCCGCACGCTGGCCGCTCTCGAGAAGCTTGCCCGGTCCGAGCGCAACAACGTGCCCGCGCTGGGGCTTCTCCTTGGCCGAGTCGGGCAGGACGATGCCGCCGGCGGTGCGCTCTTCGGCTTCAACGGGCTCCACGACCACACGGTCGTCGAGGGGGCGAATCTTCAGGTTCTTGGCTGCCATGTCGTTGGTCTCCGGTTCGAGTTGAAAAAGCTGTCAGTCGGTTGAGGTCACACACGGGTCAGGGCACACGCCTACATCATGCCACCCATGCCACCCATGCCACCCATGCCCATGCCACCCATGCCCGGCATGCCGCCACCCATGCCACCCATGCCGCCCATGCCGTGGTCATGGCCGTCGCCACCGGCGGGTTCCTCATCCTTCGGAATCTCCGTGATGAGCGAATCAGTGGTCAGCAACAACGCGGCCACGCTGGCGGCGTTTTGCAATGCCGTTCGCACGACTTTGGCCGGGTCGATCACGCCAGCGCTGACGAGGTCGCAATACTCGCCCTTATCGGCGTCGTAGCCGTCGTTCTTGCCCTTGAGTTGTCGAACTCGATTGACGACCACCGACCCGTCGGTGCCCGCATTCTCGGCGATGGCCTCGAGCGGATACCGCAGGGCGTTGCGGACGATCGAGGCACCCATCTTCTCGTCCCCTTCGACGTCGAGCTTCTCGAGCGCCTTCTCGCTGCGGAGGAGCGCCACTCCACCTCCCGGAACGATGCCCTCGGCAAGTGCCGCCTGAACGGCACTCTTGGCATCGTCGATGAGGGCCTTTCGCTCCTTCATCTCGGTCTCGGTCGCTGCCCCGACATTGATCTGGGCCACGCCGCCGGCCAGCTTCGCGAGTCGTTCCTGAAGCTTTTCCCGGTCGTAGTCGCTCGTCGTCCGTTCAATCTCGTCTCGAATCTGAGCCACGCGACCGTCGATCGCCACCTTCGTGCCCGCACCGCTGACGATCGTCGTATTCTCGGCCTCGATGATCACTTTCTTGGCACGACCCAAGTCGCTGAGCTTGACGCCGTCGAGCGCGATGCCCAGATCCTTGAAGATTGCCTGGCCACCGGTGAGGACGGCAATGTCGCCGAGCATGGCCTTACGGCGATCCCCGTAGCCGGGAGCCTTGACGGCGACCGACTGCACGATCCCGCGAAGCTTGTTGACCACCAGCGTCGCCAGGGCCTCGCCCTCGACATCCTCGGCGATCACCACGAGCGGCTTGCCCGCCTTGCTGATCGCTTCGAGCAACGGCACGAGATTCTTGGCGCTCGAAATCTTCTCTTCGTAGAGCAGAATATACGCGTTTTCCAGTTCGCAGACCTGGCTCTCGGCATCGGTCACGAAGTGGGGCGAAAGAAAGCCGCGATCGAACTGCATGCCCTCGACGACATCGACCGTCGTCTCGGCCTGCTTGCCCTCCTCGACCGTGATCACGCCGTCCTTGCCCACCTTCAGGAAGGCCTCGGAGAGGACGTTGCCGATCGTCGGATCGTTGTTGCCAGCGATGGTCGCGATCTGCATCAACTCCTTCTTGTTCTTCTCATTGATCGGCGTGGCCATCGCCAGCACCGCCTTCGATACGACCGCGACGGCCTTGTGGATGCCCCGCGACAGCGCCATGGGATCGGCGCCGGCGGCGATCATCTTGATGCCTTCGCGGAAAATCGCCTCGGCGAGAACCGTGGCCGTGGTGGTGCCATCACCGGCCACGTCGTTGGTCTTGCTCGCAGCCTCTTTGACGAGCTGCGCGCCGAGATTCTCATAGGGGTCTTCGAGGTCGATATCTTCGGCGACGGTCACGCCGTCTTTGGTGACCTTGGGCGAACCCCAGCCCTTGTCGAGCACGGCGTTGCGGCCGCGGGGGCCGAGCGTGCTCTTCACGGCACGGGCAAGCTTGGATACGCCGGCGAGCAACGGCTGACGGGCCTCGTCGTCGAACACCATCTGTTTGGCCACGGAAGACTCCTCTCGACTGTCTGACTGACGTTGTGGATACCGATTTGGCACCCATCCTCGGGATGCCCCAGAGGAAAGCAACCCGCGTGCCGTGAATGGCCGAAGCAGGCCGTTTTCCCATTTTTGCGGGCTTTTCTGGCGAGAAGACGCCGGACGGATTTCCCGTCTGGTGGCCGCAGGTGCCAACTTGGCAGTGTGTCTTGCTCCCGTGACCCCGGCCGGGATGCTGCGGCGAGGGATCCCACGGCCGTCGTTCAGGGGGCCCAGCTGATCGGGCCCTCGAGGCCGCGGACGAATGCCGCGAGCAGGTCTGCTGTGCGATCCGCGTCATCCAGCGAGATCGTCTCGACCGCGGAGTGCATGTAACGGTTGGGCACGCTCACCAGGCCCGTCGCCACGCCCGAACGCGTGGTCTGCAACACGTTGGCGTCGGTCGGCGTCGCCCGGCCGCTGGCCGCCAGTTGGATCGGAATCTCGTGAGCTTTCGCCGCCGCAAACAGGCGGTCGACCACGTGCGGATTCATGTTGGGTCCCCGGAACACGACCGGCCCCCTGCCGAGAGCCACGTCGCCCTCGGCCTTTTTGTCGATCGTGGGGCAGTCGGTGGCGTGCGTGACGTCAACGGCGATCGCCACGTGCGGATCAACGCCGTAGCAGCTCGTCTGCGCACCCCGCAGGCCGATCTCCTCCTGCACGGTCGAGGCCACAAATACCGCGCAGGGCAGCGGGCCGGCCGCCGACGCCCGGCGAAACGCCTCGAGCACCGTCCAGAGGCCGACCTTGTCGTCCATCGCCACGGAGCAGGCGAGGTTGCGGCGCAACTCCCGCACCTCGAGTTCGAGCGTCACGCAATCGCCCACGCGCACCACGCTCTCGCAGTCGGCCTTGTTCTCGGCGCCAATGTCGATCCAGAGATCCTTCATCTTGGGAACCTGCTTCCGTTCCTCCTCGGTGAGGAGATGGATCGGCTTCCGCGACATCACGCCGGTTACCGGCCCAGTCACCGCCCAGATGACCACCCTCGCGCCGACCAGCTGGATCGGATCCCAGCCCCCAATGGGCTGCACCGAAATGAAGCCGTCGGCGTCGATGTACTGGACGATCAGGCCGATCTGGTCGCAGTGGCCCACGAGGAGCATGCGGGTGGGTGCCGAGGCGTTGATCACGCCGATCACGTTGCCGTGGGAGTCGGTGGTGACCGAATCCGCACAGCCAGCGAGATACTCGCGAACGACCTGCTGGATGGGCTGCTCGTAGCCGGAGGGGCTCGGCGTCTTGAGGAGGCGAAACAGAAACTCACGGGCCGCGAAATCCAAAAGGCACACTCCTCGACGTGGGCGGCTTGACGCCGCGAAAGGGGGCTGGAAAGGGCCGGCCGCGTCGCATCCGATGCGACCGGCGATGCCCCATAAACGTGCGACAACATTGCGAAAACAGCAGTCTTATCATTGCACAAGCGGCGGGTGCTCGCCACTGGGGGGAACCGCCTGAGGTCTCGGTCCGTATCGGCCAGAGAAACCGAACGTTTCGTCTTGCAATTGTTCGTTGTGAACAGGCATGGCGTGTGCCGATGTGAGCCCTATGAACTTGTTCCGTCCCGACAACCATCGCAGTCAGTGGCTCACGCGATGCGGGCGGCGGCGCGGGATGCCCCGCCGCCGGCTCGGTGCGATCGAGGCCCTCGAGCCGAGACAGATGCTCGCCGGCGAGGGGCTCACCGGCCAGTACTTCGACAGCGTCGATCTGACCACGCTCAAGACCACCCGCGTCGATGCGTCGGTCAACTTCTCATGGGGAACCACGAGCCCTGCGTCGGGCGTTGCCGCGGGCACCTACTCCGTCCGCTGGACGGGGGCCGTCGTTCCCGCTGCCTCCGAGATGTACACCTTCACGGTGACCGCCGACGACGGCGTGAGACTCTGGGTCAACGACGAACTGCTCATCACGAACTGGGTGAATCAGGACGCCAAGCCGGTCTCCGGCCGGATCGCCCTGCGAGCCGGCGTGGCCGTGCCCATCAAGCTCGAGTATTACCAGAACACCGGGGGGGCGAGCGTGCGGCTCGAGTGGTCGAGCCCGAGCACGCCGCTGCAGGTTATTCCCCAGGCAAACCTGAATGCGGCTGTTCCAGTCGACCACCGCGGCACGGCGCTGCAGGAGACCTGGACGAACGTGGCCGGCGGCAAGGTGACCGATCTCACGGGGAGCGTTGCCTATGCCGGATCGCCGACCTACCGGCAGATGATCACGAGCCTCGAGTCACTGCGGCAGGACGTTGGCGACGCGAACGGCTCACGCGTCAGGGGCTTCATCGTGCCGGCGGTGTCGGGGCGGCACGTCTTCTCCGTCGCCGGCAACGACGACGTGCAACTCTCGCTCTCGACCGACGCCTCTCCGGCCAACGCCGTTCGGATCGCCTGGACGTCGGTGATCACGGCGCCCTATGCGTGGACGGCTTCGGCCACGCAGACCTCGGCGGCCATCGACCTCGTGCAAGGACGCCGCTACTACTTCGAGATACTCCACAAGGAGAACGTGGGCTACAACCACTGGGCCGTCGGCTGGACCACGCCGTTGTCGTCTTCGGTGAGCGTGATTGGCGCCGAGGCCATCGAGCCCTGGGGGGCCGCGACCGCTCTGCCCGCGACGGGCATCCTGAGCGGGATGTCGACCGGCCGAAATCGGATCCTGACCAGTCCCGAGATGCTCGCCCGGGCGAAGGCCCTCGTGGCCCAAGGGGGCGCCTTCAAGACCTGGTACGACACGATCGTCGCCAGAGCCGATCTCTACCTCACCGACGACACGCCCTCCACCACCGCACCGACCGCGGCGGCCGGCGGCACGCAGCCGATTCTCGCTGGGTTGGAGGACAACCTGACCTTTCTCGCGGGCGCCTACGCCCTGCGAACCGCGGTCGAGGGCACCGACGCCAACGCCGTCAAGTACTTCGACAAGGCGAAGGCCGTGATCCAGGCCGTGATCCAATGGACCACCTGGGACACCGGCAGCCAGTTTCTCGGCGCCGCCATGATCTCGCAGGGCATCTCGGTCTCCTACGACTGGATGTACGACAAGTTCACCGCTGCCGAGCGGAAGCAGATCGCCGACCGCGTCTACACGCTGGCAATCAAGCCCACGATCGACACCTGCACGGCCAAGAACTACTGGACCCAGTGGTACGGCAACTGGGCCTTTGTCTGCATCGGTGGCGTGGGCAGCGCAGCGCTGGCGTTTGCCCCGGAGTATTACAAGGCCGAGACGGAGACGCTGCTGGCGAAGGGCTGGCCGGTGCTGCAGTCGTCAATGCAGCACTTCGCCGCCGAGAACGGCGGCTGGCACGAAGGCCCCGGCTATCTTGGCTACGGCGGGCTGTACCTGATCCGCCTGATGGCCAACCTGCAAAACGCCGTCGGCACCGACTATGCGCTCTCGCTGGAACAGGGCTTCGAGCAGGTGCCCAACTACCTCGCGGGCATCTCCACGAACGTGACCGGCAGCGGGAACAACGGCACCTACCCCTACGGCAACGGCGACTGGTCGCAGAACGGCGACCCGTGGTTCAACTGGCTGGCGGCCCGGTTCAACCGCGGCGACGTCGCCAAGGTCGTCCGCGACCGGGTGGACTCCACGACGACCACGACCGTCGTCACCGGCGGAGTCACCAGCGGCAACAAGACCGTCTACTCCTTCCGCACGCCCTGGTCGCTCCTCTGGTACGACCCGCGGGGCGATGCCGCGACGGGGAGCGTGGTATCGCCCGGCGCGGCCGCCGCCCGCACCGACGCGTCGTTCTATGGCGACCCGGCGCTCCGCCAGTGGGGCACGACGGGCCAGACCGCCTGGAGTGAGCATGTCAACGTGTGGCGTGACTCCTGGACGTCGACCTCGAGCGCCGTGATGTTCAAAGGGGGCTACAAGGGGGTCGATGGCCATGAAAATCTCGACGGCGGCTCCTTCATTTTCGATGCCCTCGGCCAGCGGTGGGGCACGGACCTCGGCCGGGACTCCTATTCGATCGCCCAGGTCGGTGGCACGAACTACGGCGCCTACCGGAAGCGAGCCGAGGGGCAGAACACGCTGGTGATCAACCCGGCCGCCAACGACTACCTGTCGTCGAGCGACGCCAACGAACGGGCGTTGAATGCCGACCAGGTCTACAAGGACGCCACCGGCAAGCCGGCCTACGCCCCGGTCGTGAAGAGTCTGTCGACCGATCTGCAATCGGTGGGGATCGTCGATCTCACGAATCTCTACTCCAAGATGCGGGTGTCGGCGGTGCAGCGGGGCTTCCTGCTCGATCGGACCGACGGCTCGCTGCTTGTGCAGGACGAACTGACCGCGACGTCGGCGCCACAGATCAACTGGTTCATGCATCTGCCGGTCGCCTACGCCAGCCGTGCCTCCCAGATCGCGATCAGCAGCGACGGCAAGACCGCCACCGTGACGATCGGCTCGAACCGGCTCCAGCTGCGGATCCTCGCCGGTACCGGGGCCACGTTCACCGTGGCGGAGGCGGCGCCGTTACCGACCTCG
Organism: Pirellulales bacterium; assembly: GCA_032117045.1. Lineage (GTDB taxonomy): Bacteria > Planctomycetota > Planctomycetia > Pirellulales > UBA1268 > QWPN01. The sequence continues at coordinate 37,932 of JAUMAF010000110.1, read as the reverse complement.
CCAAATCCGTCGGGTCAGGCCGGTACGAGCGGCGTGTGCAAGCTGGCGATCAGTTACACGGGCAGCACCTCCGAGCGACTCGCGGTCTGGATGGTGCCGCTGAAGTCGGGCCAGGCGGTGCCCACGGTCACTCCCACGGTAGCACCCCTCGCGTCGTGGACACCAAAAGCGAACCGGCAGGCCTGGGCAGGAGACCTCGACGGCTACACGGCGTCGACCGCGGTCGACGCCACCGCGGCGTCGGCGATCTGGTCGAGTCAGATTGCGACGGCGACGGGCAAGAGCGCAAAGTCGCTCGATGCCACGACGACCAACCGCATCACGCCGGCATCGCTCTCACTGCCGCTGACGGCCGGCGAGACCGTGACCTGGGCCAAGCTCGTCGTGGCCCTCAAGTCCACGGGCGGCGCGACCAACACCGACCTCATGTATCTGGACTCGACGACCGGCCAGACGTATTCCTCGCTCGGCTGGGCGGCGATCGACGCCAATGCCACGTCTCGGGAGTTGCTGCTCTCGGCAGCCCAGCGGACGCTGCTGGAGGACGGTCTTTTCAATGTGGCGTTTGGCCCGAGCACGACTGTTGACTGGGTCCAGCTCCAATACGCGACGAGCGGCGGAGGAGCCGTCGAGGCCGGACTGACGAGCGTGGCCGCGGGCCTCACGCAGACGGACAATTCGACGCGGTTGGGCACCACGCCGCTGGTGAAGCGGGGTGCCGGCACGCTCATACTCACGGCCGCAAGCACGTCGAGCGGCTCTGTGATCATCGAAGAGGGCACACTGCTCGTCCGCGACGCCGCCGCTCTGGGGACGGGAGCCGTGGAGGTCCGCAACGGTGCGTCGCTGGCGTTCGACGTGGGCACGGCCATGGCGTCGGCCGGGGCGCTTTCGATTGCGGCGACCGCGGTCGTCGACGTCGGATCGGGCGGCGTGACCTTCGTGGCCGCTGACTCATCGGTCCGGCAGTGGCTGGCGGACGGACGCGGGGCCGGCGGCTGGAATGGCAGCAAGGGGATCCGCTCGTCGGCCGCCGCTGCGGCGATCGCCGCCGGCGAGAGCCGGTCGGTGGGCTGGCGGAGGAACGGCGACGGTACCGTGACAGTCGCCTTCTCGGCGGCCGGTGACACCAATATGGACGGCAGGGTCGACGTGCTCGATGTGGCCAACGTGGTGTCCAGCGGCACGTTCGACACGGAGGCCTCGGCCTCCTGGTCGGGCGGCGACTTCAATCACGATGGCGTGGTGGACGTGCTCGACCTCTCCGAGTTCATCTCCGGCGATCTGCTCAATCGCGGCGACTACATTGCCCCGAGCGGCATCACGGTGAGTTACGTGCAAACGAATGGCTGGACCGGCGGGTACACGGGAGAGATGACCGTGGCCAACGCCGGGCCGGATGCGGTCGAGGGCTGGACACTCGAGTTCGACCTCGACGCCACCATCACCAACGTCTGGAACGCATCCATCGTCAGCCGGACGGGCTCCCGCTACGTGATGACGGCCGCTGCCTGGAACTCGGCGGTGGCCGCCGGCGGATCGACGAGTTTCGGGTTTCAGGCCTCTGGCACGCCCGGGTCCACGCCGCGGAACCGCCGGTTCAACGGCGTTTCGGTGTGACGGCCGGCTCGGCGGTGCTGGGCGGGTCGACTCGGAGGCGCAGGCAACCTGGGAGTCGGCTCCGCCGGCACGCTCACGGTCGAGCCGGGCAGCCAGGCCGTCATTGTCGGTGGGGACGTTCAGTTCGCCCTCGCCGCGGGGGTCGCCGTCGCCGGCGGCCGAGCCCGACGGTTGCGTGCCCGCCACACCTTCTGAAAGCGGCCGACGCAGACGGGTTTGAAAGGAGGAAAAGGCGTTCTCCCCCGGGACCGTTGCCGGCACGATCGGTTCCCGACGGCCTACGGCGACGTCGCTTTCCGCCATGACGTAGGGTCATTACGATCCTGTCGGAGCGATTCCAGCAGGATGGAATCCAGGGTAGAGCCGCGTCGACCTCGAGTGTGGAGCAGATGATCCCCATGACTGAACCCATCCGCGTCGGCGTCGTCGGCCTGGGCACCGTCGGCTCGGGCGTCGTCCGCCTGCTCGTGGACTCCGCCGACCACATCACCCGCCATGCCGGCCGTCCGATCGTCGTCGAACGGGCCGTGTGCCGAGACGTGTCGCGGGAGCGGGGCCTCCGCCTGCCCGCGGAACGCGTGTCGACCGACATCACATCCATCTCCCGCGACCCATCGATCTCCGTCGCGGTCCTCCTCGTGGGCGGACTCGAGCCCGCCCGGTCGATGATGGTTGAACTGCTCGAACAGGGCAAAGACGTCGTCACCGCCAATAAGGCCCTTCTGGCCGAACACGGTCCGGAGCTCTTCGAACTCGCTCGCCGGAAGGGCCGCTCGATCGCCTTCGAAGCTGCCGTCGCCGGTGGCATCCCGATCGTGGCGGCCATCGCGGAATGCCTCGCTGCCAACCGAATCGAGAGCATTCGCGGCATCCTCAATGGCACGAGCAACTTCATCCTCTCGACGATGGAGGAAGAGGGTGCCGACTATGCCGATGTTCTCGCACTCGCGCAGGCCAAGGGCTTCGCGGAGGCCGATCCCGCCATGGACGTCGATGGCACCGATGCCACCCAGAAGCTCGCGATCCTTGCCCACCTCGCGTTTGGCGTGTGGGTGCCCTGGGCCGAGATCCCGCGCACCGGCATCGAGGGCGTCGACAGCGACCTGATGACGTACGCCGGCGAGCTCGGCTATCGAATCCGGCTCGTGGCCGTCGTGAGCCGCAGCGATGGCCGGCTCGCGATGCGGGTGGCACCCGCTCTCGTCAAGATCGGCACGCCCTTGGCCGAGACCCGCGGCGCCTACAACGCGGTGAGTATCGTCGGCGATGCCGTCGGCAGAATGTTCTTCCATGGTCTCGGGGCAGGTCAGATGCCCACGGCCTCCGCGGTGGTCGCCGACATCATCGACACGGTGGTGGGCCGGGCCGCGATCACGTTTCGTACCACGGGCGTGCTCGACGTCGACAGCCCCGCCGCGCGGATCACGGGCGTCGACATGCAGGAACGACACTTTCTCCGCATCCGTGCCAACGACCGCCCCGGCGTGCTATCGCGAATCACCGGCATTCTGGGCGAGCATGGCATCTCGATCGCCTCGGTGATCCAGCATGATCCCTCGGGCTCAGCCGGCGGCGCCGTGCCGCTGGTGATCATGACGCATGCCTGCGGCACGACCGCCATCCAGCGGGCAGTGGCCCACATTGACGCCTCGGATGTCGTGGCGGGCGCGACGGTCTGCCTGAGTGTTTTGGACGACTGACCACGCACCGCACCGCGAGGGCCCAGCCATGAAGCATGTGATCGTGATCCCCGACGGCGCGGCCGACGCTCCGCAGGAATCGCTTGGCGGCCGCACGCCGTTCCAGGCCGCCCGTACGCCGGCGCTCGACGCCCTTGCCGCCCACGGCCGCGTGGGCCTCACCAACCATGTGCCGGCAAGCCTGCCGCCGGGATCGGAAGTGGCCTGCATGAGCCTGATGGGCTACGACCCGCTGCGGTATTTCACCGGCCGGGCGCCGCTCGAGGCGGCCGCCCAGGGCATCGTGCTCGGGCCCCACGACTGGGCCGTGCGATGCAACCTGGTCACGATCACCGACCAGACGATGGAGGATTTCACGGCCGGGCACATCTCGACGGCGGAGGCAGTGGAACTCCTCGCCGCAGCCCAGCGGGGTCTCGCCGCCGACTTTCCCGAGATCGCCGCCTCGTGGTCGTTCGTGCCCGGGGTCAGTTATCGCAATCTCCTCCTGCATCGGGGATCTGCCGCCGCGACACCGTTCGACGGCAGCCTCCGGGCAACACCTCCGCACGACCTGATGGACAAGCCGGTCGTGGACGACTTTCCCCGCGGGCTCGGCAGCCGGCTCCTCGCCGACATGATGGCCCGAAGCGCCGCCTGGCTGGCGGGCCATCCGGTCAACGCGGCCCGTGTCGCCTCGGGCAAGCGACCTGCGACCCACGTCTGGCTGTGGGGTGTCGGCCGGGCCCCGGCGATGGAGCCGTTCGTCGAGAAATATGGCATGTCGGGCACGATGATTACGGCAGTGGATCTGCTCCGCGGGCTCGCGTCACTGGCCGGCTGGAAGCGGCTCGAGGTTCCCGGGGCCACCGGCTATCTCGATACCGACTACGCCGCCAAGGGCCGGGCTGCGATCGCCGAACTCGCGATCGCCGACCTGGTCTGCGTGCATGTCGAGGCGCCGGACGAGGCGAGCCACGAGGGCAACGCCGCGGCCAAGGTGAAGGCCATCGAGGAGATCGACGCGAAGATCGTCGCGCCGCTCGCCGCCCATCTTTCGGACGTCGGCGACCACCGGATCCTCGTCTGCCCCGACCACCCCACCTTCATCGCCACCAAGACCCATTCCCGGGGTCATGTGCCATTCCTGATGGCGGGCACGGGCATCGCTCGATCGGGACATGCGACCTACGATGAGTCGGCGGCGGCGGCGAGCGGCCAACGAATCGAGCCCGGGTGGACGCTGATGGGTGAGTTCCTGCGGCAGGCGTAGGAACGGATTCACGAAACGCGCGAGTGCGCAGGAGTCGAGGAGCAGATGGCCCTTGTCGTGCAAAAGTTTGGCGGCACCAGCGTCGCCGATCCGTCCAAGATCAAGGCGGCCGCCCAGAAGGCGATCGCGAGGCATCAGGCCGGCGACCAGGTGGTGGTCGTGGTGAGCGCCATGGGCCATCAGACCGACATCCTCGTCGATCTCGCCAAGCAGATGACCGAGCGACCCAGTGCCCGCGAGATGGACATGCTCCTCTCGACCGGCGAGCAGGTGAGCGTGGCCCTGTTTGCGATGGCGATCCAGGCGGCGGGCCACAAGGCCGTGAGCCTCACCGGCGCCCAGATCGGCATCCGCACCGACTCGACCCATACCAAGGCCCGGATCAAATCGATCTCCACCGACCATGTGAAGCAGTTGCTCGAGTCGGGTGCCATCGTGATCGCGGCCGGCTTCCAGGGGATCGACCAAAACGGCAACATCACCACGCTCGGTCGCGGCGGTTCCGACACGACCGCCGTCGCGCTGGCTGCGGTGCTCGATGCCGACCTGTGCGAGATCTACACCGACGTGGACGGCATCTACACGACCGATCCGCGGATGCTTTCCGACGCCCGTCGGCTCGGTTCCATCTCCTACGACGAGATGCTCGAACTGGCCAGCCTTGGCGCCGGCGTGATGCACTCGCGGTCGATCGAGTTCGCCAAGAAGTTCGGTGTGAAGGTCGTGGTTCGTTCGAGCTTCAAGGATATGCCCGGCACGATGATCCTCGCCGCCGACCAGGGGGTCCGCCGACCCGTGAGCGGCGTGGCCCTCGCCAAGGACGAGGCCCGAATCACGCTCGAAGGCGCCCCCGATCAGCCGGGGTCGAGCCATGCGCTGTTCTCGTCGCTCGCCGAATCGGGCATCGCGGTCGACATGATCGTGCAGAACGTCGGGCAGGGGGGGCGGGCTGACATTTCCTTCACCGTGCCCGACGATGATCTGGCCGACGCCCTCGAACGGACGACGCGGGTGGCCAAGGCCATCAACGCCGAGGGCGTCTCCCACGACGCCGAGATGGCAAAGGTCTCGGTGGTCGGTGTCGGCATGGAGGCCGAGGAGGGGGTCGCCGGACGGATGTTCTCCGCGCTTTCCGCCGAGAAGATCAACGTCCATATGATCACGACGAGCGAGATCAAGATCTCGGCGCTCGTCGACCGGAGAAACGGTCCCGCGGCCGTGCAGGCCGTTCACAGGGCCTTCGCGCTGCACGATGCCAATGGCGAGCCGGCCTCTGGCGGAGCGGGCGGATCGCTCCCGAAGTCGAGCCCGCTCGACGTGGTCCGCAGGCTCGAGGGCATGGAAGACCTCGCGATCGAGGATTGTCTGCTCGACTCTTCGCAGGCGCTCGTCACCTTTGCCGATCTTCCTGACGCTCCTGGTGTGGCGGCGGCCGTCTTCGAGGAAGTCGGCCGGGCAGGGCTCGTCGTCGACATGATCGTGCAGAGTAATCCGCGAAACGGCCGGGCGGAGATTTCGTTCACCGTGCCGGCCGCCAGCCGTGATTTGGCGATCGAGGTGGCCGGACGGATCGCCGCTGCCCGCGGCGCGACGGTGGCCGACGTTCCGCACGTCGCCAAACTGTCGATCACGGGCGTCGGGATCCGGAGCCATGCTGGCGTCGCCGACCGGCTCTTCAAGCCTCTGGCCGACGCGGGCATCAACATCGATCTCGTGAGCACGAGCGAAGTCCGACTCAACGTGATCGTCGGGGCCAAGCACGGCGGGCGATCGCTCGAGGTGCTGCGCAAGGCATTCGGCGTGTAGCGTCAACGACTTCGATGCCGGCCGGATGTCGCATGGATATGCGGCAGCGGCGCGTCCGACGGCGGTGTTACAGTCCGCAGCATGACTCATGCGCTCGGCCTGCTCGCCCTCATCTCGTACGTCATGCTTGGAGGCCCGGCGGCCGGCAGCGAGACGGCCGCCCTTCTGCCCCGTGAATCACCCGGTGTGCTCAAGGGAGCGCAGGCCGACGCGGGCCACTTTGACCGCGTTGCGTCGGCCGAGCCGCGCGAGCACGTGTTTCGCGTTGAGACCCGGCGAAAGCCCCCCTATCCCTGGAACATCTCCCTGCCCTCGGCGACCGTCGCCCCGATCCGGGCCGGCGACACGCTCCAGTTCACCTACTCGGCCCGCCGGATCGCCAGCAGCCACGAGACCGGCGAGGCTCAAATCGACGGTGTCGTCGAAGAGGTCGACGGTGAACACCGCAAGCTCATGGAGTGTTCGCACTCTTTCACCGATGAGTGGAGCGATGTCTCGGTGCCTTTCCGGGCCGACAAGAGCCTTGCCGCTGGTGCCGCTCAGGCGACGCTCCGGTTTGGCTTCGCACCCCAGACGGTCGAGGTGGCCGACCTGGCCCTCGTGAACCACGGCCCGGACGTCGATCCGGCAACGCTGCGGAGAACGGTGCGACGATATCCGGGTTTCGCCGCTGACGCTCCATGGCGGGCCGAGGCTGCCCGGCGGATCGAACGCCTGCGGAAGGCGTCGCTGACCGTGGAAGTCGTCGATGCCCATGGGCTGCCGATCCCAGGAGCGAAGGTGAAGGTCGTCCTGGACCGTCATGCCTTCGGGATCGGCACCTGCGTGAAGGTTCCCAGAATTCTGGGAACAGCCCCCGATGACGAACGATATCGTGAGACGCTGGCCAAGCACTTCACCAAGGCCGTGTTCGAGGACGACATCAAGTGGGATCCTTGGGAGCAGGGGGGAGAGCCGCACAAGCAACGCGTCGTAGAGACGATTCACTGGCTTCGCGAGCGCGGCCTCTCGCCCCGAGGTCACGTCATCGTCTGGCCGTCATGGGATCGCATGCCAGCCCGCCTACGGCGGCACGAGAAGAATCCCGCAGCCCTGCGACGGGAGATCGAGGCCCGGGTCGAGAGCCAGACTCGTGCGCTCTCGGGATTGCTCGACGAGTGGGATGTGGTCAACGAAAACTATGCCCACACGGATGCCACCGACATCCTCGGCCGGGCCGCCATGGCGGACTGGTTTCGGATCGCGGCCCGGGAAACTCCTGATACGCGGCTGTTCTACAACGACTATGTGATGTTCCAGGGCGACGGCCCGGGAAGCCCGAGTGAGACCCTGTTCTCGATCCTCTCCGATCTCAAGGCCGCGGGCGCCCCGATCGGCGGCATCGGCGAGCAGGCCCACTTCGGCGGCAATCCGCCGGGGCCGGCGGAGGTGCTCATGAAACTCGATCGGTTCGCCACGCTCGGGCTGCCCATCCAGATCACTGAGTTCGACATCGACACGGCCGACGCCGAGCTCCAGCAGGCCTACACCCGTGACTTTCTTACGGCTGTCTTCAGCCATCCGGCGATCACGGGGGTGATTTCGTGGGGCTTCTGGGAGGGCTCCCACTGGAAACCCCGCGCCGCCTTCTGGGACCGCGACTGGAACCTTCGGCCCCACGGGAGGATCTTCTGCGATCTCTTCGAGCGGCAATGGACGACGGAAGAAGCCCTGACGACCGACGCGGCCGGGTGCTGCACGGTCAGGGCCTTCAAGGGCAGGCTCACGGTGGCGGCTGAAGCCGACGGCCGGTCGGGCTCGGCGGAAGTCGATCTCGAAGCCGACACGGTCGCCCGGGTCACGATTCGTTGAGTTGGTCAGCCGCCGAGCACGCTCTCGAGCACTTCATCCGCAACGTAGATCGGCAGATTCGGCTCGCACGTCACCGCGACCGCGATCGCATCGGACGGCCGGGAGTCGACCTCGACAACCTCGCCATCTTTGAGGATTCGGATCACGGCGTAGTAGGTGTGGTCCTTGAGTTCCGAGATCACGACATCCTGAAACTCGCCGCCGAGCAGCTCCACCGCGGCCACCAGGAGGTCGTGCGTGAGCGGACGAGGCGACTGATGGTGCTTCACCCGGCGGTCGATGCTCGTCGCCTCGAAGAGGCCGATGAGGATGGGAAACGTGCGGTCGCCCTCGACCTCTTTGAGATACACCACCTGCTGGTCGTTGATCTCGCTGATGATGATCCGCGAGAGTTCCATCTGTACGCTCATGGCCTGGGGCCTCCGCACGGGGTGAGAGGCCACGCATCCAACCGACTGCGAGCCCCCGAAAAAACGAGTCTACCCAAATCGAACGGTCGAGGCACCCGCGCCGGACGGCTAGCAGGTCCGCTCTTCAGGTTGCCCCCTTGCGGCCGCGGAGGTCGGCCAGTGCCGCCACTCCCTTGGCAAGTCTGGCCTCGAGTTCTGCCAGTTGGGCCCGTTCCTTGGAGATGACGGCCTCCGGTGCCCGCGACGCGAACTTCTCGTCGGCGAGCTTCGTCTGCTTGGCCCGGAGGAAGCCCTCGGTCTTTTCGTTTTCCTTGAGGAGCCTCGCGATCTCTGCATCGACGTCCACGAGATCGGCGAGGTCGACAAACACGTCACATCCGGCGGCCGAAGCGGTGGCGGCCGACGGCGACGCAGACGCGTCGGGGCCGAACGCCGCAATGTCGGCAGCCGCCATGGCCTCGATCGCCGGCCGCATCGGCTCGAGGAGTGAGGCCAGATCACCGCTCGTTCGAATCGCCACGGCCACGCGGGTCTTCGGCGGCACGTTCTGCCGCGCCCGTATCTCGCGGATCGCGGCGACGACGCCGAGAAACGTGCCGAAGCGGGTCTCGGTCGTGGCGTCCATCCAGGCGGCGGGAGGCGCCGGCCACGGGGCCACCATGATCGACGCCGCCAGCGGCTTGGCACCGCTGTCCCAGGGCATCCGCCGCGATCCCGCCGCTTCATGGAGGTGCTGCCAGATCTCCTCCGTGACGAACGGCATGATCGGATGGAGCAGCCGCAGGATCGTGTCGAGGCCGACGAGGAGCATCGTGCGTGCCCGGTCGCGATGGGCCGGGTCGGCCAGCCGCGACTTGCAGAGCTCGAGATACGCGCTACAAAACTCGTCCCAGGCGAAGGCATAGAGCGTGCGGGCCGCCTCGGCAAACCGATACTCGTCCACGGCCCGAGTGGCCTCCCGAGTCACGCTGGCCAGCCGGCTCAGCAGCCAGCGATCTTCGAGTGGCAGCGAGCCGATGTCGAGCGACGCCGCGGCCCCGGAGGAGAGATTCTCGCCGGCGAATCCGTCGATGTTCATCAGCACGAAACGGGTTGCGTTCCAGAGCTTGTTGGAGAAGTTGCGGCCCGACTCAAACTTTTCACTCACGGCCGGACCACGGGGCAGCGTAAGATCGGCGGCGTTGGAGGCCCACTGCGTGCGGAAAGGCTTCGTGCACTTCGGGCAGTCGATTCTGGGCTTCACCCGGTTTTGGACCGTCTGCTCCACAAGATGGCCGCAGGCAGGGCACTGGAAATCAACCGGCATCCGCACGTCCTGGGTTTCGGTCGCCATGCTCGCCAGCGCGAAGCGGAGGGCGTCGGCGCCCAGCGAGTCGATGACGTCGATCGGATCGACGCCGTTCCCCTTGCTCTTGCTCATCGTCTCGCCATAGCGGTCGAGAATTTTCGGATGGATGGCCACTTCCGCGAAGGGAATCTCGCCGGTGTCGAAAATCCCCATGATCACCATCCGGGCCACCCAGAGCGTGAGGATGTCGCGACTGGTGACGAGCGCGCTCGTCGGATAGAAGGCGGCCAGCTCGGGCGTCTGCCGTGGCCAGCCCAGGGTCGAGTGGGGCCAGAGCGCCGACGAGAACCAGGTGTCGAGCACGTCGGGATCGCGGACGAGCGGCCGGCCTGCCACCGTTTCCGTGGCGAGCGACTCGTCCGATGAGCAGACGAACCAGCCGCCGGCCTCGTCGCTCCGCCAGGCCACCGAGCCGCAGCCGCCGAAGGCCTGCTCGAGGTCGGCCGAGGCGACGTCTGCCACGTGCCAGATCGGGATTTGATGGCCCCACCAGAGCTGGCGGCTGACCGGCCAATCCCGCTTCTCGGAAAGCCAGTCGAGGTAACTCTTCGCATACCGCTCCGGAAAGATCCGGATGCGGCCGCCACTGACCGCATCGAGGGCAGGCTGCGCCAGTTCGTCCATGCGGATGAACCACTGGTCGGCGAGGTAGGGCTCGATCGGCGTTTTGGAGCGATCGGAATGGGCCAGCTCGATGACACGATCCTCGACCTGCACCAGCTGCCCGGCCACCTCGAGATCGGCCACGACCTTCGTGCGGGCTTTGTGCATCGGGAGGCCAGCGTAGGGACCAGCCTCGGCGTTCAAGGTGCCATCGGGATTGAGAATGTTGATCATCGGCAAGCTCCGCCGCCGGCCGACGTCGTAATCGTTGGGGTCGTGGGCGGGAGTGATCTTCACGCAGCCCGAGCCCAGCTCGGGCTTGGCCCACTCGTCGGCGACGAGCGGAATGGCTCGACCCAGCAGGGGCAGTCGCACCTGCCGACCATCTCGCGCCATGGCCGCGAGCCGTTCGAGCCCGGGGAGCAGGTCGGCCCGACGGGCGACGAGTTCGGCGAGCGCCGCATCGATCTCCGGCTGCTCCTTCGCGGTGGCTGCCGCTCGTTTTTCACGGAGCGCCTTTTCGGCCAGGTCGAGTGCAGCCCCTGGCTGCGGATGGATCGCGACGGCCGTGTCACCGAGCAGCGTCTCGGGCCGCGTCGTCGCCACGGTCACGCTCGGCGGCTCGCCCGGTTTGGGATCGATCACGTCGTAGCGGATGTGCCAGAAGTGGCCCTTCACCTGCTCGTGAAACACCTCGTCGTCGCTGACGGCGGTCTGGAGGAAGGTGTCCCAGTTGACGAGCCGCTTTCCCCGACGGACCACGCCCTTCTGAAACAGGCGGAAAAAGGCCTCACGGACCGCCGCAGCACACTGATCATCGAGTGTAAACCGAATGCGATCCCAGTCGCAGCTCGCACCGAGATCCCGGAGCTGGCCCAGGATTCGCTTCTCGTACTGCTCCTTCCAGACCCAGATCCGCTTGACGAGCTGTTCGCGGCCGAGGTCGTGCCGGGAGAGCTTCTCCTCTTCCAACAGTCGCCGCTCGACGACGGCCTGCGTGGCGATGCCGGCATGATCCGTGCCGGGCATCCAGAGCGTCAGGAAGCCCTGCATCCGCCTTGTGCGGACCAGCACGTCCTGGAGCGTGTTGTTCAGCGCATGGCCGAGATGCAGCGCACCGGTCACGTTCGGCGGCGGAATCACGATCGAGTAGGACGTGCGGCCAGCCTCGGGCTCCGCATGCCAATAACGTCCGGTATCCCAGAGGGTGCGGCACCGGTCCTGGGCGGCTTTGTGATCGTATTGTTTAGGCAGTTCGTGCATGGCTCTGACGCGTTTCGGCGAAGTCCGGTGGATGATGCCAGCAGGCTAGCCGACCGGCCTCGCCCGCTACCAGAGGAGGCGACCGCTCACGCCTTCGGTGGCCACGCCGCTGATCAGAGGGCGCGGCGGTGCTTGCGGAGCGGCTTGCGGACGGCCGTTGCCGCGGCACCGCCGGATTCCGGTCGCTCGCTCCCCGCGCCGCCGGCGTTTCCGCCGGCCTCGGCCCGCCCCGACTCGCTTCGCGGCCGGCCCTGTCCGGAAGAGCGTGCGGAGCCGTTTTCAGAGCCACGCCGGGACCCCTGCGCGGAACGTTGCCCGGATCGCTGTCCGGCACCCTGACCAGATCCCTGGCGGCCCGGACGGCCTCCGCGGCTCTGGCCGCCCCGGCGGCCCGACCGCTGCCCGCTCCGATCACCGCCCGACTGCCGCGCGGGCTCTTCGGTGAGGTCCATGCCGGCTGGCAGGGCGGGGGGCGTGTTGCCCTGTGGAATGGGCTTGCGGAGCAGTCGCTCGATCGCGGCCAGCCGCGGTCGCTCCTCGTGGTCGCAGAATGACACCGCCTCGCCCGTCTGGCCCGCCCGGCCGGTGCGGCCGATGCGGTGCACGTAGGTCTCGGGCTCGTGCGGCAGTTCGAAGTTGACCACATGGGACACGTCATCGACATCGATGCCACGCGCCGCGATGTCGGTGGCGATCAAGACGGGGGGACGCGGCGACTTGAAGGCCGCGAGGGCCCGCTCCCGCTGGTTCTGCGACTTGTTGCCATGAATCGCGGCGGCTGCGATGCCGGCCTTGTCGAGGTCACGATGCAGCTTGTCGGCGCCGTGCTTCGTCCGCGTGAACACGATCACCCGGGCCATCGAGCCGCCGCGGAGCAGTTCGACGAGCTTCGCCTTCTTCTCGCTCCGAGGCAGAAACCAGACGGCCTGACTCACGGTCTCGGCCGGCGTGGCCTGTGGCGTCGTCTTCACCTCCAGCGGGCCGCGGAGGAAGTCGGCGGAGAGTTCGCGAATCTCCGCCGACAGCGTGGCCGAGAAAAGCAAGGTCTGCCGGCCGCCCGGCAGCATGGCGATGATCTTACGGATCGCGTGGATGAAGCCCATGTCGAGCATCCGATCGGCCTCGTCGAGCACGAGGAACTCGACGGAACGAATGTCGATGAGCCGTTGGCCGATCAGATCGAGCAGCCGGCCGGGGGTCGCGACGAGCACGTCGACGCCCCGCTGCAGCGCCGTGGCCTGCGGACGCTGGCTCACGCCGCCATAGACGACGGCCGACGTCAGGCCGGCAAACTTGCCGTACGCCCGAAAGCCGTCGTTGATCTGGCCGGCAAGTTCGCGGGTGGGGGCGAGCACGAGCGCGCGGCAGCGGCGCTGGCCGGCTGGCCGGCGATCGGCCAGCATTCGCTCGATGAGCGGCACCGCGAAGGCGGCCGTCTTGCCGGTGCCCGTCTGGGCACAGCCGATCAAGTCGCGACCGGCCATGATCGGCGGGATGGCCCGAACCTGGATCGGAGTGGGGGTGGTGTAGCCCTCGGCGGCGATGGCCCGCAGGAGCGTCTCGGACAGGCCGAGGTCGGTGAACAGTGGGGTATCCATGAATGGAGCATCCTTGATGGTCGGGTGAGGAAAACACACCGTGAAAAAACGATGTGATCCGGAGACGGGCCGCACAAGCGCGGTGATCCTGACGATGGATCACGGCCGTCCCAGCGGCAGAGAATCACGCGCCGTGGGCCTTGATGCCCGACGTCGCGGAAGAGCCGCTTCGAGAAGATGCGATCGCGGCCGCCACAGGCTAACCAAAAGGTTAGGCGGCGACCATCATCGATTCCGAACAGGGCCATCATACCTTGCCAGAGGCGGCAGGGCAATGCGACATCCTCTGGCGTGGCTCGCACATTCCCACGCCTCACGGCGGTGGGCTTCCTGAAGCATCGATGATCCGTTCCTTCCCGGGAGCACCGGTCGCTGTCTTGGATTTCTTCCGCTTCGACGGCGGCTTCGGCACAACTTCGGCACAAGGGGCTTCGAGCCACGCCGCGGATGTTGCAGGTCTCATCGGCGGTCTCACGCACTGAGAAGTGGAGGCTCAGTCGGCCGAAGGCTTTACCTCAGGCACAAGCTTGAACACGCCTTGGCCCGTCGGTGATGCCGTACACACATAGAGCTCGCCGTCGCCATCCTCGCCGAAGCCGTAGAGCGGCAGGCCATTCCAGGGAATCGAGACGTTGCTCACCGCCCGCCCGGCGTCGTCCACCGCTAGCGCCCAGAGTCGTCCCGACACGAAATCGCCATAGACATACCGGCCCGCGAGTTCCGGGATGGCCCGGCCGCGATAGACCCGGCCGCCGGTCACCGACTTGCCGACCTGGTGGTCATACTCCCATACGGGGTCGATCACGGGACCGCTCGCTCCCTTCGACCCGAAGGGCTTGGTGCCTTCCATGCCACTCCAGCCGTAGTTGCCACCCTTCACGACGAGATCTATTTCCTCGATGACATCCTGGCCGACGTCGGCTGCCCAGAGACGGCCCGTCGGCGGATCGAAGGCCAGCTGCCAGGGGTTTCGCAGACCCCAGGCATAAATCTCCGGCCGCGCGTCGGCCCGACCGACGAGCGGATTGTCGGATGGGATCCCATAGCCGAGCCCCGCCTCGCGGCGATCAACGTCGATCCGTAGAATCTTGCCGAAGAGCACATCGAGCCGCTGTCCGTGACCAAACGGATCATTCCGGCTGCCCCCGTCTCCAAGGCCCACATACAGCAAGCCGTCGGGCCCGAAGGCGATGGAGCCGCCGTTGTGGTTCCAGAAGGGCTGCTCGATCGAGAGCACCACCTCTTCGCTCGCCGGCTCGGCGCGGTCGGGATCGCTCTTCGAGACGCGAAACCGTGATACGTGCTGCATTCGCTTCTCGCCCACCACGCTCTGGCAGACGAAGAACTCGCCGTTCTCCTCATACCGCAGATGAAACGCGAGTCCGAGCAGACCCTCTTCATTCCATCTCGTCCACGGCGCGGTCGTGGCGCGGAGGTCGAGAAAGAGTGCGGCCTCGTTCGTGCCCGGACGCACGACATGGATCATGCCGCTCTGATCGGGCACGAAGAGTCGGCCGGTGCCATCGCCTGGATCGGCCACCAGCAGCGGCCGCAACGGCTGGGCCGGCTTGCCGTGATCGGCCTCCGGCGACCAGCCCGCCCACGTCATGCCGGGAAACGCCGGCACGGCCGTCACCGCGAGCGTGCCGTCGTCGGCCCAGGGAGCCGGTTTGCCAAGCGGCAGCGGGCGAATCTTGATCGACCGAAAGGCGACCTCGTCGCCGTGATCCTGCAGGCAGATGCGGCCCTTTCCGGCCTGGGCAAACCCTGGAAACGCGGCGAACTTGCTCTTGGCCACCCGCTGGTTCCAGTCGTTTGAACCCATCACGAACCGGTAATAGGGCACGCCGTTGAGGCAGACCTCGCCGCCGGCCGGGGTGACGCGGAGGGCGAGCTGATTCCACTCGCCGGCCGGTCGGGTGGCATCGACGATCTCGGGCGGATTGAGTCCCACCGCCTGTTCCATCTGCCGCGCCCAGTTCGCATTCCGGGCCTCGTAGAGCTGGTAGAGCCAGCCGGCCCGCTGCGGATCCTTCCCCGCGACGTTGTCGATGATCTGCACTTCCGGACCGGAGTGCCACGGCGCGGCGGCGTCCTCGCTGACATGGAACATCACGCCGCTGTTGCCGCCGGGCGAGATGCGATAGTCGAGCTGAAGCTCGAAGCTCTCGAACTCGTCGTTCGTGACGATGTCGCCCGCCCCGGCCCCGCTGCGACGGAGACAGCCGTCCTCGACCGTCCAGCCGGACGAGATGCCCTCCTTCCGGTAGTTGCGAAAGCCGTCCGTCGTGCGACCGTCGAAGAGCAATCGCCAGCCGCCGCGACGCTCGGATTCGGAGAGCGTATTCGCCGGGCTCTCGCAGAACGCCGAACGCGTCCCGGATGCCAGCACGACCAAGAGGACCAGCAGAAAGACGGCAGACCGCACGATCACCTCCGGGACAGGTAATACTGAAATGAATCGGCGAGCGCCAGCCAACTGGCCTCGATCACGTTCTCGCTCACGCCCACGGTGCCCCACACGCTCTCGCCGTCGGTGCTCTCGATCGACACCCGCACCTTGGCGGCGGTGCCTTCCTGGGCGTTGATCACCCGCACCTTGTAGTCGAGCAGGTGCATGCGGTCGACGACGGGATAGACCCCGGCCAGGGCCTTGCGGAGGGCCGCGTCGAGGGCGTTCACGGGGCCGTCGCCCTCCGCCACCTCGTGCCGCTGGTCGCCCGCGACGACCAGTTTGACCGTCGCCTCGGTACGAATCTCTCCGCCGTCGCCGTCTCGACTCTCGACCGCGACGTTGTAGGCGATCTTGGCGAACGCCGGTCGGAACGTGCCGGCGCAGCGATCGACCAGCAGGTCGAACGACGCTCCGGCCGCCTCAAACTGCCAGCCCTCGTTCTCCAGCCGGCAGACCTCCGCGAGCACCCGGTCGAGCACGGCCCGATCGGCCTTCACGTCGGGCCGGCTGACGAGCGCGGCGATGTTGGAGCGGCCGGAGAGTTCGCTGACGAGGATTCGCCGCGAGTTGCCCACGGCCTCGGGGGAGATGTGCTCGTAAGACTCCGTGGCCTTGGCGATCGCATGCACGTGCATGCCTCCCTTGTGCGCGAAGGCGCTCGAGCCCACGAACGGCTGGCCGGCGCGATACGACATGTTCGCCGTCTCGTAGACGAACCGCGAAAGCTCGGTGAGGTGGGCCGTGCCCGTGCCGCCGAGGGCGGCGTATCCGGGCAGCTTCAGGGCGAGGTTGGCGACGACCGAGATCAGGTCGGCGTTGCCGCACCGCTCGCCAATCCCATTGATCGTGCCCTGCACCTGCACCGCGCCGGCGGCCACGCCCGCCAGCGAGTTGGCGACGGCGAGATCACAGTCGTTGTGACAATGGATCGCCACGGCGGTCGGACAGCCCGCCGCCGCGAGCGCCGCGGTCGCCTCCCCGACCATGCCGGCCACCTCGGCGGGCAGCGTGCCGCCGTTGGTGTCGCAGAGCACGATCCGCGTGGCCCCCGCCTTCGCGGCCGCCACGATGGTCGCGGCCGCGTAGTCGCGGTCGAGCTTCCAGCCGTCGAAGAAGTGCTCGGCGTCGTAGAAGACGTCGCGGCCCGACTGGGTCAGGTGGCCGACCGTGTCGGAGATCATCGCGAGGTTCTCGTCCCGCGACACCCCCAGCACCTCGGCGACATGAAACGCTGATGTCTTGCCCACGATCGTCACCACCGGCGTCGCCGCGTCGAGCAGGGCCTTCATGCCGGGATCCTCGGCGGCCGTCATGCCACGCCGGCGGGTCATGCCGAATGCGCACACTTTCGACCGGGCGAGCGACAGGCCCCGCACCCTCTCGAAATACTGGGCGTCTTTCGGATTGGAAAGTGGATAGCCGCCTTCGATGAAATCGACGCCCGCCTCGTCGAGCCGCCGGGTGATGGCGAGCTTGTCTTCGAGCGAGAAGTTGACTCCCTCCCCCTGCGAGCCGTCGCGGAGCGTGGTGTCGTAGATTTCGATCGTGCGCACGGGGTCACCGGACTGGAGGGAAGCAAGGCGGTGCGGAGCCGACCTCCGCGGAGCGAGGCTTAGCGTAATCGACGATCCCTGCGGGCAGGAACTCGGGCGTGGAAGTGCCGCCCCCGGGCATTGTTCGGTGCTCACGGCGCCGGGCGGCGGGTCACGGGCGAGACCTCGTCAAGGCGAAACTCCCTACGGCTCATCGCCTCGTAGTGATGGCCGATGTCGATCTGCGCCCCCTCGGTGACTCGATTGCCGTGGTCGTCGAGGCGGGCGTTCATCGTGGCCTTCTTGCCGCTGCGGCAGATGGTCTTGATCTCGACGATGTTGTCGGCCCAGGCGAGCAGATACTTGCTGCCCTCAAATGGCTCGCCCTGGAAGTCGGTCCGGATCCCGTAGCAGAGCACCGGCACCGAGAGCTGGTCGCAGACCCGCGTGAGCTGCAGCACCTGCAGGGGCGTGAGAAACTGCGATTCGTCGACGAGCAGGCAGTGCACCGGGCCTTCCTCCAGAGCCAGGCCGACACCTGCGAAGAAGTCGTATTCACCGTCAAAGGCGATCGCTTCCTTCGTGAGGCCGATACGGGAGTGGATGAGAGGCGCGCCGCTCCGGTCGTCGATGGCCGGCGTGTAGAGCAGGGTGCGCATGCCCCGCTCCTCGTAGTTGTGGGCCGACTGGAGCAGCGTCGTGCTCTTGCCCGCGTTCATCGCCGAGTAATAGAAGTAGAGCTGTGCCATGGTGGTCAAAAGCGATTGTCAGCTTCGGCGGGGCGGGCGCACAGCCCTGCCGCGTTGCCTCCGGGCGGGACCGCTTCGAGGTAGGTCGATTCCGTGGGCGACGAGCTGCCGTTCCACCTGTTCGACCCAGCCGCGATTGGCGGCGGGGCTCGCCGGGCTGGGGTGGAGAATGCTCATAACCGGTGGTCCGTCGGCCCCGAGCGCCGCGCGGGCCCGGGCCGCGGCGAAGCTGCCCACTCCGATCACCCGCGCCGGCTGGCACCACGCCACGAGCCGGCGGAGGGCCTCGTCGCAGACGTCGAACAGCGGCTCCCGCTCCGCGGCCGGGAGCTTGTCGGGCGTGCGGTTGCGGCCCGACGCCTCCATGAACACCAGCGGACAGTAGTTCGCCACCAGAAAGCGGTCGCTGAAGGCAGTCGCCGAACCGAAGCGATCTCGCACCCAGCCCCAGACCCGGCGGCCGCTCACCTCGCTCCGCGTGCAGGCGAAGCCCTGGATCGGCCGCTTGGGATGGACTCGTTTTGGCTGGTCCACCTTCGCCTCGATGCCGAGGAACTCACGCATGAGCGCCACCTCGCCGAAGGGCACGCCGGTCTGGGCCATGCCCCACGGGCCCGGGTTCATGCCCAGCAGGATCGCATCCACTCCCTGCCGCGCGTACCGAGCGAGATAGGCCTCGTGGCTCCGCCGCGCGTAGATCAGAGGGTTGTACGTGCAGGCGGTCGGCGGCCGAAACACGAGGGTGTCGGTCTCGCGGGCGAGCCAGCGGGCGATGGCGATGGGCTTCATGGACGCGTTACGATATGCGATCGACGGGGCTTGGGCGAGGTGGCGGACGACCGCATTCTCATGCTCGCCGATACCGACGGAGACGGCAGGCCCACCGTACGGAGGAGTTTGCCGAGGGCTTCAACGGACTGATCGAGGGAAGGCCGCAGGCATCCTCGCCCGCCGCAGCGACGTGTACCTCACCTGCATCCCGAGCCTCTATCGCCTGCGGGATGGCAACGGCGATGACGACTAGGCCCGGCTCGTGCATCTCACGCCGGGCCGCGAGTCGGGCTGGAACATGCTCTTCCAATACCTCGCCAACCGCGGGCGCTGGCATCGTGAAAAGATCCAGCACACCGAGTGCGATGGCCAGCCCGCCTGGTGCCTGCCCCCCGGTGACGCGTGAGAGCTCCGGCCCCGCGGTGCGGTCGTTTCGTCTGCGTCCCAAGGCGGGCTCGTTTGAACCGTTCGACGAGGTGCGGGATCTGCTCGCGTCCGACTGGACCACGTTCGAGACCGGCCGACTCGATGACTTGGTCGCCTGGTTGCAGAGCCTGAAATAGTGGTCGGCCCATCGGTCATCGACCGATTCATTCCGACGACCGTCCTCGCGGTGGTAAGCTTTTCCCCGTGGATTCTGGCGGAATGGTGATCATGGCGGTGAAATCGGTATTCCCCTGTGTCGGTCGATCGCTCGCCGCCTGCGTGGTGGCCTGGGTGTTCGCCACCTCGGCCAGCGGAACCGCCCCGGCCAGCGAAGCCGGCGGCCGCCTCGACTTCAATCGCGATATCCGGCCGATCCTTTCCGAAAACTGCTTGTACTGCCACGGTCAGGATCCGCAGAAGCGGGAGGCCGACCTGCGGCTCGACGACCGGGCGGTGGCCGTCGCCGCCGAAGCGATCGTGCCCGGCGAGCCCGGCGCGAGCGGCTTGCTCGAGCGGATTCACTCCACCGACGCCGACGTGGTGATGCCACCGCCCGACTCCAACCGGCGGCTTTCCGACCCGCAGAAGGCCGCGCTCGAACGGTGGATTCGCGAAGGGGCCGCCTACGAGCCGCATTGGGCCTTCGTGCCGCCCGAGAAAACGACCCCGCCCGCCGTGCACCGCACCGACTGGGCCCGCAACGACCTCGACCGCTTCGTCCTCGCGGCCATCGAGCGGGCCGGCCTCGAACCGTCTCCAGAAGCTGACCGCACCACGCTGCTTCGCCGCCTTCATGCCGACCTCGTCGGCATCCCGCCGAGCCCGGAGGAGATCGACGCTTTTCTCGCAGATCCCGATCCGCAAGCCTATGAGACACGTGTCGATCGCCTCCTCGCCAGCCCGCACTACGGCGAGCGGATGGCGCTGCCCTGGCTCGACGCCGCCCGCTACGCCGACTCCAACGGCTTTCAGCAGGACGGCGACACCTGGCAGTGGATGTGGCGCGACTGGGTGGTGAAGGCGATCAACGATGACATGCCGTTCGATCAGTTTTCGATCGAGCAGCTGGCCGGCGACCTGCTGCCGCACGCGACAACCGAGCAGAAGATCGCCAGCGGTTTCAACCGCAACCATCTGCTCAACGGGGAAGGAGGCGCGATCCCTGAGGAGCAGCGATACAACAACCTCTTCGATCGCATCGACACCACCTGCACCACGTGGCTCGGGCTCACCATGGCCTGCGCGCAGTGCCACGACCACAAGTACGATCCGATGACGAGGATCGATTACTACCGGCTGCTCGATGCCTTCAACCGCGTCCCCGAGAAGGGGCTACCGACGAAGTTCTCCGCCCGTATCCGCGTGGCGCCGCCGGTGCTCGAACTGCCCACGCCCGCCTACGAAGCCCGGCTCCGCGAACTGGAGGCGGCCGTCCATGCCGTCGAGGCCGATGCCAAGCCCGTACTCGAGGCGGTCTACCAATCCTGGAAAAACGGCCTCTTCGCCGACGGAACGCCCGCCGACAGCGAGGAGTTGCCGCGCACGCTGGCCCCACTGTTGCTCACACCGGAATCGGAGCGGACTGCCGACGACGCCACGTCGATCGAGCGGCAGCTCCGTGAGCATTTCGACGCGAAGGTCAAGCCCGAACTCGTGAAGTCGCTGCCCACGGTCTCGCACTACGACACCGCGGTGAAGACCCGGAACGAGTTCATGGGCGACGAACTGCCGCGCGTGATGATCATGAGCGACGCGAAGCCTCGGGAGACCCGCATCCTCGACCGCGGCGATTATCTCGCGCCGGTCGGCGACGTCCTGCACTTCGAGACCCCGGCCTTCCTGCCACCGCTGCCTGCCGACCAGCCCCGCGATCGCCTCGGCCTCGCCCGCTGGCTCTTCCAGCCGAACCAGCCGCTCACGGCCCGGGTGCAGGCCAACCGGATGTGGCAGCACTTCTTCGGAGTCGGGCTCGTGAAGACGACGGAAGACATGGGGGTGCAGAGCGAGTATCCGGCGCACCTGCCACTGCTGGACTGGCTGGCGGTCGAGTTCCGAGACAGTGGGTGGAGCCGCAAGCATCTTCATCGCCTGCTCGTGACCAGCGCCGCCTACCGTCAATCGAGTCGGGTGACCGCCGATCACCTCGCGAAAGACCCGGAGAACAGGCTTCATGCCCGGGCCGGCCGCTTTCGGATGCCCGCGATGGTGCTCCGTGACACGGCGCTCGCGGCCAGCGGTCTCCTCGACCGTCGCATCGGCGGGCCACCGGTCTATCCGTATCAGCCCGACCAGATTTGGGAGTCGCTCGCGATCACGAACGAACGCGACTTCACCTATCCGGCTTCCCACGGCACCGACCTCTACCGTCGCAGCCTCTACTCCTTCTGGCGTCGAACGGTGAGCCCGGCCAACATGTTCGATGCCGCGAATCGCCAGACCTGCACGGTGCGACCGGGCCTGACCTGCACGCCGCTCCACGCCCTCACCACCCTGAACGATCCGACCTGGGTCGAGGCGGCGCGGGTGTTGGCGGAGCAGAGCATGCACGCGGCTCATGATCTCGACGCTCGCCTGACCCATGCCTTCCGCCGCGTGCTGTCGCGGCGGCCCTCGAGCGACGACCTCGTCGCCCTCCGCCGCACGCATGACCGGCAACTGGCTTTCTATCGAGCCGACTCCGACGCGGCCCGAGCGGTCGTCTCGGTGGGAGAAAGTCCACGGGACGAGTCGCTCGACCCAGCGACCCATGCGGCGCTTGCGAACGTCTGTCTGGGCCTGTTCAACCTCGACGAGGCCCTGACCCGCGAATGATCGACCTGCATCTGGAAAATGTCCGCCGAGTCACCCGTCGTCAGCTCTTCGGCTCGGCTGGCATGGGGATCGGCCTGCCGGCACTGGCGTCGCTGCTTGCCCGCGATGCCGCGGCGAGCCCGGCGGCCTCGCCGCGGCCTGGTGTTCCCGGCCTGCCCGGTCTGCCCCATCACGAGCCGAGTGCCAAGCGAGTCGTCATGCTCTGGCAGGGGGGCGGTCCCAGCCACGTCGATCTCTTCGACCCGAAGCCCACGCTGATGGAGCGTGGCGGCCAGGAAATCCCGGCCAGCGTCCGCGGCCAGACCAGGCTTTCGACGATGTCGAGCGGATATGCCAAATGGCCGGTCGTCGCGCCGATCAAGGGCTTTCGGAAGTATGGAGCGTGCGGCATGGAGATGAGCGAACTCTTGCCGGGGCTGGGCGGCCTTGCCGACGATCTCTGCCTCGTCAGGAGCATGAACACGGAGGCGGTGAACCACGCGCCGGGCGTCACGTTCGTGCTCACCGGCTCCCAGGTGCCTGGCCGCCCGAGCATGGGCGCCTGGATGAGCTACGGCCTCGGCTGCGAAACCGAAGACCTGCCGGCCTTCGTCGTGATGACCTCGTCGGACAAGGGCAAGACGTGCGGGCAGCTCTTCTTCGACTACTACTGGGGCAGCGGCTTTCTACCGAGCAAGTATCAGGGGGTGAAGTTTCGCAACACCGGCGAGCCTGTGCCCTATCTCGCCGATCCACCGGGTGTGAGCCGAGCCGCACGCCGGGCCCTGCTCGACGACCTCGCCGCGATGAACGCGAGGCATTTGGCCGACTACGGCGACCCGGAGATCGACACCCGGATCGCCCAGTATGAGATGGCCTACCGGATGCAGGCCAGCGTTCCGGATCTCGTCGACTTCGCCGACGAGCCGGCCCATGTGCTCGACCGCTACGGCCCCGACGTCCGCACGAAGGGCTCCTTTGCCTACAACTGCCTGGTGGCGAGGAGGCTGTTGGAGCGTGGCACCAGATTCGTGCAGTTGATGCACGCCGGCTGGGACCAGCACCAAAACCTGTTCACGCAGTTGGAGGTGCAGTGCCGCGATACCGACGCCCCGTCGGCGGCCCTGATCCAAGACCTCAAAGACCGCGGAATGCTCGATGACACGCTCGTGCTCTGGGGGGGCGAGTTTGGCCGCACGCCCTTCGGGCAGGGCGATCCGTCGAATCCGAAAGGCCGCGATCACTTCGGGCGGGCGTATTCGTTTCTGCTCGCGGGGGGCGGGGCGAAGCCGGGTCATGTCTATGGCGCCACCGACGACTTCGCCTGGAACATCGTGGCCGATCCGGTGCACATCCACGACCTGCAGGCGACAATCATGCATCTTGCCGGCATCGACCACACGCGGCTCACCTACCGCTACCAGGGCCGGCAGTTCCGGCTCACCGACGTGCATGGCCACGTCGTGAAGGGCATCATCGCCTGAGGCGGGCTACTTCGTCCTGCAGTCGCTCGTTGCCCACCAGGCCGTCCGGGTCGGCGCTGAACTCGGGCTTGAGACGCTCCAGGAAAAACATGCCGACGGCACCCTTGCCTTTCACTTCGATCTGGCCGCGGGGCGTGCACTCGAAGAAGGGTTCCACCAGTCGCTGCGTCGCCTCCGAGACGTTGATCTGGCCGGCCGCTCCGCCGCTCTCCATGCGACTCGCCAGATTGACCGTATCGCCCCAGAGATCGTAGAGAAACCGCTGCTCACCAATCACGCCGGCCACGAGCGGTCCGGTGTGGATTCCGATGCGGATTGGAAACGGCTTCAATCCGGATCCCTGCCGGTTGCGGGCAATATCGGCGACGATTTCCCGGAGGCCGATCGCGTAGAGCGCTGCATCGATCGGATGGGAGCCGTTTGGCTCCGGCACGCCTCCCGCTGCCATGTAGGCGTCACCGATCGTCTTCAGCTTCTCCATATGGCATGCGGCGAGCAGCTGATCGAACCGCAGGAAGTACCGCTCGAGGTCGTCGATCAGTTCCCGCGGCGACATCGTCTCG
The DNA here is from genome assembly GCA_032117045.1 of Pirellulales bacterium. Classification (GTDB taxonomy): domain Bacteria; phylum Planctomycetota; class Planctomycetia; order Pirellulales; family UBA1268; genus QWPN01. The sequence continues at coordinate 13,711 of JAUMAF010000110.1, read as the reverse complement.
GCGATCCTCGTGAAGCCCACGAAATCGGTGAATACGACGGAGACGCTGTCGAAATGCCGAGGCTGGCTCTGTCCGCTGCCGGCGAGCTCGTCGGCGATCTGCCGCGGGAAGACCTTGTAGAGCAGCTCCTGCGTTTTCCGCAGGCTCTCCTGGACCTGCCGGTTGGCGTCGGCCAGATCACGGTGCATCTCGGCCAGCTTCGAGTTCTGCTGGAGGATGTTCTCGTAGGTTGAGAGGAGCAGGTTGAGCAGTTGCCGACGACTGACATCGAGCCGCATCGTCTGGCCGCCGTAGTCGAGATCCAGCGGCTCCCCCGGGCGATCGTCGGCGAGATCCTGTGCGAGCAGGTGGTCGATGCGCTCGAGAATGTGATCCGGCTCGTAGGGTTTTGTGACGTAGGCATCGGCGCCGTCGCGAAGCCCCTCGAGAATGTCGGACGTGGCGGCGAGCGACGTCACGATCAACACCGGAATGTGCCGCAGATCGGGATCGGCTTTCACCGCCTGACAGAGGGCGTGGCCGTCCATCACCGGCATCTCGACGTCGGAAACGAGCATCGCCGGACGGTGCTCACGGGTCAGCGCGAGTGCCTCGGCGCCATTGGCACCCCAGTGCACGGCATGGCCCCGGGATTCGAGCGCCCTCTTGAGAATCATCGCCTGAACACGGCTGTCTTCGGCGATCACGAGCGTGCGAGGACGGGTGGATGACATGCCGCACAGGATACCCGCTCCGGCGATATACTCCCGCCTGCGATCGGGGCCCGTGAAATGAGCCCGCCTACTCCACGGCACGGACACGACCTCAGACACGACCTTGGCACGGCTGCCCGAGCATGGACAACAAGACGTTCTGGAACGACCGCTACCAGACGCTTGCCGAACTCGGCAGCGGCCCCGGCTCGCGGGGGTGGGTGACGGGCTACAAGCGGGCGATCGTCGGGGCGGCCATCGGTCGCTCCGACGCGGCCTCCGTCGCCGACATCGGCTGCGGCGACGCCTGCTGGCTCGACGAGGAGATCACCGGCCGCGTCTCCTATCGTGGCTATGACATCGCCGACGTGATCGTGCAGCGAAATGCGGCCGTGTTTCCGACGGCCGAGTTTGCCGTGCACGACATCGTGCGGGGCCCGGTGCCGCGGGCGGATCTCGTCGTCTGCTTCGACGTACTCATCCACCAGAACGACCAGTCCTCATTCGACGCCGCCCTCCGGCACGTCGCCGCCTCGGCGTTGAAAATGGCCCTGGTGAGCTATGCCACCCCGCCCTCCGAGGTCGGCGCGCCAGCCGAGTCCGCCGGCCCGCCCGCAGAGGCCGCGCCGGAGTGGATCGCGGCCGAGGCAGCTTTTCAGTCGCTGCACAAGGCGCTGCCGGCCGACTTTCCGCGGGCGATCGCGACCTGTCTGGGGCCGCTTCCCGATCACGTGGGGCGTCTTCTTCCAGGCATCCGCATCCGTGAGATCGGGCGACACCGCGCGCAGACGGTCTACGAGTTGATCGGGTTCTAACTTCAAGCCTCGCTCGCCCGCCTGACTGTCCAACCCCACGCCGTGAGGCGGGGCGGTGAATCCGGGATGGCCCCGGAGCCACACGCAGCGTTGCCCGCGGCCTCACGGGCAGTCCCGAGCCGCGGGATTCGGGCCGCTCGGCGTCAACGGTCCTCGTCGGCAGTCGCATCGAGATCGGCGTCGAACGCCTCTGAGTCGTCCTCGAAGACATCCTTCTCGAAGCCGGAGTCGTCTGCGTCGTCCTCCAGATCCTCATCAGCGTCGGCATCAATCACCATCGGTGCCGCATGGGGCTGGATTTTCAGTTTCCGAGGAGTCGGGTCGGGGGGCAGGGGAGCAGAGCCGGTTCGCTCGGCCCACTGATCCATCGTGATCAAGACCTCGCGAGCCTGCGAGCCCGCGTATTGGCCCACGACCCCATCCTCGGCCATGAAGTCGATCAGTCTGGCCCCGCGGCCGTAGCCCACCCCCAAGGCCCGCTGCAGGAGCGACACGCTGCCGCGGCCCTCGCGGATCACCACCTCGACCGCGGCCTCGTAGAGCTCGTCCTTGTCCTTGGGGCTCGCTCCACCCTTGGCGGCATCGCCCGACGGGGCGGGCTGGAGGTTGACGAGCTCCGCGGCATATTGCGGCTCGCTCGTGCCGATCGCCGCCATCACGCGGCCGATCTCCTCGTCGCTGAGATACGTGCCCTGACCTCGGAGGATCTGGCTCGTGCCCGGCGACAGGAAGAGCATGTCGCCGTTGCCCAGCAGCCGCTCCGCCCCCATCTCGTCGAGCACCACGCGGCTGTCGGTGCGGCTGGCCACCTGGAAGGCGATCCGCGCCGGCAGGTTGCTCTTGATCAGGCCGGTGATCACGTCCACCGTCGGCTTCTGGGTGGCGAGAATGAGATGGATGCCGACCGCGCGACTCTTTTGCGCGAGGCGGATGATGTGGGCCTCGATCTCCTTGCCGGCGGTCATCATCATGTCGGCGATCTCGTCGGCGATCATCACGATGAAGGGCATCGTGGTGGGGATCGCGGCGGCCTCCTCCTCGCTCTCCGGCCTCATCCGCTTGAGCAGTTCGTCGCGGCCCAGCGCGTTGTATTGCGTGAGGTGCCGCACGCCGACCTTCGCGAGCAGGGCGTATCGCTGCTCCATCTTCTCGACCGCCCAGGCGAGGATCGCCTCGGCCTTCTTCATGTCGGTGACGACCGGGTGCATGAGGTGCGGCAGCGACTTGTAGGGCGTGAGCTCGACCATCTTGGGGTCGATCATCAGCATCCGGACCTCGTCGGGCCGCCGCGTCATCAGCATCGAGACGATGATCGAGTTCAAGCAGACCGACTTGCCCGTGCCGGTGCGGCCGGCGATCAGGAGGTGGGGCATGCTCGCCATGTCGACGACCATGGGATTTCCTGCCACGTCCTTCCCGAGGTAGATCGGGATCTTCATGGTGCGGCTCTTGGCCTGCGTCTCCTCGATCACCTCCCGGAGGCGGACCATCTGCCGGGTCGTGTTGGGCACCTCGATGCCGACCGAGTTCTTGCCGGGGATCGGTGCCACGATGCGGACGCTCGGCACGCGGAGGGCGATCGCGAGGTCGTCGGCCAGATTCGTGATCTTGGCAAGCCGCAGACCCGCCTCCAGTTCGATTTCATACTGCGAGATCACCGGACCGGTCTCGACCTCGACCACCTTCACCTTGAAGCCAAACTCGGCAAAGGTCTTCTCCAGCACCTTCGCCCGGTCGCGAACCTCCTGTTCCTGCTGGTCGAGCTCGAGGTATTCGGTGGGCAGCAGCAGTTCGAGGCTCGGAAGCTCATAGTCGGCCGCCGGATCGGGCGAGAGTTCGAGCGTGGCCGGGGGCTTGCGACGGCTGGAGAGCGAGCGGATCGGCACGAGCGGCTGCGCGGGGGTGTCGGCCTCGTCGTCGGCCGCGTCGCCTCCACCTGCTCCCTCATCCACGCCCGGGAGGGCATCATCCACGTCGTCGGCCGCTGTCACGGGCAGCTCCCGACGCTTCACACGAATGGCGGGCTCGTCATCGTCATCGGCGGCCGGTTCCAGGTCGTCACTTCCGGCAAGCCGCGACCGCAGGCCCGGGAACCGATTGGCCAGATCCGTTGACGACACAGGATGGGCATCGGTATTCGCAACTGCAGCGGTCCGGGTCCGCGGCAGACGGGCTGCCATCGCTCTGTACGCCGACACACAGGCAGAGGCAGCGGACGCCATGCCGCGAGCCACCGAGAACAGCAGGGCATCGCAGGCGAGAAACAAGCCGCCAATGGCGATGGCCGTGACCACGATCGCCGCTCCTGTTCTGGCAAGATACGACTCCGCCAGCAGCCGCCCCATGCCGCCGATTCGGCCACCGGGCCCCCAGAGCGGCCTGTCGATCCAGTCGGGAAGGAAGAGGGCCAACAGGGTGCAGACGGCCGCGATCGCGATGATGGCGCCGGCGGTGCGGAGCGGAAGATCCCTGAGCACTCGGCGGCGCAGCATCGCGATATCGACCGCCATGACAAAGGCGACCATCACCCACGCCCCTAGTCCAAAGACCTCAAGCAGTTTGCCGGCCACTGCCGAGCCCAGCAGGCCGCAGGCATTCGCTGACCGTGCATGCGGCGGAAACACTCTCGCCGCCGGCGGATCACCGGCATCGAAGGTTAAGAGGGCCGCGACGAGAAACACGCAGGCCGCCACGAGAAGCAGGGCCGCCAGGTCGCGGACCCGGTTGCGCGGCGCCGTATCCACGGGCAGCGACGCTGCCTCCGACACGGGTCGAACTGCCGCACGGGTCTGCGGGGCAAAGCGGTGGGAGATGCTGCGGTCGGCGAAGGCCATGCGACGATCCTTGTCGGGAAGTGGTCCTGAGCAACTCTACAGGCCGGTTTGCCGCGGGGCGGCGGGCCGAGGGGCTTAGGAACCGGCAGCCTGTTCGGGTCGTGACGCCGATGCCGCCTGCGAAGACCTTTCCGGGCCGGAATGCCGTTACCGGATGCGGCCCCATCGACAACCCGCAAAGCCCCCGGCGTCCGGGGGCCGATGGTGACTCCATGTGTGGAGACCTCCATGGCATCCATCTGGCACTCGCACGGGTCGAGTTCGTACAAGCCCAACGCCGTGAGGCGTGGGGATGCCCACGATGAATCACCGTCTCGAAAGCCCGGCGCTCTGGCTGGGCGTAGCAGCCGGCTTCGCCGCCGCACTCATGAGCGCCGTGTCGTATCTGATCTCGCGGCATCACGGCAGCCGTGGCGGGAGCAGCCTGCGATTGCTCGTCGTGGCCCACACGCTGATGGGCCTGGCCTGTCTGCCCGCCGTGGCGCTGCTCTGGCCGGCCACCGTGCCGACCACGGCCCGATGGATCATGCCACTCGTCGGTTCGGCGATCTCGTATCTTCTCGGCCAGGCATTCGTGTTCGCGGCGCTCGCTCGTGCCGACGCGTCGCGGGTGGCGCCGCTTCTGGGCCTCAAGATCGCGATGCTCGCTGGCATCGTGTCGTGCCTGCCGGGCGAGCCGCTCGACCTCCGGCAGTGGCTGGCGGTGGGGCTGAGCGTGGTCGCGGCAGCGATGCTCCAGCGCCGCGGTGGACTGCAGTCCCCGGCCCTGGTTCTCACGCTCGCCGCCTGCGGCACGTTTGCTTTCTCCGACCTGTGCATCGTCGGCCTCATCGACGGCCTCCAGCAGGCAGCTGCCGAGGCGGGCCTTGCCTTGGGCCGAGTGCATGCCGGAGTGCTCGCGATGACGGTCACCTACGTGCTCTGTGGCGGCCTCGCCGCTCCCATGCTTGTGACGAAACAGGGCTGGCCGCGATCCTCCCACGATTGGACCGCCGCCGGCTGCTACGCCACCACATGGCTCATCGGCATGGCCTCCCTCTACACCTGCTTCGGACTCATCGGAGCGGTGTTCGGCAACATTCTGCAGTCAACACGGGGTGTGATGGCGATCGTGATGGGAGCGGCACTGGCACATCTCGGCTGGCACGGGATCGAGACGCGAGTCGACCGGCAGACGCTCCTGTTGCGAGTTGTGGCAGCCGCGCTGATGACGGCCGCGATCGCGCTCTACGTGATCGACGTGGCTTGAGCGGCATCGGGGCCGCTACACTTGCGGCATGGGCACAGGATTCGACCCGCGATTCGGCCGATCGTTCGGCAACGCAATCGTTGTCGGCGGCATGCTCGCGCTCGTCGCGGGCGCGGCGGCTGCCGATGACGATGCGAAGACCGTTTTTGCGACACACTGCGGAGCCTGCCACGGCGGCGGCGCGGAGGAGGGGGGGCTCGCAATCGATGCCCTGATCGATCGTCACTCAGAGGCGGACAGCGCCGATTCCGCGAGCGCTCGCAGCCCGTGGCTTGCGGTTTGGCACAACCTGCGTGCCGAGACGATGCCGCCGGCCGACGAGCCACGTCCCTCGTCCGCGGATCGGCAGGCGATGCTGGATTTCGTGGAGCGCAGCGTCCTCGGCATCGACCGCGGGAATCCCGACCCGGGCCAGATCATGCTGCGACGGCTCAACCGGTTCGAATATGCCTCCACGGTGCGGGACCTGACGGGACTCGAGATCGACATCGCCGCCGAGTTGCCGCCGGACGACACCGGCTACGGGTTCGACACGATCGGCGAGGTGCTCTCGATGTCGCCGCTGCTGGTCGAGAAATACATGGCAACCGCAGCCCAGGTTGGCGACGCGGCGATCAAAGACCGTTGTTTCGTGGCTGACGATCCGCCTCCGCCAGACGCTGATGGCCGCGCGGAATGGCTGCGTGAGGCGGTCGAGCGGCTCGCCGAGCGGGCTTTTCGGCGGCCGGTGGATCATGACACGCTCGACAGACTCTTCAGCGTCGCGCGGTCGGCGATGGACGCGGCCGACGGTAAGGCCGAAAACGGCTTGGCCGCAGCCCTCACCGCCGTCCTCGCGTCGCCGCGTTTTCTGCTCCGGATCGAGTCGTCTCCGAATGAAGCCGCCGCTGCACCGGCAAGCAGGGCAACAGCGGTCCCAATCGACGACTATGCGCTCGCTTCGCGGCTCTCCTACTTTCTGTGGAGTTCGATGCCCGATGCCGAACTCTTCGAACTTGCGCGGGCTGGCCGGCTGCATGACGACCTGCCGGGGCAGATCGACCGCATGATCGCCGACCGCCGCAGCGACCGCTTCGTCGCCAATTTCGTCGGTCAGTGGCTGCAGACTCGGGATGTCGAAAGCCTCGCCTTCGACGTCCGCACGGTGCTGGGCACACGCCATCGCTTCGCGGGCGAACGCATCTTCAGCGGTCGGGTGCGTGAGGCGATGCGTCAGGAGACGGAGATGCTGTTTTGCCATCTCCTCCGCGAAAACCTCCCCGCGACGGACCTGCTGGTGGGTCGCGACACGTTTCTCAACGGACCGCTCGCGCGGTTCTATGGCATTCCCAACGTCGAGGGCCCCGAGATGCGGCTGGTCTCGCTTCCCGACAACAGCCACCGTGGTGGCCTCCTGACCCACGGCAGCCTGCTCGTCGTCACCTCCAACCCCACCCGTACGTCGCCGGTGAAGCGGGGCCTCTTCATTCTCACGAATCTCCTGGGCACACCCCCGCCTCCTCCTCCCCCTGACGTGCCCCCGCTGGAGAGTGCCGCGCGGGATGCCACGGCCGAGCCCACGATGCGGGAGCTCATGGAGCTTCATCGCCGCGACCCGATGTGCGCGTCGTGCCACGCCCGGATGGATCCGCTCGGCCTGGCGCTCGAGCACTACAACGCGGTCGGCCAGTGGCGGGGCGATCAGGCGAGGGAGATCGACACCAGCGGCCGGCTGATCACCGGGGAGCCCTTTGCCAACGTACAGGAGCTGGCCGAGGTCATCGCCGGGCCCCGACGACGGGATTTCCTCCGCTGCCTGACCGAAAAGCTCCTCACGTATGCCCTTGGCCGGGGCGTCGAGGCCTTCGACGCACCGGCGGTCGATACCATCGTGGAAGACGCCGAGCGAAATGGCGGCGGCTTGGCGACGCTCGTGAGGGGCGTGTGTTGCAGCGTGCCCTTTCGAATGCAACGGTCCGATGCGGCGGATACGAACCATCGAGGCCCAGACCGTCTCGACACCAACCACGTCGATCCAGTCCACGCCGATCCAGTCCATGCGACAGAAGGAGCCTCCCCGTGAGCGGTATGTTTAGGCAACGGCCGCTCGCAGGCGCCGGCGTCTCGCGGCGGGCATTTCTATCGACCACGGCTCTCCGCGGGCTCGGAGTGTCGATCGCGTTGCCAGCATTGGATTCGTTCGGCTCGCCGGTGCCTGCCGGGGCCGGAGGTTGCCCGACCCGCATGGCATTCGTTTATGTACCCAATGGTGTCAACGTCGAGCGGTGGCGGCCACTGGGAACTGACCGCGACTACACGCTTGGCCCGACACTCGAGCCGCTGGCCGGGTATCGGGACCAGTTCCAACTCATCAGCGGCCTCGCGCATCGCAACGGCACGGCCGGCCCCGACGGTGCCGGTGATCACGCCCGCGCCACGGCCACGATCCTCACCGGCGCGCGGCCAAGGAAGACGTCCGGCGCTAACCTCCGAGTCGGCATCTCCGTGGATCAGGTCGCGGCACACGCGATCGGCCGCGAGACCCGCTTTCCCTCGCTCGAACTCTCGTGCGACGCGGCCCGCAAGAGCGGGGGCTGCGACTCGGGCTATTCGTGCGCGTATTCGTTCAACATGTCGTGGCGGAGCGAGAGCCAGCCGGCCACCCCCGAGGTCAACCCGCGGTTGGTGTTCGAGCGGCTCTTTGGCGCGGGGCAGGGAGCCGACCGGGGCCGCAGCCTCGCGTTCCGCCGGGCCACACGGCAGTCGATTCTCGACTTCGTCGCCGAGGAGGCTCGCGGCGTCCGCCGCCACCTCGGCACCGCCGACCGCCGCAAACTCGATGAATACACGACGGGAATCCGCGAGATCGAGCGTCAGCTGCAGAAGTTCGACGACGTGCCGCTGGCGAGCGTGCCCGATCTCGACCTGCCCGAGGGGCCGCCGCCCTCATACGGCGAGCACATGCGGCTGATGGCCGACATGCTCGTGCTCGCCTTTCAGACTGATTCGACGCGAATCGCGACCTTGATGTTTGCCCACGACGGCAGCAACCGCACATTTCCGGAGATCGGCGTGGGCGATGGGCATCACTCGATCTCGCATCATCAGGACGATCCGCAGAAGCTCGAGAAAATCGCTCTCGTCGATCGCTTCTACGCCGACCAGTTCGCCTACCTGCTCGGCCGGCTCCGCAGCGTGAAGGAGCCCGACGGCCAGTCGCTGCTCGACCATTCGATGATCGTTTACGCCAGCGGTCTCTCCGACGGCAACCGCCATCGGCACGACGATCTGCCGGTCATCCTCGCGGGCCGTGCCGGCGGCCGGCTCGCTCCGGGCCGCCATGTCAGCCTGGGAGGCGAGCAGCCGATGAGCAATCTATTCGTGACGATGCTGAATCTGATGGGCGTCGAGCAGCACCAGTTCGGCGACTCGACCGGTCCGCTCGACGCGATCCGCAGCTGACGCCGAATCCGACCACCGGCGACGGGCTCACTCGCCGGCGGGTGTGGACTCTTTTTCGGCAGTGGCCGCAGTGCCCGCCGGCGACCGCTTGGCTTCGAGATACATCGGCAGGTGCCGATAGTAGTTCTGGAGCGTCAAGAGCGAAACGACGGTCGCATACATTCGCCCACCCTGGGCACCGAAATCCGTCCCCTGTGGATTCCAGCTGCCAGCCACGTCACCGCTGGTCTGCTGGAATCGCAGGAGGTGTTCGCGCACATGGTGGTTCCAGAGATCGAAGTCATCTCCGGAGAGGTGGTGCAAGACCTGCGTGGTGAAGAAATACTGCGACAGGGAGCCGAGTGCGTCGGCATCCTCAGGAGGAATGCTATTCATCAGAAAGGTCGCTCCGGCCTGCAGATCCGGCTCATCCTGTTGCCACCCCAGGCTCATGCGGGCAAGCAGGCCGGCCGCGGTCGCAGCGACCGAGAGCGGCTGGCCATTGATGGGACGATACCGCGAGGCCGCGGCATCAGCCGGACCGGCGGCACACGAATCGACAAAGCCTCTGGCCTTGGTGAGTGTCTTCGCCGGCGCTGTCAGCCCGACGAGCTGGCCGCTTCGCAGCGCCATCACCACCCATCCCGTGGTCATCAGATCACTGGGCAGGCCCGGGGCGACGCCCCAACCGCCCGCGTCATCTTGGGAGGCGGCGAGATACTTGATTCCCTGCCGGGCGTTGACCTTCACACGATCGTCCCGCGACAGGCCGTAGGCCTCGCAGAAGGCCATCGTCGCCAGGCAATGCCCGGGGATCCCGCCGCCAAAAAAGCCATCGTCCTTCGTCTTGGCCCGAAGCTGGTGCGAGCCGAGATACACGAGCCCCTTTTCCACAATCGGCTGGTAGGTCGCCAGCTCCACCGGCACCGCCGGCGCCTTGAGATGGGTGATGCCTTCACCAAGAAACGGAAGGATGGCAAAGGCCGTGGCGGCGATCGGATTGCTCTCGGGCTCCGGTTCCGGCTGCTGGTCGCCCGCGGCCGGATCCGTCCCGGCGGCTGCGGATCCGCGGAGGGTCCAACATCCATCCGGCTGCTGGTTGCGGGCGAGCCACGCCAGCCCGCGCATGATGGCCTCCTCGCATTCGGCCGTGCCGCCATACCGATCGGAGAGCGCCCGCTTGCTGTCGGTCGTGAGCCGTCCTCCGATCGAGCCAGGCCGCATCATCCTCATGACCTCCGGGCTGGCCATGACCGCTGCCGGGAGCGGAGGATCATCGGACCTGCGGACACGAACGACGATCGGCTCCGTGGATGCAAACGGCCCGCCGGTGGTCTTCATGCTCGCCGAGCGTACGGCCGATGGGGCGGCGGCATCGGCCGAGAACGTCGCCGTGACCGTTTCGCCGCCAGCCTCGACCGCCACCGCTTCCATGCTGACTCCCTCGGGCAGTCCTTCCGCGACCATGTCGATCGGTCCCGCATAGGCTGTGCGGGTCACTGGAAACTCGACGGACCGAGATTCTCCCGGTGCGAGCGTGACGGCCTGCAGCGTGGCGATGCGATAGGGCCGCGCGAGCACAGTCACCGCCACGGTGGGCGCGATCGAGCGGCCCAGAAAAGTGCCCCGCAGGCCCGCTGTATGTTGACCGTCGGCCACGTCGCTGGCCACTGACACCGTCACCTTCGCGATGTCATCGTGATCCCCCACGGGCTCGACGGAACAGCTCATTCCCGGTATCAGGAGCGGCGCTGTGCCGCTGGAAAGGCCTTCCGCTCCGGGCACGGTGACGGCGGCGGCCTCCGGAGTCGGTGCAGCCCCGTCGACCCCAGCCTGCCCGAGGCCGAAGAGCTGAAACGGCTTGCCGTCGTAGCCCTTGCGATCGATGCGGAGCGTTGCCTGGCCGGTTCTGCCAGGCTGAACGATCAGTTCGCCATCCTGCTGAAATGACGGCAGTTCGATGATCGGCACGGTGACCGAGAGGGTTTCCTGGGCAGTCATCCCATCGAGCGTGACCACGATCGGGATCGGGACGACGAGTTCCGTGTCGCCGAGTTGCTCGCCGACGGTGACGACCACTCGTCCCGTCGCCGAATCGCCGGGAATGGGATCGGCCTGCACGGTGATTCCGTCCTGCGGCGGCGTCACCGACACCGTCGCCTCTCCGGCATGGCCGGCCCGATGCATCTCGAACTCTGCCGTTCCGCTCGATGCAGGCTTGACCACGATCGCGCGAATCGGATCAAGAGCGATGGGCCGCGGCGGGGCGGCCGCCGCGGCAGGGGGCGGAGGCGGCGGGGGAGGCGGCTGCCCGCAGCCTGGCATGAGAAGGCATAGGGCCAGAACAGCGGCCAGCAATCTCAAGGAGCCGCGCAGCATCGGTTCGTCACCGCGGTACACGCATAAAAACGCAGCGATGTTTTGGCTCACAGCCATTTTTGATTCTCCAAGACCCGCGACCGCCTCTGCCGGTGGCTCATCACCCCAGCCGCCTCACATGGAGGAGAATAACAGACGCGGGCCATGGAAGCGGATACTCTGTACACCGGCATCGGCCAACTCGTCGGCCTTCAAGGCCAGGCACATTCGGACCTCGACCCGCGGACGGAATCCCGCTCCATGACCACCGCCAAAAACAAGCGCACCGCGACAATCGCTCAAGCGGCAAAACAGGCCACCACCGGCACGCTCAAGATCGGCGACCAGTGGAACGCCATCACGATCATCGCCCATTCGCAAACCCACCCCCTCAAGGCGATCTGCGAGCTCACTGAAAACGCCATCGACGCCGGCGCCAAGCACGTGCGGATCCTGAGACGCCGGCAGAAGTCCGCGATCCAACTGGAAGTCCATGACGACGGCCGTGGGGTGGCGGCCGACGAGTCGGGCGGGCCCGACTTTCAACGGATCGCCACGCACCTCTGCGACTCGATGAAGCGGCAGCTCGACGCCCGCAACCGCCGGGGGGTGCATGGCGAGTTTGGGATCGGCCTGTTGAGCTTCTGGAGCCTCGGCGAGGAGCTGCGGATGACCTCGGGCGGCGGCACGACCCGGATGGCCGAGCTGCGGCTCTCCCGCGGCGGGCGGCAGTACGAGATCCGGCCCATCTCCGGACGGATCGCCACTGGCGGCACCCGCGTGATCGTCGGCCCGCTTCTCGAGGCCACCAAGAATCTCGTCACGGGCGAGAAGATCGCCCGCTACCTGTCGGCAGAGCTCCGCGACCGGATCCGGCAGACGGGCGTGGCCATCGACGTGATCGACAGTGTGTCCCGCAAGGAAACGCGGGTCACGCCCCGGGAGTTCGACGGCGAACGACTCGACATCCCGCGGCGCTATCCCACCCCGCTCGGCGAGGTCACCGTCGAGGTCTACGTGCGCGGTGACTCGGGCGGCGGCGAGGGGGGCATTGCGCTCTGCAAGGACGGCACCCGCGTGCTCGGCGAGATCGCCGAACTGCTGCCTTTCCAGCAGCCGCCGTGGGACGATCGGCGTCTCGAAGGAATCATCGATTTCGAGCCGCTCGCCCTCGCGCCGGGCACGCGGTCGGGCATCATTGCCGACGCGGCGCTCGAGGCGCTCGTGGCGGTTCGCGACGCGATCGGCAGCGACATCCTCGCGGCCCTCGACACCCGTGAACAGGCCGAGACGGAGCGTGCCAGCCGGCAGATCCTCAAACAGGTGCACAAGGCTTTCGCCTCGGCCCTCGCCGACCTTCCCTCCGAGGAATACCTGTTTTTCGACATCCCCAAGCAGGCGAGCGCTCTGGCCCCAGCCCCGGGAGCACGCGACGGCCTTGCCGGCACCCGACTGGAGCCGCCCGACGATGCCGCTCCGACCGACGCCGCCGATGAGCCCGCCGCGGCGGCCACGCTTTTTGTGCTCGACCCCGGTCCGCTGCATACGGTTCGGATCAGCCCGCGGCATCCGCGGCGGCCACCCGGCGGATCCTGCCGGCTCACGGCCACGGCCATCGACGAGCGGGGCACACCGATTCCGGAAGGCGTGACGTATTGGTGGAGCCTGGCCGGCGGCAACGGCACGATCGCCGCCGACGCTGCCGCCTGCGAAGTCGGCTCGCCGGACACCGGCCTCGTGACCGTCGAGGTGACCGCGAGGCAAGGATCGACCGAGGCTGTCGCCCGGGTCGACGTCAAGTTTCTGGAGACGGTGCCGGGCGATGCGACCGGCAGCCGCGGCCTGCCGTCCTACCGGCTCGAGCCCGAGCACGGCCAGCCCTGGCGATCCCGCTACGACTCGCCGGCCAACGAGATCATCATCAACTCCGCCCATCGCGATTTCCTCGCAAGCCGCGGTTCCTCCGGCAAGCATCGCCGCTACATCGGCAAGCTGTATGCGAAGGAGGTCGTGCTCAGCAACTTTCCGCACGAATCTCCGGCTGCCGTGATGGAGCGGCTGATCGAGATCACGCTCCGCACCGAGGATGCGCTGTAATACGGCTTTTCCTCGAGCCTCGCGCACCCGGCTGTCCAAGCCCAACGCCGGGAGGCGTAGGGTGAACCCGGGCGAACGCCATATCCAGCGACCTGCTGCCCGCGGCCGGTCGGCATTCACGGGCAGCGAACTCAGCGAGGGGCTGCCCGTGCCCCGGAGCCGGCGTATGCCGCCAAGCGCAGGCAGGATGCCGAAGCGCCGGCGGCATCCGAGTGAGTGAAGCCCAGGATGGGCGCAACGAACGTC
>JAUMAF010000109.1:0-16844 GCA_032117045.1 Pirellulales bacterium | reverse complement strand
TGATCAGCGAGAGCCCGTAGCCCTTGTGATCGCCGAAGGGCAGTAGCGACACGGCCTTGTCGGGATCGGTCGTGGGCCTGCCGTCCCTGTCGACCGCGGCGTTCGGCGGCAAGGGCTTTCCCTCTCGTTTGAGCTGTTGCACGCGACCCATGGCGATCACGGAGGTGGCCCAGTCGATCACGATCGGAAACCCCACCGCTTCGGTCGTCGGGAAGCCCCAGGAATGGGGATTCGTGCCGAGGGTGGGAAAGACGCCCTTGAACGGCACCACCTCCGCGAGCGACGCGGTGCAGTTTGTGTAGGCGATGTAGCCCTTCTTTGCCGCCTCCATCACGTAGCCGCCACCCCAGAGATAATGAAAGGCATTGTCGATCGAGACCGTGCCGCAGCCATACTCGTCAGCCAGCTTCATGCAGGTGTCGATCGCCTCCCAGGCCACCGCCTGGCCAAGCTTCTTCTGGGCATCCCAGGCCTCCGCCGCCTTGAAGCGGCTCGGAAGCCTGCGGATCGAGGCCTTGGGCACGCAGCCGCCAGCCTTGGAGCCGAAGAGCTCGTCGAGATGCACGGCTTTGATCGCGTTGTGCGTGCGGATGCCGTGCCTCGTCGCCGCGGTGGCGAGCTTCGCGGCATGCTCCGCCTCGGCGGCGTCGAAGCCACGGTGCAGGTAGGCACCGCGGACGATCGCCTCGTGGGCCTCGACGGGAACGACATGGAAGACTTCAGCCATCAGACCACTTTCTGCACAGGGACTTCCGGATTCACTTGAGCCAGCGGCTTCTCGCCATGCATGGCCCGGATGAGGTTGGTGACCGCCGCCATCGCCTGCCGCTGCACGCTCTCGTGGGTGCGGGAGCCGACGTGGGGCGTGACCAGGCAGTTGGGCAGTTTCGTGAGCGGGTGGTCGGCCCGGGGCGGCTCCTCGTCGAGGACATCGGTGCCGTAGCCCCGGATGGTGCCCGCTGCCAGCGAGGCCGCCATGTCGGCGGTGTTCACGATCTCGCCGCGGGCGCAGTTGAGCACGATCACCCCCGGCTTCATCTTCGCGATCGTCTCGGCACGGACGAGATCGCGGGTCTCGGGGGTGAGATTGGTGTGGAGCGAGAGATAGTCGGAGGCGGCGAAAATCTCGTCGAGGGTGGCCGCCCGCGGGATGCCGTGCTCCTGCGCGAAGGCCCCGTCCCAGTAGACGTCGTAGCCGATCGGCCTCATGCCGAAGGCCTTGGCCCGAATCGCCACCTCCTTGCCGATTCGTCCCATGCCGACGATCCCGATCGTCTTGTCGAGCAGCTCGTGGCCGGTCTTCCGCTGCCAGCCCCCGGATCGCGTCGAGTCGGTGTGAAACAGCAGGTTCTTCTCGAGGGCGAGGAGCAGCAGGAAGACATGCTCCGCGACCGTGGTGTGATTCACGCCGGGGGTGAACAGGAGCGGGATGCCGGATGCCGTGCAGGCATTCACGTCGATCTTGTCGACACCGATGCCGTATTTGGAGAGCACCTTCAGCCGCGGCAGGGCCTTGTCCAGCACGGTCCGCGTGATGGCGTCGTCGCCGCAGATGTAGCCGTCGATGTCGCCGACCTGGGCCAGGGTGTCGGCCTCGGAGAGCGGCCCGCGGGCCCGGACGACCTCCCAGCCCGTGGCGGCAAGGGTGTCGTGATGGGGGCCGGGCGTGTCTTGGAACGAGGTGGTGGTGACGAGGATCCGAATGGGCATGGGTGGGAGTCCGAGCCTGATTCAGGGAACTGGATTGAAGGAACTGGGAAAACCCGGAAGGTACCCCGCCCCGGCGGATTCCACAATTCGTATTCTTCGGCAATCCGCATCCTGATTGAGTCAGTCTGCATCGGCGCCGCGAAGCGTCGAAACACCCTGTTCAGGCACGAAAGCCTCGAGCAGGGCGGCATGCCGGCCGTTCCACTTCCAGAGGCGGCACGTGCGGCGATCCAGTGCTCCCGCCCCAGCCACTCCTTCGCGATGCAGCCAGAACGCTTCGCCGTCCCCCAGGGTATGGGGAGCGAACTCGGGCCACCGCTGCGGCGGAACCCGTGTCTTCACCCAGTTCCAGAGGTTGAGGTGCAGACGATGGTCTCCGTCGGGATGACGGATGCACCACAGCCGGTACTCCCGCTCGGTGACGGCCACGAGCCGGTCGCCCACGAGGGCCGGAAGATCGCCACCATGATCGAGCAAGTCGCTCGCTGCTGCGAGACCTGCCGGCGACGTGGTAAGCACGATGGCAGGATCCGGATCCGGCGGCGGTGCACGGTCAGCCGCCGAGCCAGCCGCCACACCGTGGAAGCGTCGGGGTGACCGTCGGGCGGCACGAAGATCCTCGACTTCAGCCAGCCTCGTGGCGAGCGCCGCGGCGAGGATCGCCCGCTCGGCGGTCCAGGCCGCTGCTGCGGATGATGCGTCGGAAACGGGCATGGACGATCGCTCGTTGGCGATGAAGTCGCGGAGTCCGACCAGCCAGTCGCGGGAAGTGGATAGCACGGATCTCATCCGCTGGAAACGACCGCGTCATAAACGACCGAGCAGCGGGCCGGACATGTCCGACCCGCTGCTCTCAATCGTATCGTCCGTCGTTCGGGCCGCGAACAGGCGGGGCCCGATGATCGGATGGGGATCAGCGGCCGAGGAACTTCTCACGAAGCCACTCGTTCTTGCGACGCTCGAGCTCGACGAGCTTGGCGACAGGGCCCTTGCGGGCCGCGCCGATTTCCTGACGGCTGGTCTGGGCCTGCGAGACCGACGCACCGATGACGAGAGTCGAGAGCACGGTGAAGACGATGAGCATCCGTTGCATGGTGGGCATCCTACGTGAAGAGAGGTGACTGACGGGGCATTCGAGCGGATCGTCCCGGAGCGTTCCGAGAATCTGCTCGCGGAAAGGAATCGTCAGGTTCTCGACCACGGCTTCACCTGGGAACCGGTCGGCCGCATGGCAGAAAAAACCGCCATCGCGTGCCTTTGCGGCGCCTCAGGCACGGGCGACACGACCGTTCGTCGACCCCCCCGCTCTTGTGGGTCGAGAGTAAAAATCCGTCGCCTGGCGATTTGACGTGCTGCGATCGGCGCGCACCCGTCGGGCCGGATGTGTCGGCGGTATCAGCGGGATGGCTTCCTGGCTGGCTGGGCCATCGGATCGTCAGGCCACGAGTGCTTCGGGTAGCGGCGCCTCAACTCCTTCTTGACCGTCGGATACGTCGTCTTCCAGAAGCTGGCGAGGTCGCCGGTGATCTGCTGCGGTCGATGATTCGGCCCCAGCAGGTGGAGCAGCACCGGCACGCGGCCCCCGGCGATGGTTGGCGTGGTGGGAACTCCGAAGAGTTCCTGGATACGGACGGCGAGGATCGGCGGGCCTGACGGCTCGTACTGGAGCTTGTGCCGCTTCCCGGTCGGCAGATCGAGGTGCGTGGGCGCGAGCCGATCGATGTCGGTAAGCCTCTCGTAGCCCACCGCAGCCTGGATTCGGGAAAGCCAATCGGCTGCCCTCACGTCGTCGAGCGTCCGCAGGCCGCGGCACAATTCGGGAAGGAGGCCGCGGAGCGCGGCCTCGTCGACGACGGGAAGACCGAGGTCGGGCACCGCGGCGGAGAGCCAGTGGACCCGCGCGAGAAACGTCCCGGCGGGCGACTCCGTCGGCGGCATCACGCGATCGAAGCAGGCGGCGGCTTCGCGGGCCAGGATCGCGGCGGCAGCCCCCTGATCCCGGATGGCCGTCGGCGCCTCGTCGATGACGAGATCCATCCACGAGGTTCGCAGCCGCGCTTCCACCTGCCGCCTCGACGGGTGGTAGAGGATCTCCTCGGCCGTCCGCAGGTTGGCTGACGCGAGCGGCTCGATGTCGAGCCAGTCGCGGTCCACGGCCGACGCCTGCCGCACCCCGGCCTCGCCAGCCGAATCGTCCACGTCGATCGCCAGGAAAAAGGACTCGCCGCGAACACGCGACGAATCGAGTCGCACACCCCTTCCCCCGACGAGCGTGCCGCGATCCTGTGTTCCGGGCCGGAGCCGTGCCAGACGATCGGGAAAGGCCTCGAGGAGGGCCATCATGACGGCTTCGGCGGGATCCTCGGCCCGCGGGGCGGACGGCAGATCGACGAGCCGAACGAACTGCTCGGCGACGCGAAGCACGTTGCGAGCCCCTGCCGGATGGGGATCGAGGGCGGGATCGCCGATCGCCACGCCGGCATGAACCGCCTGCAGCGCGGCGACCCGATCGACGACATCAGAGCGGGTCCGCACCGTCAGCCTGTCGCGTGGGCCGCCGGTGCGAGGTGTTCGAAAGGGATCCCGCTCGGAGAGGAGCGCCGCGGCGATCGACGTTTCACGGAGCACGGCCCGCTCCGCGCCCGCCAGCAGCAGTCGGGCGAGCCGCGGATGCGCCGGCAAGCGGAGGAGCTCGTGCCCGAGGGTGGTCACCCGATCGCGGCCCGCGGCGTCTGGCGCCACGGCGCCGAGATGGCCGAGCAGGCTCCGCGCGTTGGCGAGGGCCTCGGCCGGGGGCGGATCGAGCCACGGGAAAGCCGCGTCTTCACCGAGCGCCAGCAACTGCAGGAGCGGGCCGGCGAGATCCCCTCGGATCGCCTCGGGGGCGTCGGTGGCCGGCCGATGCTGGTGCGACGACTCGTCCCACAGCCGCCAACAGATGCCGGCAACCGTGCGGCCCGCGCGGCCGGCCCGCTGATCGGCCGACGCTTTCGAGATCGGCACAAGCTCCAGACGCGGCAGACCCGTCGCGTGCGACACCCGGCTCTGCCGGGCGAGTCCGGAATCGATGACGGCGGTGACGCCCGGGATCGTGAGCGATGTCTCGGCGACGTTCGTGGAGAGGATCACCTTCCGGCGGCCGATGTCGGCCAGCACTCGATCCTGCTGCTCGGGCGGAAGATCCCCGAAGAGCGTCAGCACCGCATGCCCCTGCCGCTCGAGCGCCTGGGAAAGCTCCTGCTGGCAGCGGAGGATCTCGCCGACCCCCGGCAGGAAGACGAGCACGTGGCCAGCGGTCGCGCGAACGGCCTCCGGCACGGTCGCGGAGACGAGTTCGATCACGTCGCGACGATCGCCATGCCGCAGGTATCGCGTCTCCACCGGAAACATCCGACCGGCTGCCGAGACGACCGGGCATGGAATGCCGCTCGTGCCGAGCAGGGCCGCCACCGGCTCCGCCGCGAGCGTCGCGCTCATCACAATGATCCGCAGGTCGGGCCGAACCGTTTCCCGCAGCCGCACGAGCAGCCCAAGAATCAGATCCATTTCCAGGGTCCGCTCGTGAAACTCATCGAGCACGACCGCCCCGATCGACTCGATTGTCATGTCGCCCACGAGCCGGCGGAGCATGATGCCGGTGGTTTCGACGATGAGCCTCGTGTCGCGGCCGACGCACGACTCGAACCGCACCTGATAGCCCACCTCCCCGCCGGGCTCGCCGCCGCGGCTGGCGGCGATGTGTCGGGCCACGGACCGGGCCGCGAGTCGCCGCGGCTGGAGGAGCACCACCTTCGATCCAGGCGGCAGGTCGTCGAGAACCGCCGATGGCACGAGCATCGTCTTACCCGAGCCGGGCGGGGCCGTCACGACGACGGCGCCGGTCCGCGAGCCGCGGATGGCATCGTTGAGGACGGCGGCAACGGGAAGGTCGGAGGGAAGCCTGACGGGCATCGCATGCTCGGCGGGGATGGCCGCAATCAGCCGTCGATCATACCCGTTTCGAAACCATCGGGCCGGCCCGTATCAGACCTCTCCGCGATACTCGAACGCGTATTTCCCAGGGTTTGGCACCGGGTATCGGCCCTGCTCGTCCGCGACCAACGGGGCGGGTGAATCCATCGTCAGGTGCTCGACGCCGGCCGTGAGATCCTGCGGGCTGTCGAGCATCTCCTGGAACGTCACCGGCCGGCCCGTGTGCGCGGAAAAGCGGCCCATGGCGGTGACGAGGCTCGCCTCGGCGCCGCGAACGGCCTCGTTGGAAGGCTCGTCGGCTGCGATCGCGGCCACGAAATGATCCCACTCGCGGCGATAGGGATTGGGCTCCGGCTGCTCGGCCGTCCAGAGGATGTTGTCTTTCGTGGCCTTCTGCGACCGGTAGATCGTCGGCTTCGCCGGCGAATGCCCGCTGGTCGAGATCGTAAATGCCCCCTTTGAGCCCTGGCCATACACCCCGAAATGCTGCCGACAGTTGTTCATCAAGCGGGTCTCGTAGAAGAACTTCGTGCCGTCGTCGAACGTGTATTCGACGCCGTACAGGTCGAAGTTCTGATCACTGATCTTCCCCTTGTAGTGACGACCACCGATCGCATCGGCCATCACGGGCCACGAGCCCTTCATCCAGCAGACCTCGTCGATGTGATGCACGCAGTAGTCGCTGAAAACCCCACCGCTGGCCCAGAGAAAGTTGTGGAACCGCTTGATTTGCCAGAGGAGTTCGCTCGCTCCCTCGGGCCCCGGGGCGAGATCGAGACTATGCGGCGGTGTGTGGCTGCGGTACCCCCGAAACGAGATCAGCTCTCCCGCTTCTCCGTCGCGGAGTCGCTGGAACAGCTCCTGCCGCCGATCGCAATGTCGGCACATCAGGCCGACGGCGACCTTGAGCCGCTTGGCATCAGCCTTGGCGGCTAGCTCGATGATCCGCTTGGTGCTCGGTCCATCGATGGAGACCGGCTTCTCCATGAAGACATGCACGCCCTTCTCGATGGCATGGGCGAAATGGGCTGCGCGAAAGGCCGGTGGCGTGGCGAAGATGGCGATGCCTCCGGGCGGCAGTGCGTCGATCGCCTGCCGATAGGCGTCGAAGCCGATGAAGGTGCGGTCATCAGGAACATCCATCCGCTCCGGAAACTGCTCGGCCAGCGATCGCTTCACGGTGCCGATCCGTTCCGGAGACACGTCGGCCATCGCCATGAGCTTGACCCGACCTCCGCGGGCGTCGAAGGCGTCGAGGATCGCGCTGCCACCGCGACCGCCGCAGCCGATGAGCGCTGCCTGAATCTCGTCACTGCCCGAGACATGCGGTCCGCCCGCCGGCAGACCGTCGGCCCGCAGAACGCTCGTCGAGACGAGTGCCAGGCTCGCGGTGCCGAGAAACTCGCGGCGACTGCTGGCCACGAGAGGACTGTGGTCGGGGCTCATGATTGGCTCCTTCGCGCGTGAGTCCACGGCTAGGCCCCGTAGGCGGCGGCCGTGTGGGTGAGCTGCAGATCCTCGTCGAGTGGGCGGTTGGGCCGGATTCCGAGCCGTGCGAGTTCGGCGTGGTAGGCCCGCACGCCCTCGTGGGCCGGCAGGACGTCGTCGGCGACGGCCCGTAGAAATCGAAGAAACTCGAGCTGATGCTCCGCGGCGTTGATCTTTCGCCCGAAGAGGGCGACTCGCGCCCCGTGCCGCTTCGAGTCGGCGACGAGCGCGAAGGCATCGTGGGTCGTGCCTGCCGATCCGCCGAGGATGCCGACGATCAGGGAGCGATCGTAGGAGGCGAGTTGCTCGGTGATCTCCGGCCCGAGGTATGGAATCTTGAGAAACAGCGGCCGCCCGGCACGGGGTACGCCCGCCAGCAGGCGGACAACGTGGTCGGCCACGAACCGGGCGATTCCGAGCGGAGCGCGTTCAGGTGGCATCGCGTTCGGGAAGAAGACCTCGAGGAAGTGGCGAAATCCGGCTCGCTCAGCCTGGTGGCGGAAGTCGCGGTAGGCCGTGAGCATGTCACGGTCGAGAACGGCGTCGCCGTTGAGTGTGATCGAAAACAGGCCCAGATCCACCCGGGGCGCTGTGGGCCCGGATGCATCGAGCCGCCCGACCTGTGCATGCGCGATGGTGGTCGTGGCGAACGGCAGTGCCGGCTGTCGGGGATAGGTGGCCGACCCCGCCGCCAGCCAAATGTCAGTGGTATCGTTCATGCGAACCGCCGGGGTGACCGCCGACGATGCGAATAGCTCGTCGTCAATCGCAAGCCGCTCGCTGGTGCTCGCGCTCATGAGCATCACGTCGACAAGCCCCTGCCGGACGATCTCGCGGATGGTGTCGCGAAACTCCTCCAGCGATCGGAAGGATCCGCCGGCTCGGTGGCCTGGTGCCGCGAGTCCGAAGGCCATGTCGGCATCCTTCGCATCGGCGAGGATGAAGTCACGACAGCCCGGGTCGGCCAGGAGCCGATCCAGTTTGTGATCGAGGGATTTGCCAACAGGAGTGCCGGAAATGGGTTCCATCCCTTCGAGTCTAGTCCGCCGCTGGGCCTCCTCGATAAAAAGCGTAAAACTTTTTTCAAAAGGGTGAAACATGCGTCCGCTATGGTTTCGGAGGGGACAAGGGCGGAGCCGAATCATGGTTCGCCACCCGCACCGAGGAATGCCCCCGGCGAGGTGAGTATGTTGATCGAGACGGTGCAGGAGACGCCATGAACGATTCCAGCGACTGCATCGTCTGCGGCACGTGCGTGGCCGACATGCTCGTGCGGCCTGTGCCCCTCGACACGGCCGTCGGGGGTGGTCGGCTGTTCTACGTAGACCCGATCGCCGCTACGGTCGGCGGCATCGTCTGCAACACCGGCACCGCCATGCGCCGGCTGGGGGCGTCGGTGGCCGCTACGGCGATCGTGGGCGACGATCTCTGGGGAGACCTGATTCGCGCGCGGCTCACGAGTGAGCGGATTGATATCTCGGGCATCGAGGCTGTTCCCGACGGTGCGACCAGCACCACGGCCGTGCTCATCGATGCGGGTGGCGAGCGGAGTTTCGC
This sequence comes from Pirellulales bacterium, assembly GCA_032117045.1. Taxonomy (GTDB): domain Bacteria; phylum Planctomycetota; class Planctomycetia; order Pirellulales; family UBA1268; genus QWPN01. The sequence goes on along the minus strand of JAUMAF010000109.1, from coordinate 8,117 downwards.
GCACCACATCGGGGTCGCCGGTCGGCTGGATGCAGCGTTTATCCGCCGCCACCTGGCCCGTTTCGCCCGCAGCCGGATCGCCGTGATGGGCTACGTGGGCCTCCTTCCAGCCCTCGAGCCGACATTGGCCGACATCGTGGCCGAGATTCGGGCCACGGGCTGCCGCGTGGCCCTGGAAACGGGCGGCAGCGGCGGGAGCCTCATGGATGTGGCCGCCGCCCTGCCCCATCTCGATCTGTTCGTCCCGAGTCTTGATGAGGCCCGCCGCCAGACCGGTCTGGCGAGTCCGCGGGAGATCATCGACTGCTACCGGTCGCACGGGGCGAGGGGAATCCTCGGCGTCAAATGCGGCTCCGACGGCTCGCTGCTCAGCCCGTCGCCGGGCGTCATCGTGGAGGTGCCGTGCGTGCCAGCGCCGGGGCCCGTGATCGATACGACGGGGGCCGGAGACGCATTCCTCGCGGGTCTCGTCGTCGGCCTGCTCCGCGACATGCCGGTGGCCCGCGCCGGACTGCTTGCAGCCGCCACTGCCGCCTGCTGTGTCACGGCGGCGGGCGCGACGACCGGCCTGCGAAACCTCGAAGAGACGCTCCGGCTGGCCGGCATCGCTGGCTGATCACCGTCGTTGCTGCCGGTCCCAGGCGTCGCGCCATGCCTCCCAGTTGATTGGCTCGAGGAATACAAGCTCGTCGTGAATCGGCGCGTCACGGTCGTCAACGAGCGCATCGTTCTCGCCGGGGAGCATGGCAAACGCCGCCGTAGCCCGCTCGGCCGCTGCGAGTCGATGAAACCCTGCGATCGCCAGATGCACGACTCGCCGCCGATCGCCGTGCAATCCGGCAACCCAGCCCTGCTCGACGACCCGTGATTCGACCGAACCGTCCCGCTGCACCAAGTCGACGATCAGCGGGCCGGCATCGATCGCCCCAGCCTCGATCTCGATCGCGATGCGGTTGACGGCGAGTCGCACCGAGGCGACACGAATGGAGAGGTCCATAGCGGCAGCGGAGCGATCGAGAAGAGCGATCACGTCGCGCTCGACGAACGTGGCCACGTCATGCTCGAGATCGTGGAGGTGATGGTCGATTCGGCTCGTTGACCCGACGGCCGCATCGGTGGCAGTTCGCTGGTGGAGGCGCCGCAGCCTGGCGAACATCCGCGGAATGGTCCCCGAATGGAAGCCGGGGATCAGCAGCCGCCGGACGGTCTCCCCATGGCTGCCAACCTGTACGGGCCGCAACGTCCGCGGACGGTTGGCCGCATAGAGCCGCCAGTTTTCTTTGAGCTCCCACGCCAGAAATCCAAACACGCCAGGAATGCATGTGGAGACGAAGGTCACCGCCGTGAGGGCCACCCCCTTCTCCATCCCGGTCGCTGCCGTCAGCTGCGACGTGACCATCGGAATCATCGGCACCAGCAGCTTGTGCGACACCGTGACCACGGGGAAGTGCTTGATCGGATTGAGCTGGGGCTCGATCAGAAGCGTGATGCAGAATCGGGTGAACGCGTCGATGATCGACCAGATCGCGCCGAGCACTGCCTTCACGGCGAGCGTCAGGCCCGACTCGTCGGAGCGAAACCGCAGGCTCTCGTCGACCGCATAGAGCGTGCCCTCCATGAAATCCATCGCCCGCCGGAATGAGTCGACGATCCACGACAGCAGGCCGACGATCACGTGCAGGTGAAACTGGTGAATCGCCCGCCCCACCGCCTCGACACCGCGTTCCTGCAGCTGCCGTCCCAGCCGTGAGTTGAGCAGGACGGCGTTGCCAACGAAGACCGCTGGCAGCAGCCAGGGAGTCTCCTTCGAAGGTCCGCGACCGCGATGTGGCATGAGCAGCCAGACGGCGATCGTGACCACGAGCGGGCCGACGGCATGGCGGCGGAGCCACCGTACCGGAGCGCTGCGGAGCAGCCGTTCGACCAGCGGCAGGCTCAACAGTCGCGCAGGGAGCGTCACGATCAGAAAGTGCAAGGCCGCGGCCGCGCCGCGGCCGGCCTGAAGGGCGGCCGAGCGAACTTTCGGCAGGTGGATCAGCGACCAGAGGACGACCCCGATCGCCAGCATGCGGCTGCGCGTGTAGACCTGCCAGATCTCGCCAAACGAGTATTCGGAGAGCGGCTCGACGACGTGCTCGAGACCCCTGAGAAGAATCCACGCTCCGCCAAAAGGCACGAGCACATGGGTCGTGAGGAGGCGGCCGACAGCGGTGCCGAAGGCGGGGGCACTCAGCCGCTGCATCAGCGACAGATACACCGGCGCCGGCCGATAGACGCCATCGAGCGAGGCTGCGAGTCGCTCGTCGATCCGCAGCATGGGGTCGCCGCTCAGCCACTCGCCGACGCCCCGCAAGTCTGGGAGCTTCAACTCATTGCGGGAGACGGCATCCCGCACATGTCCGAACGAGATGAACCCCCGCTGAATGATCGCGTCGAGCAGCTCGTCGACCAGTTTGTCGAAAGCCGCCTCCTCCACGAGGCATGTCGGCATGAGCCCCGCACCGCGCACCGCCGACTCGAGCCGGGGCCGCAGGGGCTCCCGGGCGGCCGCGTCGGTCGTAGCCACGGCGGTGGCCAGCAGCATGTCGGCGCGACGTCGCAGGGCCGGGTCGAGCGGCAGCGACGGCACCCGGGATGCCGCCGCCACGGCGTGCCGATGGATGAGCACGAGCCGCTGGCACGGGAGGGGCGTCGCCAGCGGTTTCCGACCCAAGGTCACGAGCCAACGCAGTAGTTCCGTGCGAAAGCTTTCCCGCTCGGAATCAACGCAGATTTTCTGAAGGTCGTAGAGCAGCCGGGCCTGTGCCGCCCAGGATGAGCCCCGCGACTGGTCGACCAACTCCCGGATCAGAACGGTGGCGTCGCCGACGGATGCGGCGTCGAGATCGAGCGCCCAGCCGAGCCGCCTCGCGAATGCGTCAACCTGACGATCGAGTCTCGTCGTGGACGCCGGAGCGGCGCCGCGTGGCCGAAGCGTCGCCTGCCATTCGTCGAGGGCGGCCCGTACGAAGTTGCCCCGGAGCGCCGTGCCGTCAGCCCGGCGTCGGAGGGCCGCGGGCCGCGCCCGTAGCCATGTCGGCCAAGAGAGTCGCGGTCGCTGCGAACGGCTGCCTGCTGGCGATTCAATCGGTATCGGGGCATCCGGATCGAGCATCGGCGGCAACGCGCGTTCGAGCAATTCCTCGGCGCCGACCAGGCCGGAGAGCCGTTCAGCGAGCGAGTCGGGATCGTCGATCGATGGGAACCAGAGCGGCACGTTTGCCGGTTGAAAGACGCGGAGCTCCAGAAACACGGCGACGAACTCGGCGATGGCTGCCCGCTCATCCGCATCCGGGGAAATGCATCCCTCCTGGACGAGCACGGCGGTGGCCTCGTCGAGTTGCGTGCGGCCCATCCACTCCACCACGTGGATCCAGCCCGCCCCGTCCGAAGCGTGGTCCAGCGCTGCAGGCACGGCCAGGTCGAGCAGCGCGTGAAACACCAGCCGCCAATACTCCCGCAGGAGCCTCCCCGTCGCCGCCCCCGCAGGCCCTTCGGCATGGGGTCGGGCGATCAGGGCCACCTGCGGGGCAAGATCGGCTGGAAACGCCCAGAAGTCGTCGGCGAGCTCGACAAGGCGGCGGGACTCGATCACGGCCATGTCGCGATGCGGCAGCCTCGCGAACGACAGTGGGAGATCGCGGTCGGCACGGATGACCCGCCGGACGATCCGCGGCGCCGCAAAGACGATCTCTGCCGCGTTGGCACGGATCGACTGCTCGATCGAGAAGCCATCGACCGCAGTGATCGGACCACTCATCCGGCCTCACTCCGCCTCGAGCAGGCTGCGTGCCTTGTCGATCTGACGCTTCTTTTCCGCATCAACCCTCGGCCACTCCAGGCCGAGGCTCCGGATGGTGCCGGCAAGAACCGCGGCCACGACCGCCCTGCTGACCCACTTTTTGTCGGCGGGCACGACATACCACGGCGCCTCGGCGGTGCTGGTGGCGGTGATCGCCTCCTCGTAGGCTCGCATGTAGTCGTCCCAATGCTGCCGCTCTGCCACGTCGGCGGGCGAGAACTTCCAGTACTTGTCCGGCTCCTCGATCCGGGAGAGGAATCGCTTCCGCTGTTCGGCGCGGGAAACATTCAGAAAAAACTTCACCACTGCGGTGCCGTTGCGGGTGAGGTGCCGCTCGAACGCATTGATGTCGTCAAACCGGTCGTCCCACGTCCTGCGGCCGGGCTTCATCCCGGGAATCCGCTGAGCGTCGAGGAGTTGGTCATGGACCCGCACCACAAGAACCTCCTCGTAGTACGACCGGTTGAAGATCCCGATCCGGCCACGCTCTGGCACCCGCTTCATGCATCGCCACAGAAACGTATGGTCGAGTTCCTCGTCGGAGGGCTTCTTGAAGCTCGTGACCTCGACCCCCTGCGGGTTGATTCCCGACATCACGTGTTTGATCGCTCCGTCCTTGCCGGCGGCATCCATCGCCTGAAAGACCACGAGCACGCTCCAGGAGTCCGACGCCCAGAGAAGCTCCTGCATGGTCGCCAGATCCTCGACGTCGGAGGCGAGAAGTCCCTGAGCGATCTCCTTGCGGTCCTTTTCCGGAATGTCGTCGTCCCCGGCCCATGCCGGGTCATGGTCGGCCAGCCGAAATCGCTCGCCGGGGGAAACGCGAAAGTGCTTCTGGATCTGGGCAAAATCGACGGGCATGGGGACGGACTCCGGGAATCCAGCCGTGGACGTGACCGAATCGCGGCATCATACCCCCGTCCGGTCGCCAAGGGGCGACGGGCCGGCCAGAATGATGACTCCCCTCCCTGCGGCTTCTGGAGCTTTGGCAATGCCCCCCCTATCCATCGGAGACAAGGCACCCGCGTTCACGGCGACGCTGCAGGACGGGAGCACGCTCGATTCGGCCGACGTCATCGGCCGGAAGTGGCTCGTGCTGTTCTTCTATCCGAAAGACGACACGCCGGTCTGCACCAAAGAGGCCTGCGCCTTTCGTGATTCCTACGCGCGATTCGTCGATGCCGGCGCGGAGGTCGTGGGCGTCAGCAGCGATTCCGCCGCGAGCCACGCCCGATTCGCTGCCAAGTATCGGCTCCCCTTTCCGATCATCGCTGACGGCGAGCGGTCGCTGCGGAAGCTGTATGGCGTGCCCAACACCCTCGGGTTTCTTCCCGGTCGGGTCACGTACGTCATCGATCGAGAGGGCGTCGTGAGGATGATCTACAGCGCGATGCTCGCGTCTGATGACCACGTCAGACGGGCGCTGGAGGCCGTGGGAGCGACGTGACTCACCCAGGGAGATGATAGAAGCCGATCGCCAGGATCACATAGACACGCAACAGCAGAAAGCCCTCGATCCAGTGGGCCTTGCCCTCCTCGAGGAGGCCCCGCGTGATGACCGTCACCACCACGTTCATCGCGTCCATGGCGATCAGCACGAACGACATTTCGAGTGACAGATCCCTGAATGCAAACCTATGGATCATGGCCCGTCTGGAGTGAGGGGATCGCTCACCGTACGGCCGGTCGCTTACCCGACCAAGAGAGTGGGATTCTCCGCATGAAGATCGACCCTGTGGAATCGGCCGTGGCGGGCGAGGGCTTCTCCTTCGGCCGGATCGCCGACCTCGAGCGGCTCCTGACGGTCGCGCGTCGCCTCGGCGCCACCGTCGATCTCGACGAGATGCTTCAGGCGATTGCCTCGGCGGCCACGGACCTGCTCGACTGCGAGCGGGCGACCGTCTACCTCTACGACGCGGCGACCGACGAGCTCCGGAGCCGGCTGGCGACGGGCATGGCGGATTCACCCGTGTCGGAACTGCGGTTCCCCGCCGGCCTCGGGATTGCGGGCCAGGTCGCGCGCACGGGCATGCTCGTGAATCTGCCGGATGCCTATGCCGATCCGCGGTTCAATCCGGATTTTGACAAGACCAGTGGGTTTCGCACCAGGAGCATGCTCACGGTTCGCCTGGCTGATCACGACGACGGCACTGTCGGTGTGTTGCAACTGCTCAACAAGCGGTCACGACCCTTCGACACCCGCGACGAGGAGATTGCCGGGTTTCTCGGCAGCCAGGCCGGTGTGGCCATGCAGCGGCAGACGCTGCTCGATCACTTCGCCGAGAAGCAGAAGATCCAGCGGGATCTCAACATCGCCCGGAGCATTCAGCAGGGACTCCTGCCCCGCGAGCAACCCCTGGCCGCGGGGTTCGACATCGCCGGATGGAACAAGCCGGCCGACGAGACGGGGGGCGATTTCTTCGACTTCTTTTCCCTCGACGAAGACCACCTCTCGGTGACGCTTGCCGATGCCACCGGCCACGGGATTGGGCCGGCGCTCGTGATGGCCGAGGCTCGAGCCCTGCTCCGGGCCGTCCTTCTCCGTTCGACGAGCCTCTCTCGGGCCGTGACCGACGTGCATGACCTCTTGTGCCTCGACATGCCCGAGGGAAGGTTCGTGACGGCGTTCTGCGGCATTCTGAACGTTTCAACCGCCACGCTCGAGTTTCTGAGCGCCGGCCAAGGACCGATCCTCCGATTCCACGCAGCGTCCGGGCTGATCGAGGATCTTCCGGCCCAGGGGCTGCCGCTCGCCTTTGTTCCCGGAGTCGTCTACGACCAGCCGACGACGGTGATGCTGGGGGCCGGTGATCTCCTCGTGCTCCTCACCGACGGCTTCTATGAGTGGGAGCGGGCCGATGGCGAAGGCTTCGGCAGCGACCGCGTGTGTGAGCTGATTCGCACGCACGCAGACCGATCCGCCACCGATTTGATCGCCATTCTGTACGACGAGGTCAGGCGCTTCGCCGACGGGAGCCGGCAGCTCGACGATCTGACCGCCGTGATCGTGAAACGCCTCTGACCACGCCAAACGCCAGTGCTGAAGACTCCGGCGGAGATGATGCTCGCCGCCTCCGGTGCCACCGATTGAGAGTCACCGCGTAAACGCGTTGCCAGTCGTGACCGCGAGCAGCGGCGGAAGGGACCTCGTAGCGATGGCTGATCGGCTTGCGATCACTCGACCTCCACCCGTAACCTTACGTCTCCGTGAGCCGCCGTCGCCACTGGAGGGTACGACCATGCTCTTGGTTTCGCGTACGTGTGCAAGCACGAAGGGGGTGTGATGCCGTTCTCGACCAAAAAATGGTGCCGAGCCGCTTGGAACCTCGCATCAGCATGGCTGGCGATGGCCGTGGTCGCGACCACCCCTGCACTGGCCCAGGTGCCACCGGTTCAGATCGGCTTCCTCTGGCACATGCACCAGCCGATCTACTACCCCGGCGAGAGCATCATCCAGACGACCAGCGCCGGCCGGTTCTCGTTTTCGGTCACCGACGTCCACAACCAGCGGTTGGGACCGTACACCACCTGGCCTAAGGACGCCATCCAGATCGGCTCGGGGCTGCCCCACCTCGGGGCGAGCGTGTCGTTCTCCGGGTCGCTGATCAAGAACCTCAACGACCTCGAGGCGGCCGGCTACTCGCAGTGGAACAACTGGGAGCAGGCGTACCGCGCCGCCCGCGGCATGAAGACGGCCGAGGGCAACCCGCGGCTCGACGTGATCGGCTTCTCGCAGTACCACGCCCTGGGGCCACTCCTCGACACCCGCGACCTGCGGATGCAGATCAAGCTCCACAAGCTCTCCTCGCAAGACGCCTTCGGCTCGAGCGTGCCCTACGCCAAGGGCTACTTTCCCGCCGAGACCGCCTTCAGCGAGCGGATGATCCCGGCGCTCGTCGCCGAGGGCTTCGACTGGGCGATCGTCGACAACATCCACTTCGACCGCGCCACCAAGAACTATCCCCACACCGACTCGTCGAACCTCTACGCCCCCAACCGGGCCGACGCGGTCAACCCCGACCCAGCGGCCAGCGGCGGGGCCTGGGTGCAGCTCAACAACCTCTGGGCGCCAAGCAAGGTGAGCGCTCCCTTCAGCTACCGCCCGCACCACGTCCAGTACGTCGATCCAAACACTGGCGCAGCCCAGAAAATCGTGGCCGTGCCTGGCGCCCGCTACGAGGGCAACGAAGACGCCCGCGGCGGCTACGGGGCCCTGCAGTACCAGCAGGTGATGGACCAGTACAAGCAGTACAACACCGACCCGAATCGGCCGCTG
>JAUMAF010000108.1:0-2937 GCA_032117045.1 Pirellulales bacterium | reverse complement strand
AGCCCACGGCCACCGCTGGTGGGAGTTTGACATCTCGTGGTGGGTGATCCGCGGCCTCGAGGCGGTCGGCCTCGCGAAGAACGTCGTCCGGCCCCGCGCCTGGAAGGCCTGACACGTACCCCGCCGTCAGGCCGCGGGCGGACTCGCCTCGGCTTCCCTGCGTTGCCCGGCTTGTGGTGCGAACAGCATCGGGCCATCAGGGAGCATCGAACGCATTCTGGTAGTGCTCGACCACGGGCGGGTCGCCGGCGGCGGCGAACGTCACGGCGACCACGTCGATCCGCACGCTGGCATCGTGCAGGCGGTGCCTGCGAATGTAGGCATTCGCCAGCACGGCAATCCGCCGCTGCTTGGCAAAGCCCACCGTCTCGGCCGGATGTCCGTGGGAGGTGTCGCTTCTGGAGCGGACCTCCACGAACACCACCGTCCTGCCGTCGAGGGCCACGATGTCGATATCACCGCGGAGCACCCGCTCGCGGCGGCCGACGATTCGGTAGCCCAGTCCCCGCAGATAGTTCGCCGCTTCGTCCTCGCCGCGGCGGCCGAGCTCGTCGCGGGCGGACGCCATCACAGACCTCCCGGGGCATGGCGCGGGGGATGAGGATCAGAAAACGAACTCAGCCGCGGGACGCCACGGCCTTCTTGGCCTTGGCAGGCTTGGCCGCACCGGCTGCGGTCGTCGTCTCGTCCCGCTTCTCGCGGAGGCGGGTCGACTTGCCGGAGCGGTCGCGGAGGTAATAGAGCTTGGCACGACGTGACACGCCCGATCGCTTGACTTCAATCGTGGCAATCTTGGGGGAGTGGATCGGGAACTTTCGCTCCACGCCTTCGCCCGCGACGATCCGGCGAACGGTGAACATTTCGCGGCTGCCCGCTCCGCTCTTGGCGATCACGACGCCGTTGAAGATCTGAACCCGCTCCTTTTCACCCTCGAGGATCCGGGTGTGGACATCGACGGTGTCGCCGATTTCAAAGCTGGGGACTTCCGACTTGAGGCTCGACGCCTCGACGGATGCGAGAAGTTTCTGGCTCACGATGCGCTCCTTTGTGGTTGGCTCGATGGTCGTACGGTTCGGATGTGGCCGCGACGTGCGGTGGCGGCGACGGCCTGTTCCCGCCGCCATGCCGCGATGCGGCCGTGATCGCCCGAGAGCAGGATCTCGGGCACCTGGAGGCCGCGGAACTCCCGCGGCCTTGTGTATTGGGGGCCTTCGACGAGCCGGTCGTCGCCGGAGAAGGAGTCTTGCCCGGCGCTCTCCTCGTGGCCGAGCACGCCGGGAATCAGCCGGGCGACGGCGTCGACGATCACCATCGCGGCCACCTCGCCGCCGGAGAGCACGTAGTCGCCGATGGAGATTTCGTCGGCCGCAAGCGTCTCGCGGATCCGCGCATCGAAGCCCTCGTAACGGCCGCAGACGAGCACGATCCGGTCGAGCCGCGAGAGTTCCTCGACGACGGACTGATCGAGCGGCCGACCTCCAGGCGTGAGGAGCACTGTCCGGCCTGCAGCCGGGCCGGCTGCCTGCACCGACTCCACGCATTCCACGACCGGTCCGGGCATCAGCAGCATGCCGGGGCCGCCACCGTAGGGTCGATCATCGACCTGGCGATGAACACCCTCGGAAAAGTCGCGGATGTTCGTCAGGCGGATGTCGACAAGACCGCGGCTCCGCGCAACGCCCAGCAGGCTTCCATCAAGAAAGCCCGTGAACATCTCCGGGAACAGCGTGAGAATGTCGATGCGCATAACGGGGTCGCGATCGGTCGGCTGATTCGGTCGCCGTGCCAGGGGCCCGGCGGCGTCGCCGAAACGGGAATCACTCGGTCTTGGGTTCCTCGGCGGCTGCCACGTCGCCGGCAGGTTCTGCCGTCACTTCGGCAACCGATTCCACGGCTTCGGCCGCTGCCGCCTCGATGGCAGCGACGGCCTCGGAACCCGGAGCCGGCTTGGCCACGGGCACGAATGCCGGCTCACCCGGATCGGGAATGATCCGCGGCATGGCGAGCTTCGCGCGAGCCATTTCCATCTGCTTGAGATGCGTGCCGGTGGTGCCGTACTTCTTGATCAACACGCGAACGGCGTCGCTCGGCTGGGCGCCGACGGAAAGCCAGTAGTCGACACGTGGGCCGACGAGCGTGCAGCGGGCATCGGTCTCGGGCACGTGCGGATCGTAGGTGCCGAGTTCCTCGATGACGCGGCCATCGCGGGGGCTGCGGCGGTCGGTCGCGCAGATCCGGTAATACTCGCGGTTCTTCCGGCCCATCCGCTTCATTCGAATTGCCACTGCCACGGTCGGGAATCTCCAAAAATGCTGGTGAGTGCTGGGGGGTCGATCGAGCCCCTTATGGTATCCGACGGCGGGCCGAACCCAAGGCCTCCCCCGCCAGCCCTGTTTTTCGGCCAGAATCAGCGATATTCATGCGGTAAAGTCGGTGCGAATCGCACGCGGGCGGATTGGTTCGCCGGCGGTGGGCTCGTGCGGGGAGCCGCGCGAGGAACACGTGGAGGCCGTCTCAGCCGCGGTCGCCCCGCTTCTTGCGGCGGGCTTCCTTGTCGCGTTGCTTCTTGAGCTTCCGTCGCTCGTCGGCGGTGAGCCGCCTGCCCGTGTCGCCCTTGGGCTTGCCGAGCCTGGCCGACGGGTTCGACATCTGGGCCTGGAGCTGCTGGACCTGCTGCATCCGTTCCCGCATGCCCAGGCCCGCCATGCCCTTCATCATCGCGCTCATGCCGTCGAACTGCTTGACGAGATCGCTCACCTCGTGGGCCTCGACACCCGCCCCGGCCGCGATGCGCCGCCGCCGCGATTGATCGACGAACCGGGTGGGATTCCGCCGCTCGTCGGGCGTCATCGAGTCGATGATCCCGAACAGGCGGTTCATGTCCTTCTCGAGATCGGCGCCGCCGAGCATCTCCTGCATGCCCCCCATGCCCGGACT
>JAUMAF010000107.1:0-2887 GCA_032117045.1 Pirellulales bacterium | reverse complement strand
AGGGAACCGAACCAACCGCGACACCCCACGGACTCAGGGGACATCGACACCACCCAGCGCCACCATTTTCGACCGCCCCGCGCCGCCGTTTTCAACCGCCGTCAACAACGATTTCTTTCCCGCGTCGATCGAGCAGTTCCGCCAGTCCGCGGCACGCTCGATCGGCATAGACCCGGAGTACATGACGGGCCCGATGCTCGCGGCGGCCAGCGTTGCAATCGGCACCAGCAAGACCGGCATGTTGAAGCCGGGCTGGCCGGAGCCGGCTTCGCTCTTCGTGAGCGTCGTGGGTGCGAAATCCTCCGGGAAGACGCCGGCCTTCAACACCGCGTTTCGCCCACTGCATGATCAGCAACGCTCCCGGGAGCAACTAGCTGCTAAGCGTGCGGAGGAGGAGCAGAAGCGGGAGCGTTCCGCCCTGGAACGGATGCCTGAGTTCTTGATCGATGGTGACATCGACGAAGATCAGGATGACGATCGCGATGATGAGTTGCGGAGCGTGACGATGACGCCGTGGGCGTCTCGCCGAGCCGCTCCGGCTCCACCAACCCCGATCGAGCACCTCGTGCTCACGGACACGACGCTTGCGGCCCTTTGGGAGCGGCTGCGTGATAGCCAACGTGGTGTCGTGTTGATAGCGGATGAGCTGTCGAGCGTGTTCCTGCAGAGTACGCCCGCCCAGCGGCAGACGTGGTGCGAGATGTATCAGGCTGGTGCTCGTACCGTTCACCGTCAGACTAGCCGGAAAGGCCCGTTGGTCCTCAAGCGAACCTTCGTCACGCTCGCCGGTGGGATTCAGCCCGAGCTGTTTCCCGCGATCCGCGGGAAGTATGACGGCGGCCTGCTGGAGCGATTCCTGATTTGCGGCAAGCCGGAGACAGGGCTGCCACCGTGGTCGGACGAGATCATCGACCCAGACCTCGAGACGGTCTGGGGGCTCGCGGTGGTGGCCCTGTTGAAGATCGAGGAGGCGACGTACGACGGCCCGCCTGATCAGAACGGCTACGTGCCGTTCACCAAGCAGGCCTACGCCCGCCTGCGGAAACTCTAGAAGTGGTTTCAAAACTGTCGCAGCGTGATCATCAGGCAGGCGACTTTGAGGAAGGCCAAGAACATCTTGGACTTGCGCTCATACCGAACGACGAGTCTGCGGAAGTTTCCGAGCCAAGCCACGGTCCTTTCGATCGTCCAGCGGCGGCGGTAGCGGCGTAGCGAACGACCATCCTGCAGCACAGGCCTTTTGCGATTCGAACGATGAGGACAGATCAGCTCGATCCCGCGCTTCTTGAGCCGCAGCCGCAGGGCATCGCTGTCGGCCGCCTTGTCGTAGATGAGCCGTCGCGGCTTTGTCCGCGGGCGGCCAGGGCCGGATCGCGGAACGGCTACTTGCTCGAGCGTCGACTCGATGAGCGTGACTTCCGCCGGGGACGCTGGGGCAATGCGAACTCCCATAGGTACACCCCGGCCGTCTGCCACCACCATGAGCTTTGTACCCTTTCCGCGTTTGGTTTTGCCGACGTCGGCGCCCCTTTTTTTGCGGGCGAGAACGTCCCGTCGCTGAACGTCTCGTCCCACGACAGGATGCCCTTCTCGTCGAGTTCCCCAAGGAACTCCCGCCACAGATCGAGCCAGATGCCCGCATCCTCCCACTCCTGGAGCCGACGCCAGCACGTCGCGGGCGAAGGGTACTGCGGCGGCAGATCCTTCCAGCGGGCGCCGCTGCGCAGCACCCACAGAATGCCCTCGAAGCACCGTCGATCCTCGACTCGCCTGCGGCCGCCCTTCTTCGAAGGCTTCCGCTTCGGGATCAGTGGTTCGATCTTCGACCATTGCTCGTCAGTCAGCTCGGATGCGTGGCGGCTCATCGAAAGACTCCTTTCGATCAGCCTTGTAGTCGCAAGTCCTTGCAGGGCGCAAGTTTAGATTTGCAGGGGTTTTGAAACCGCTTCTATGGTGATCTGGAGGCGTACCTGCAGTTCATCGGCGTGCCGGTAAAGCATCATGGAATCGTGCGGAAGCTCGTGGCTAATGCTGGCCGGCTGGCACTGATTCGGCGATGCCTGCGGTGGGCGGTAGGCGAGTTTGGATTCTTCGGTCTTGTCGGCTCGGTGGACGAGACGGATTGCGACGCGGCGTGCCGAGCTGCGGAGTTCTTCCTGTCTCGCTACCTGCTCTGGATGCCGCAGGTGATGACAGCGACGAAGGAACCGGAGACGTCAGCGGCACGGTTGGACATGGATCTGACCGACCGCATCCTCGCGTTCCTCTTGTGGAAGAAGATGGAGGAAGCCGAGGTGCGTTGGATTCGCCAGCAGACCCTCGAGGGCAATCCATCGACTGACGAAATCCGTGCCGCCCTCGATGAAGCCTTAAACCGCGGGCGTGGCCGCTGGAAGGACGACACGAAGAAGACGTTCATACGCGGCTGATCGTCCGGGCCAACCAACCAGCGGGTCCTGAAGAGCGGCCCGCTGGTTGGGGGCGGCCGACTGCGGTAGGCGGCTGCCAGCATGGGCAGCCAGCCCCGGCGGGCCGCTCGCCGCGTCGCCCCCGCCCTGCCCGGCCCCGTCGACTGCCCCGCTGATGGTGGCTATATTCAAGCCAAAAGTCCGCGGTGGCAGGATGCACGAGGCCGCGGTCGTCACCCCTGTTAGATCAGGGCTCAAGTCGTGGAAAGTTGCGAAAATCTGTTAGATCGGCGTTAGATCAGCCCGATCGCGATCCTCGGGTTGAAGCCCTGAAGTCCAGCAGAATCAGTGACTTATGGAGGGTAAGCGAATGGCTAGCGGCGACACTGGAAATGTCGTGCCGGGAAACCGGTTGTGGGTTCGAGTCCCATGCCCTCCGCTTTGATTGCCCGGCGAAAACGGCACAGCGTCCGGGACAG
>JAUMAF010000106.1:0-8608 GCA_032117045.1 Pirellulales bacterium | reverse complement strand
CACTCGATCGTCGCGGGAGGCTTCGACGATACGTCATAAACCACCCGATTGACGCCCCGGACCTCGTTGATCACGCGGGTCGAGATCCGGGCCAAGACCTCGTAGGGCAGATGACTCCAGTCCGCCGTCATGAAGTCTTCCGTCTCCACTGCCCGCACGGCCAGCACGTCGTCGTAGGTCCGCGAATCGCCCATCACGCCCACGCTCTGCACGGGCAGGAGCACGGCGAAGGCCTGCGACACCTTCCGCATCAGGCCCGCCCTGTCGAGTTCTTCGAGCACGATCGCATCGGCCTCGCGGAGCGTGTCGAGCCTCGGCCTCGTGACCTCGCCCAGGCAGCGGACGGCGAGACCGGGTCCGGGAAAGGGGTGCCGCCAGACGATTCGCTCTGGCAGTCCGAGCTGCAGTCCGAGTTGCCGGACCTCGTCCTTGAAGAGATCACGGAGCGGCTCGATCAGCTCGAACTGCAGGTCGTCGGGCAGGCCGCCCACGTTGTGGTGCAGCTTGATGGTGGCCGCGGGTCCATCGGCGGCGGCACCGCTCTCGATGACGTCGGGATAGAGCGTGCCCTGCGCGAGGAACCTCGCGCCGCTGATCTTGGCCGCCTCTGCGGAAAAACAGTCGACGAATGCCTTCCCGATCCTGCGACGCTTCTCCTGCGGATCGGTCACACCGGCGAGGACGTCGAGGAACATCGCCTCAGCCGGCACCACGTGGAGATCGGTCTTGAAGTGACCCGTGAACTCCTCGATCACGGTTGCCGCCTCGCCCTTGCGCAGAAGCCCGTTGTCGACGAGGATGCACGACAGCCGGTCGCCGATCGCGCGGCTGAGAAGTGCCGCCACAACGGCCGAATCGACGCCGCCGGAGAGTCCGCAGATCACGCGGTCGTCGCCCACGCGGCGACGGACATCAGCAATCATCGACTCGGCGAAATCGTCGAGCCGCCAGGCTCCGGAGCAGCCGCACACGCGAGTGAGAAAGTTGGCCAGAATCGTTCCGCCGGCCGGCGTGTGGGTGACCTCGGGGTGGAACTGGAGGCCGAACACCGGCAGCGTGCGATGCCGAACCGCGGCGAGCGGGCAGGTGGCCGTGCGGGCCAGGGGCACGAAGTCGTCGGAGACGCCGTCCACCTGGTCACCGTGGCTCATCCAGACCTCGGTCTGCGAAGGCACGTCGGCAAAGAGCAAGCCGGGCTCGAGCACCTCGCAAGTCGCCCGTCCATACTCGCGGGCTTCTGCCCGGCCCACGCGGCCACCGAGGGCATCGCATGCCAACTGCATGCCGTAACAGATGCCGAGCACGGGGATGCCCAGACGGAACAGGTTCGGGTCGCACCGCGGTGCGGCCTGCTCGTAGACGCTCGCCGGGCCTCCGGAAAGGATGATGCCGCGGGGGGCGAGCGCACGGATGCGGTCCGCATCGATGTCATGCCGCACGATCTCGCAATACACATGCCGCTCCCGAACCCGTCGGGCGATCAGTTGGGCATACTGGGAGCCGAAATCGAGGACGATCACGCGTTCCGACTGCTGCGGGCTCTGGCCGGTGGCCGCCGACTGCGAGGATGGTGCGGTGCGCGCTGGAGACGTGGGGAGTGGCATGGCGGAGCCGTGGGGCGGGAAAAGCCGGTGAGTATAAGCCGCAGGATGCCGGATCGCGACGCTGGCCCGGCAATCCGGCAGGGCAGACGTGCCCGATACCGTCCGTCCTTGCTATAGTGCGACCCCATGCTGATCCTGCTCACCAACGACGACGGGATTTTCGCCCCCGGACTGGCGGCGATGGAGCGGGCCCTGCGCGGCATCGGCGAGGTGAGCGTGGTCGCCCCCTCGACCGAACAGAGCGGCGTGGGCCACGCCATCACGTTCCTCACGCCCCTCACGGCCAAGGAGGTCTTCGAAGGCGATCGCCGTCGTGGCTGGGCCGTCGACGGCAGCCCGGCAGACGCCGTGAAGCTCGGGATCTCCGAGTTTTGCCCGCGGCGGCCCGATCTCGTCGTCAGCGGCATCAACAGCGGACTCAACGCCGGCATCAACGTGCTCTACTCGGGCACCGTCGCGGCTGCGATCGAAGGCGCCTTCTTCGGGATCACGAGCGTGGCCGTCTCACTGGAGTGGGACGAACACGCGAACTACGCCCGAGCGGCGGAGATCGGGCTCGACGTGATTCGTGGTCTGCTCGCCCGCCGGCCGGCCCCCGGCAGCCTGTTCAACATCAACATCCCGACCCGCGCCCTCGCCGGCAGGCCTGATCTTCGGGTCGTGCCAATGAGCGTGGCCCGCTATGGCGAGGCCTTCGAACGTCGAGTCGATCCGCGCGGCCGCCCGTACTATTGGGCAACGAATGAGCCGCCTCCGCCCCCCTCTCCCCTTGAATCCGACGTCACGGCGCTGGCGTCCGGCGCGGTCACGCTGACGCCATTGGATTACGACCTGACCCATCGTGGCGGCATCGACGATCTCGCCGCTGGTACGTGGAGCATCGGCTGATCGTTGTGACCACGCGGCACGGGCATTTTTGCCGCCGTGCAAGTGACCCGGGCACTCCGCCGGTAGAGCGTCACCGCTACCTGAGCATCAAGGCGATGCCGAGGCCGATGGCCAGCACGATGCCGGCGGCTACTGCGATCCACATCCCGATCGGCATGCCGGCGATATCCCCGCGGTTTTTCCTGAGCCGCTTGGCGCTGCTGGCGGCCGTTGGTGTGGCGGAGGTGGATGCGGCCGCCGTCGCCGCCCCTGTCACGCCGGACGGCGGTCGACGCGGGCCGCCCGTATCGATGCGAATCGCAGGCGAATCGACTGGAGCGTGCGCGGGCCGAGCTTGAGGGGGAGTCCGCGGCGGCGACGGCTGACGGCGAATGACGCTCGAAGGCGGAGTCGTCGGCAGGCTGCCGGAGCCACCAGGGGATGACGGTGGCAGGCCCGCGAAGATCCCGCTGGAGCCGCTCCCGGGCCCACTGCGGACCACGGTCACGCCCCCTGCCTCGCCCTCTCCGCTCGCGACCCGCCGGGGCAGCGAACGCCGAGCTCCCTCCGGTCGCTGCGCGGGCTGTCCCGACGCGTTCGCCGCGATCCAGGCGCCGAGCGCATCGGCGACCTCCTTGGCGGACTGTGGCCGACCGTCGGGATGCTTCCCGAGCATTCGGAAATACAAATCGGCGATCGCGATCGGCACGTCGGGCCGCTGGTCCAGCAGGTTGGGGGGCGGCTTGTGCAGATGAGACTGCAGCCGCTCGGAGAGCTTTCCCGAGGCGAATGGCGCCCTGCCGACGAGCAGGTAATAGAGCGTGCAGCCCAGGGCGTAGACGTCGGAACGCCGGTCGGCCTTGTGGCTGTCGGTCGCCTGCTCCGGAGCGAGATAGTCGACCGTGCCGAGCACCTTCTCGTCGTGTTCACGGGTCAGCGAGCCATCTTCGTCGCCCCCTGCGAGCGCGAGCCCGAGGTCGAGAATCTTCACCGTGCCACGCGTGTCGAGCATCAGGTTGGCGGGCTTGATGTCGCGATGCACGAGCCCCTCCTCGTGCGCGTGCTGCAATCCCGTCGCCGCCTGCCGGATGTATTCGGCCGCCTCGAGAATCGGCAGCGGCCCATCCCGCTTGACCTTGGCATGCAGGTCGATTCCATCGACATACTCCATGGCGATGAAATGGATCGCGCCGGCCGTGTCGAGGTCGAAGGTGCGGACAATGTTGGGGTGATTGAGCCGCGCCGACTGCCGCGCCTCGCGTTCGAACCTCGCCAGATAGGAGGTCTGTTCCACCCGCTTCACGGGCAGGACCTTCACGGCCGCCTTGCTGTGGAGCGTGGCATGCTCGCCGAGATAGACGCTGCTCATGCCCCCTGCTCCAAGGAGTCGCAGGAGTTTGTACTTCCCGAGCATGAAGCCCTTGTAGCGGCCCTTGATCAGCTGATCGATCTGCCACTGCGTGAGCAGCTTGGCCTCGAGCAGGGCCTCGAGCATGGCTTCCGGGGGCAGCCCCACGTGGCCCACCCAGGGCTGCGCGGCCGCCATCAGGCGATCGTTCTCCACCAGCCCGCTGCGGCGGACCACCTCGAGGAAATCGTTGACACTCTGGACCGGGGTGGACATCTGCTGGGAAACTCGGGGACGGATCCATCGGGCGATGGGGCTCGCGGCCGCATCGTCGCACTTCCGAATCGTAATCAATCCATGCTGGTCGTGCTTTATTCGCGTCGCGGCTGCCACCTCTGCGAGGAGGCCGAAGACATGCTGGCGACACAGTGGCCCGCTACGGGCGTCATCGACGTCGATGCCGACGCCGCGGCCCGGGCCCGCTTCGGCATGCGGGTGCCGGTGCTCGAGCTCGACGGCGTCGTCGTGATGGAGGGGCGGTTCGACGAGCCCACGCTGGCTCGGATGCTGCAATCTCGCGGCTCGCCGCCCACCGGGGGATGACACCACCGCTTTGAATCCATCGGCGAGCAGACTATCCTGCCCCGGTTGTTTGCCACCGCGAGGAAAGAAGTCTCATGGCCATGCTGAATCGTTACAGTTCCCGAATCACCCAGCCCCGCTCGCAGGGTGCGTCGCAGGCCATGCTGCTCGGCACCGGTCTCCAGCCGGCCGATCTCGACAAGCCCCAGATCGGCATCGCGAGCATGTGGTACGAGGGCAACACCTGCAACATGCACCTCGACCGGCTAGCCGCCAAGGTCCGCGAGGGTGTGCTGGCCTCCGGCATGGTGGGAATGCGATTCAACACGATCGGCGTCAGCGACGGCATCTCGATGGGCACCGACGGCATGAGCTTCTCGCTCCCGTCGCGCGACATCATCGCCGACTCGATCGAGACCGTCATGCAGGCCCAGTGGTACGACGCCCTCGTGGCCATTCCCGGTTGCGACAAGAACATGCCCGGCTGCCTGATCGCCATGGGCCGGCTCAACCGCCCCTCGCTGATGGTCTACGGCGGCACGATCAAGCCCGGTCACCTCGCCGACGGGACCACGCTCGACATCGTCTCGGCATTCCAGTGCTACGGCGAGTACGTGGCCGGAAGGATCGACGACGCCCGGCGGGGCGACATCGTCCGCCATTCCTGCCCCGGCGCCGGCGCCTGCGGCGGCATGTACACCGCCAACACGATGGCGACCGCGATCGAGGCGATGGGCATGGCGCTGCCCGACAGTGCCTCGATCCCGGCCGAGCATCCCGGCAAGGCCGAGGAATGCCACCGGGCGGCGGCGGCCGTTCGTCATCTCCTGGAGATCGACCTCAAGCCGCGCGACATCATGACCCGCCGCGCCTTCGACAACGCGATCGTCACCATCATGGCCCTCGGTGGCTCGACGAATGCCGTGCTCCACCTGATCGCCATGGCCCGCAGCGTGGAGGTGGAGCTCACACCGGCCGACTTCCAGAAGGTGGCCCGCCGGATCCCCTACCTCGCCGATCTGAAGCCGAGCGGGAAGTTCGTGCAGGAGGATCTCCACACCATCGGCGGCACGAGCGGCCTGATGAAGTATCTCCTCGACAAAGGACTGATGGACGGCGACTGCATGACCGTCACCGGCAAGACGCTCGCCGAGAACCTCGCCACGAGCAAGGGGCTCGCGGCCGGGCAGAAGATCATCCAGCCGGTCGAGCATCCGCTGAAGGCCACGGGCCACATCACGATCCTCCACGGCAACCTGGCCCCCGGCTCGGCGGTGGCCAAGATCACCGGCAAGGAGGGCTCGAGATTTCGCGGCCCGGCCCGCGTCTTCGACAGCGAGGAGGCGATGCTCGCCGCCCTCGAGCAGGGCGTGATTAAGCGGGGCGACGTGGTGATCATCCGCTACGAGGGTCCGAAGGGCGGCCCCGGCATGCCGGAGATGCTCACGCCGACGTCGGCCCTCGTCGGCGCAGGACTCGGCAACGACGTGGCCCTGATCACCGACGGCCGGTTCTCGGGCGGCTCGCACGGCTTCATCGTGGGGCATGTCGTGCCCGAGGCGCAGGATGGGGGCCCGATCGCGCTGGTCAAGGACGGCGACGTGGTGGTGATCGACGCCGACACCGCTGCGATCGACGCGGAGGTTTCGGCGGAGGAGTTCGCCCGTCGCAGGGCGGCGTGGATCGCTCCGCCGCTCAAGGCCACGCGGGGCATCCTGGCCAAGTACATCCGCTGCGTGGCCCCTGCCTCGCGCGGCTGCGTGACCGACGAATGACACAACTGCCCGTACAAGCCGATCGGCCGTGAGGCCGCGGGCCGCCCCGGTGCGCGGCTCGGGGCTGCCCGAGCCCCGTCGCCGGACGTTCGGGTGGCTCGGGACTGCCCGAGCCCCGTCGCCGGACGTTCGTTGCGCCCATCCTGGGCTTCACTCACTCGGATGCCACCGGCGCTTCGGCATCCTGCCTCCGCTTGGCGTCATACGCCGGCTCCGGGGCACGGGCAGCCCCTCGCTGAGTTCATGCCCGTACAAGCCGACCGGCCGTGAGGCCGCGGGCTATTTGGGAATCGGCAACGTCTCGATCGGCACCGGCGGGCCGGGCGCGATCGCGGCGCCCGGCGGCAACTGCTCGGGTGGGATTGGTGCGCCATAGACCGGCCCCTGCGGCACGGGAGGCGCCACCGGCTGACCAGACAGCGCCTGGCCAGCGGCCGCGTCGGGTGGCTGATAATACGGCTCGACCTCCGGCTGGGGTGGCACCCCGAGCCTTGCGAGCACGCCGGCGAGCATCTTTCGCTCGAGCAGCGGATCGCGGCCGATGGGAATCCAGCCAAGATTTCGGGTCGGACTGGCGACGGGCCGCGGCTGGTCTCCCACCTGTTGCCCGAGCGTGGGCAGCGGGGTGCCATAGCGGTAGAGCGAGTCGTCGTTGCGGAAGGAAGCGCCGCCGGTGGTGGCCCGCATGGGCCGCGGCATGTTTTCGAGTTCCTTGTTGACCACGACCTCGATCCGCCAGCCGGCCGCGTCGGGCGTGAGCCGCATCGAGGCGACCCGGCGGATCGACTGCAGCGTCGACTCCCACCGCTGATCCCAGCCGACCGAATCGCCCCGCCAGGGCTCCAGGATCGTGGCTCCTGTCTGCGGGAAGGTGTCAATGCGGCCTTCGGTCGGCACGCCGTTGGAAAACACCACCCGCTGCTCCGCCTGAACCTTGAAGAAGTCGTCGGTCACATCCACCATCTTGGTCCAGACGAGTTCGGCATCGAGCGGCGGGATGACGATGGCGTTGCGAGGCACCGGCGGCGGTCCCGGCAGCGTCGGGCCTCCAGGGCCGATGATCGCCGCCTCGGGCAGCGGAGCGAAGGGATTGGGCTGCGCGGGGGCAGCGACCACCGTGGGAGCGGCTGCCGGTGGGGGAAGGATCAGCTGCGCGCGAACGTGCCCACTGCTTCCGCAGGCGATGACCAGCACGACAAGAACGAGCCTTCGCAGCATTCCAGACCCTGGTCGCACAAGGCACCTGGGCCACCCCTGATCGGCGGCCTTCACTTGGGGATGGTGCTGAATGGAGCGGTGCCGCTCAAGGCCAGTTCGGCCCTTGAAAAACGCCTGTGCGCGAGCCGCTTGTTCAGCGGCGGCGGCTGGCGGCGCTGGCTGCGACGAGCGCCAGCCCGCCGGCGAGCATGGCCCAGGTGGAGGGCTCAGGCACGGCGGCCACGGCGCCGAGGGCCGCGGGCGGGTTGTAGGTGCCCGCATTGTAGAGGCCGGTGGTGACGAAACTCGCCGCGTCGAGGACATCGACCACGCCGTCGTAGTTGAAATCGCCCTGGCTCCAGGTGCCCGGAGCGCCGGTGTTGTATGTGCCAGCGGCGAGGACGTTGGCGACGTCGAGCACGTCGACCTGCCAATCGAGGTTGGTGTCGCCCGCTGCCGCGAAGGCGAAGGCCAGCGAGCCGCTGCCGGCGTCGATCCAGCCGACCGCGCGGGAGTTGCCCAGGGCGACGTTGGCCGCCGCGACGCTCGACGTGATGCCGCTCGTGCCGGTCCAGGAGCCGTCGCCGCGGCCCGCGAGAATCTGATTCACCAGTTCCGTGGCGGAGAGACCGCTGGCCACGGTCACATACCCGCTGGTGACGTCCACGAGTCCGGTACCCGAGAGGTTCAGGCCACCCACGGTGGTGGTGAGCGAGTTGGCCACCTGGGCGGTGCCACCGGCCACGACGGCCAGCGTGCTCGAGGCCAGCGCCGAGGCGTTGGCCAGTTTTAGCACGCCTGCCTGCACGGTCGTGGACCCGGTCAGGGTGTTGGCCTGATCGACGATGAGCGTGCCGCCGCCCGTCTTCAGCACCGGAATCGCGCCCGTGAGCGTCGGATAGCCGGCCTGGGTCTGGGTCTGCGTGCCGCTCGGAACGTCGATCGTGATCACCGTGGGCGCGCCCGCCGTGAACACGAGGTTCAGGTCGTTGCCACTCTGGGCCAGACTGAACGTGCCGGTCCCGAAGTCGTTGGCAAATCCGCCGGTGCCATTCGTGGCGGAAGCGGTGATCAGAAATTTGTCCGCGGCGAAGCCCGTGATCCCACCCGTGGCGGTCGCGATCTTCCAGGTCTGATTCTGGGAGGCATTGAAGTTGGCGGCCGCCCCGCTCACGTCGGGACCGGTGCCGGAGAGTGTCCAGAGGTTGATCTTGAAGGGATCGGCCAAAGTGGCG
>JAUMAF010000105.1:377-6145 GCA_032117045.1 Pirellulales bacterium | reverse complement strand
CCGTAAGGCGTGGGAATGCGCTTTCCGCTCCGCTCGCGGCAGGCCGCGGAGAGTGTCGACGTGACTTTTTCACGGCCACAGCCGTGCTTTGTGGCCCACCGTTGCCCCCACCCCCGTTGGGCACGAAGCATCGCACGAGGGCAGGAACGCCTGGGCATCTTCCCTTGTCCATGCGGAGGTTCCAGCCATGTTCCCGATCCCACGATTCACTCGTCACCGTGCCAATCTCAAGACCCATCGCCGCGTCACCATGTTCTCGAGATCGAGCCTCGAGCGGCTCGAATCGCGGAGTGTTCTCAGTGCCGTGCCGCTGGGCGGACAGTTGCTCGTCAACGAAACGCTTTCTCCTTCCGAGGCGTCCACCGCCGTGGCGATCGTGGATGAGTCTGGGGCGACCGCAGGCCGGTTTGTCACAGCCTGGCAGACGTATGGCCCAGATGGTGACGGCTACGAGATCGTCGCCCAGGCATTTGAGCGCGACGGCACGCCGGTGGGCGGAGCGACTGCCGTTCATGTGAACCTGCCGCTCTCCGGCACGCTGGCGCTTGGCAACCAGATTGCAGCGGCCGTGGCCAGCGACGGCAAGGGCAACGTGGTGATCGCCTGGCAGAGCGAGACCCGTTCGGCCAGCGGATACGATATCTACTACCGCACCGGCGCCGTGACGGCGGGAGGCCTGGTGCTCGGCGGGCAGGCCGTGGCGAGCGTGGCAACCAGCGGCGACCAGACGGTCCCTGCGGTCGCGATGGATGCCGGCGGCGGATTCCTGATCGCCTGGCAGACCCCGGGTCCGATCGCTGCCGATGGGCTCGATGTCGCCTACCGTCGGGGCACGCTCGGCGACGGCCTCGTCGGACCGGAACTCCGGGCCCACACGCTCGGCCTCGGCGACCAAGTGCAGCCAACGGCCTCGATCAACGACAGCGGGCAGTTCGTGATAGCCTGGCGTGGCGCCGACACGACGAGCGGAACCGAGGAAGCCGGGGCGATCTTTCTCCGCGGCTTCGCATCCGATGGGAGGCCGGTGACGGCAGAGGTCCGGGCTAATGCGACCCGCTACAACGATCTCGGCGTGCCTGACGTGGCGCTTAACAACTCAGGCACCGTCGCCATCGCCTGGCAGGTCGAGGGCGAGAAAGACAGCGGCTCCGACGTCTACGCGCGTCGCCTGTTGTTCGATGTGGGTGCAGGCACACTGGCGCCGATCGCCACGGGTGGCGGCACGGCTGACATCCGAATCAATCAGACGACGCAGGGCCCGCAGCGGGCGCCCACCGTGGGCATCGATGACGACGGCGACATCATGGCAGCGTGGCAGACGCAGCACCAAGACGGCTATAGCTGGGCGATCTTTGGCCGTCGCTACGCCGCCACTGTGGATTCCTTTGGCGCGGAGTCGCTGGTCAACGCGGGCGTGACGCTCGGTCCACAGATCGCTCCCGACATCGCGATCGCGGCAGACGGTCGCACCGTCGTCGCCTGGCTTGGCCCCGACGTGCCGCTCACTGCCGAGGAGGGCGAGGGAGGCCACACACCGGCCGCGCATGCACGGTTTTTCGAAGACGCTGGCGGGATCGCTTCCGGCGAGGAGATCGTGCTGGCGGCCTATGCCGGCATCGAAGACAGCCCCGCGGCGGCCGCGGTCGATGCCGCAGGAAACATGGTCGTCGCATGGCAGAGTTGGGAGGCTGCCGGCGACGGCAGCGATTTCGGCATCTACGCCAAACTCTTCCAGCCGGATGGCCGCTGGATCGACGCCAACGAGAATGGCCTCGACGACGACGCAATGCTCGTCAACACGTTCACCGCCGGCAGTCAGGCGAAGCCCGCCGTGGCGATGGATGCAGCGGGCAACTTCGTCGTGGTCTGGCAAAGCCAACTTCAAGACGGCTCGGGGACTGGCATCTTTGCACGCCGCTACGACGCCTCGTTCAAGGCCTGGGCGGAGGCAACCGAGTTCCGGGTGAACTCCCTCGTGGCCGGCGATCAGGTCGAGCCCGCCGTTGCCTCGGCCGCCACCGGTGGTTTCACGGTGGTCTGGCAGGGCCCCGACGCCTCGGGCACCGGAATCTATCGCCGCAGGTTTGCGGCGACCGGCGCGCCGCTCGAAGGCGACGTGCTCGTGAACGTCGTCTCGGACTCCGATCAGGCGGCGGCGGCGATTGGCATGAACGACGCAGGAGATGCGGTGATCACCTGGGTGAGCGATCACAACATCGCCGCCGATCCGCTCGACGGGGAGAAGAGCATTTTCGCCCGCTGGTTCACCGCGACCGGCACGCCGCTGGGGGCCCGGGAGTTTCTCGTCAACACGTACGTGAAGGACGCGCAGGAGAATCCCGCAGTCGACATCGCCGCCGATGGAAGCTTCGTGGTCGCCTGGCAGAGCATCAACCAGGAGCGGAACACCGAGGCCGTGGGCTCGAGTTGGGGTGTCTATGCCCGTCGTTTCACCGTGGACAGGGTCGCAGGAACGATCGCCTCACCGCAGCCCGTGGAGTTTCGCGTCAACCAGGCCGTCGATGGGCCGCAACGGTTCGCCTCAGTCGGCGTGGACGACTCGGGCCGATTTAGCATCGCCTGGCAGTCGATCCGTCAGGATGGCAGCAGTTGGGCCGCGGTCATGCGGCACTACGAAGCGTCCGCCGTCCCGACAGCTTCCGAAACGGTGGTCAACACCTTCACCAATGGTCCCCAGATTCTGCCGGTGATCGCCCAGCGCGGCTCCGGCGACTTCAACGTCGTCTGGTCGGGCAGTGGCACCGGTCGCATCGAAGGCGTCTGGACTCGACGGCATGCGTTCATTCGCGACACCTTCAACCGCGGAAACTTCCCGTCGCTCGGTCCCGATTGGCTGGTTCAAAACGGGGACTTTGACGTGGAGAGCGATGTGGCCGTCGTGAAGTCCGCCACGGCGTTGACTCAGCTCCGCGCCTACAGGCCGGTGGACGTCGCCGTGCAGGGCCGGATCACGCTCGGCGGCGGGACCGCCACGAGTGGTGGCCTGATTGCCCGCTCCAGTTTCGTCGGGTCGTCCACCTTCTACTGGGGCGGCCTCCGCCAGAGCGGCGACGGGTTTCTCGCTGAGATCGGTCGTCAGGTGAACGGCACGTGGAAGTCGCTGGCCACCGTGGCACTGTCGACCGGGGAAGGCCTGGTGCGGTTCGAGGTGCTCGGCGATTCGCTCAAGCTCTTCGTGGACGGGCGGCTCGAGCTGGCGATCAACGACGGGGGAATCACATCCTCGGGACGCGTCGGATTCCAGGGGAATTTTGAGGTCGTGTTCGACGACTTCACCTCGGCAACGCTGCAGCGGCCGGCGGCCCGGTTGCCGTTCCGAGATTTCTTCTACCGTGCGGATGGATCCCAGCTCGGGCCCTTCTGGGTGGAGCGATCAGGCAATTTCACCAGCCAAGGCTATCGGGCGCGTGCCTCGGCTGGTGTCAATCTTGCGACCGTAAACACGGTCACCGTTCGCGATATCGCGGTCACGACGAACGTCAACGTGGCCGCGACGGGCTCGTCTGCAGGTGCAGTGGCACGAGTCACCGCCGACGGGGCGAGAATGTACTGGGGCGGTCTGGTGAACCGCGCGGGTGTTCTCTCGGCGGAAATCTGGCTGATCGTCGGCGGCACGGTGCAGCAGCTGCAGGCCGTGACGATGTCGGAGTCCACGTCGCTCGACCA
The DNA here is from genome assembly GCA_032117045.1 of Pirellulales bacterium. GTDB lineage: Bacteria > Planctomycetota > Planctomycetia > Pirellulales > UBA1268 > QWPN01. The sequence continues at coordinate 2,458 of JAUMAF010000105.1, read as the reverse complement.
CTTGGTTCGATTCGAGACCGTGGGAGCCTTTCAGCGGCTCTTCATCAACGGTACGCCCATTGCCCAATCGCAGAACACGACAATCGCTGCAGCGGGATTCGTCGGCATGCGGGCATCGGCTGGGGCGTCCTTGGGGAGACTGCGGGTGGGCTGACTCCGCGGCGGCCGGTGATCTCCCGGCTCAGGCGGCGATGCCTTCGTCTTTCATGGCCTGCCGGTCCGCATCCAGCCCGATCGGTCCAGGCTGTTGCTCCTCACGATCCTTCCCGCTCGGCCGACGCTTGCCGAAGTGCCATTGGCCGACCTATCGTTTTATGCTGCGGCGCGAGTGGGCTTCTCATCGTTGACGGGCACCGCCGACAGGTCGTCCGTCAGGCCCTGTCGCCGCATCTCCGCCCAGTCGGCCTCGGTCGGCGTGGCCATCGTGCCGAACACGTAATCGCCCACGAGCAGGAACACATTGAAATTCTTCGCCGGGTAGCGGTGGTGGAGATAGTGGTGCCGGGCGAGCTGCTTGAAAAGCCGCGTGTTTCCGAAAAAACGGCCCTTCGGTTGGTGCATCTCAAGATGCACAAAGTTCCACGTGAGGTGGTGGAGGACGACGACGATGGGGAACATGATCGCCCCGATCGTCGTGAACGGGGCCAGCACGAGTGCGAACGGCAGCGACTCGACCAGACCCTCGCGGGGGTTGAGGCGGATGCCTCGGTCTTCACCAGGCGGCAGCGGCTCGTCGTGAAACTCCTCGCGGTATTGCGAGTGATGCTCGAGGGCATGGCTCGTGAAGATCTTGGTACGGGCTCGGACGTTGCGAAACAGGAAGAACTTTGGCCTCCGGTGCATCATTTTCGCGTGAACCTGGTGTTCCACGAGCGACATGAACACGGCCAAGGCCACGAACCAGGCGACGACCTGCAGCGCGATCAACATGGGGCACCTTATTACTACCGAATACGGGGGGCCTAGCGGTCATATCGGAAGTGACGGTGCCTATCCCTGAAGGATTGCAGGCGGAGATGTACCAGACCCCCCAGACTCATGGCCCGGGTGGGGGAGGAGTTTCCTTTTGCGTGCCCGGGGTGTGGCGGCGACATCCGGCTGATCGCGTTCATCACCGAGCCTCAAGAGCCTGGCAAACACCAGACCACGGGGGGGAATACCAAACGGGACCCGGCGGTGTCAGGCCAGTTTTGTCGGGCAGGAGCGACACGGCTGAAATGCCGACATTTTGCCGGTCTTCCCCGAGATCGGCACATAAACGAGGCCGTGGTCGAGAATGCCGTTGAGTTGACCTCTGCGTCTGCCGGCGAACGAATCGGGCACTCGCTTCGTATATGATGCCGAGAAGATGATTCTGGTGGCTGCCGACGAACGGATGACGTGCCGGACGCCGTCCCCAGTTCACGGAGAGAGAGTGGCGGATTCCGGTCGCCTCGTGCACCGGGAACCTCATCAAGGGGCACAGCCGTGGCACGCGAACGAGAATCCTGGCTCCGTTTTCTTCGCCGCCCCAGCCCGGGCCGGCAGGGTACGGGAACGCTCTCCGTCCGCGCCGCCCAACGGCGTCCGGTCGGAACGATGGAACGGCTCGAATCGCGGTCAATGTATGCGGCCCTGGCGTCCGACGTCGCCCCGCTGCTGGCGTCGCTCGAGGCTGCGAATGTCCCCAGCCCGACCCCTGGCAGTTTCTCCCTGCCGGCGGGGCTGGCACCGGCCACGACACCGACCGCGTACTTCGACGTGAACTCGGGCGTGCTGCAACTCGACCCGGTCGGCCGCAACATCTCGCTGATCAACTTCACGTTCAATCCCGACGTGGGAAATGTGTCGGGCACGACGCCCGGCCCGTTCGTCTACAACGGCGGGACGGGCATTCCCGACGCGATCTCCACCGAGACGTCAGCCAGCACGTTTCCGGCGGGCTCGTGGTCCCTCCTAACGACGTTCCCGGCGCGGCTGGCCGGGGTGACCACGCTGGTCGATCAACCGCGACTGGCGACGTCGGGCCCCAACATCGCATCGACCAACGGCTGGTTCAACATGCCGTGGAGCTTCGGGAGCGTCGTGGCCCCCAAGTCGCT
>JAUMAF010000105.1:0-367 GCA_032117045.1 Pirellulales bacterium | reverse complement strand
GCCGCGGTCAGCGATAGCGCGCCGCCGGGCTGCGCAGGCGCTGATCCCCCGCGTTGTTGCCGCCGCTGCAGGTGCTCGGGAACCCGTACGCCGCCATGGATGGGCCCAACACGGCGCAGCAGAACTTCATCGCCCAAACGCCGATCGACGTGGGCTACGGCGCCGGGAGGGATCTCTTCCACTACGTGATATCGGGCGTGACCGGCAACCAATACGGTCAGGTCATCGTCGTCGATTCGTCGCTCCCCCCGGCCGTCGATGCGATCGTCGGGGTGGCGGGCAACGACATGGTCATCAGCCGGTCCACCGGCAATGCCCTTGAGACCACGCCCCTCACGACGCTGCCGACCGGCAACACGTGGGTGTC
>JAUMAF010000104.1:0-23504 GCA_032117045.1 Pirellulales bacterium | reverse complement strand
CCACAAAGCCTAAGCCCCCCTATGATTCACCGGCGTGCCGAACGACCGGTGGCCTGCTCCTTCGCCCCTCGACTTCGCTCAGCCCGATCTCATTGAGAGACGAACAACTGAATGTTTCCGCAGGCATCACATTTCCTAGCTCGGATCTTCTGGCCGCCGAACACCGTATTTTTTGTTAGCCAGCCCGAATCATCAGACTTGAATTTCTGCTGATAATGGCCCACCGCCTTGCCCCAAGTGAACCGATCGTTGCCGCACATCAGGCAGCGATTACATTCGTTGCCCGAACCGGCGTCTTCGTGCGATTGTTTACTCATGTCGATTCTCCACGCCGTATGATTTCGTGATCCACGCTTGCGGGTTGGCGTATCCGTCTGAAAATCAACTCGGTGCCACCGGCACGCGTGGACTGTTTGGCTTCCAGTATGCGGGTGTTTTGGCAGACTCCACTGCCATCACATATGTAAAGGTAAGCAGCCAACATCAAGTGAACGCGAGCGTGCTTCGCCTGCCTTCCTGTTGCCGAACGATGAAGCTGATCAGCGGCGGCCCATCGGCTTAGCCACACCGCTGGATTCTATCCGCCGCCTGATCCAGCGGCTGGCTAGGCATGAGCGTCATGGTCCTTGAGCAGGCGTTCCAATTCGCGAACGCGTCTTTGCTGCTCTACCAACAAGGTCTTGACCACCACTCCGAGCACGCCAATGAGTAGGTACGCGAAGGGATCAATGCGCGGAGGTGCTGGCTCACCTGTGAAAAGCGGAGCGACTATCGCGATCAGCGCCGAGCCCATAGCGGCGAAGGTCACAACTTTGGCCGGAAGAAGTAGTAGATTGTCGCGTTCGTCCGTCGAGCGGGAGGACTTCGCCTTTGGAAGACAATCAGTTGCCATACGTCACCTCCTACGCCGAACGATGGCGATCAGCGGCTCGCGACCAATAGATTATCCACACCGCCCGATTTTATCACGAGTCCGCTGCATTGCTTGGTTCGGCTGACCCGTGTCATTTCATTGGATGTTGTCGGAAGAACTCCCACATCATGTCGTTGGCGGATATGTCGCGGGTTGATACGCCGAGAGAACGCATGCGAGGTTCCTTGCCAGGCCAGGTATGCCCGCCGCCTTCGATGACGACGAGCACGACCTCCGAACCCTCCTTCCCGGAACCATGACGCACTTGCCTTACTGTCGTGCCATCGTCCTGTCGGTCGACGAGACGCGTAGTCGTTGGGGTCGTATCACAGCCATTGGCGGCCACCCAAGCATCGATCGAATGCTGGACGGAGTAGAAATCAGTGCCCGAAGGGCCCCGGCCTTTGCCGCCGCCGAACGGCGCGAACTCATCCGCATCGCCATGAAAATGCATGACGGGCACAGGCCGGTTAGGATGACATTCCTTTGTGCCCATCGGCCCACCAACCGGGGCGATTGCGGCGATTCGATCCGACAACTCGGACGCGAGCCGGTAAGTCATCATCGCCCCGTTCGACATCCCGGTCGCGAACACTCGTCGCGGATCTACATTTACCGCTTTGGCAAGGTCGTCGAGTAATGCCCGGGTAAACGCCACGTCATCGACATTGCTCACCGCCGCATGCCCGCAGCAATTGCCGGCATTGAAAGTCAGCATTCGCTGGAGTCGGCCGCTACCCTCGGGGTATACCACGATGAATCCAGCTTGGTCGGCTTTCTCGTTGAGTCCGCTGAAGACAACCATGTTGTCGACGTTTGCGCCTCCGCCGTGGAAAGCCAACACCACCGGCATTGGAGTGGCTGGATTGTACTGCGGAGGTACATGCACGATGTAGCTTCGATGCGCACCCTCCACCTCGACGGCGCGCGAGTGCTCGCCAGGCCGCAAGCCTGCTTCACCAACGGCCGCAAGCATCACGAACAGCATAAAGATGCTCATCTGCGGAATCTCCTTGGCTGTCGAACGGGGAAGCTGATCAGCGGCGGACTATGGACTCTGCGTCACCGCTGGATTCGATCCGCCGTCTGATCCAGCGCCTGGTTCTGGCTGCCCTGCTATGTCAGTCTCCGCCGAATCCACAGGGGATCTCGGCGAGCATCTATGACCGCAATGACCACCAGTATGCCTTCGCTCAGCGTGTAGTAGATGCAAAAGGGAAATCGCTTGGCCAGAGACCGATGGTATCCAAGGGCGATTTCATGAATGCCGCCGTAATACGAAAGGGAATCGATATCGGCGATCAAGCAGCTACGGAAATAGTCACCAAGCCCCGGCGACTGCCGCTCATAGAACCAATAGCCCTCGGCGAGGTCAGCCTCCGCATCGGAGGAAATGCTGACAATCATCGCCCGAGCTGCATCAAGCGGGCTTTTGCGTCAGCCCAGGCCGACACCGTTGCACGCCCGTCCTCGAGCCGACGCCTGCGGTCCTCGAGAACCTCGCGGTGCCACTCCGGCGACTGCACATCACCGGGGTGGGCGCACAGGCTCTCCCAAACGCTTTCGAGGAGGCGCACCTTTTCGGCGACAGACATCGTTTCAATCGAGATATCAGTTGACATGCGGGCCTCCTCAGGCGACTTCAGCATAACCGATTGCCAGAACGGCAAAGCTGATCAGCGGCGGACTATCGACTCTGCATCACCGCAGGATTCCTCCCGCCGTCTGATCCAGCGTGTGGTTAGGCTATTACACGCTGACCGCTCCGGGCTGAATACGGAAGGAACGATAGCCGGGGGCGTCCATGACGCGGATAGACAGACCGCCTTCAAAATGGAGCGAGATGTTCTCAGGGGAATCGAAGGTTAGGCCTCTCGCCGACGGCGTCCCCTTCGGCGACGGCGGAAGTCCGTAACGCGGATATCGTAGGCCGGCCCTATTCCGTCTTGGAACTGGGTGAACGTGACACGGACCCTCCAACCCTTCTCCGCCGCTGCCAGCACCAGACGCCCCAGCGCTTCGGCGCGGCGTTGATCAATCGTGAACCGCTCGACGTCCTCCGGCATCTTGGACAACGCGAAGTAGGGGCCCGAGGTATTCTCGCCGTAGAAGATGACGCGGCCGCGGGCGGTGGCAGGGCGAGGGACCGGAGGCGACTCGTCCTTATCATTCGACTGGTGAGCCTCGGCTTCGCGGTACGCGGCCGATGTCAAGGCAATCCCGCACAGAGCGCTACCCATCCTAACGAGATCGCGACGACTGATGGACACGGTGAATACCTCCGAGATTGAGCAGCCTAACGCCCCCGATCAATGGCTCGCGATCACCGGATTATCAATGCCGCCAGGCTTCATCGCGCGTCCATTGCATCGGTTGGTTCGCTGCTGGGCAAGCATGAATGTTGCCACCTGTCGCGACCGTCCTGCACGTGCTCGCGCTTCCCGCACGCAGCACCAGCCAGGCTCCAGCGAGGACACCGATCCCGGCCAGCGCGACTAAAGGAGCCGGGCGATCACCGAGCACGATCGCAGCCAAGGCGACACCGAAGATTGGCTGGGTGAACTGAATCGAAGCCATTCGACTGATCCCGCCAATTCCTAAAGCCCAGTACCAAGCGACGTATCCGAGTACGGAGGTGAGAATCGCAAGCACCAGCACCGAACCCCATGCGACCACGCCCGCTTGCGGCCATCCGTTGCGGATCAGCAACCAGACAGCCAGCGGCAACAGCGCTGCTGCCGAAAGCGTCACACCCCACAGCGTCGTCGAAGTCGCTGGATATCCGCGTTGCGATAGCCGGGCTCCCGCTACATATCCCATGGCGCAGACCAACGCCGAACCGAGAACCAGGAGGTTGCCGCGTAGGCTGGCGCCGCGAGACTCACCCCCGGTGCTCCAAGCGATGACGACCGCCTCACTGGACAGTGCGATCAGGCAGCCGACCAGCCAGACCGCCGAGACGCGACGCCTCTCAACCAGCATGCCAAAAAAACTGGTGAAGATCGGGAGCGTGGCGAGAGCCAGAGCGCCATGCAGTGCGGAAGTTGCGTTCTGCCCTACAGTGAAGAGAATCGGGAAGACCACGAAGGCGGCGAATCCGGACAACGCCAGCAGTTGACGGTCTCGCCTGTCCGATGGCAGCCGATGGCCGGAGGCCACCAACAGGGGGATAGCAAGAGCCGCGGCAACGACTGTGCGGAGGACCCCAACTAGCAAGGGATCGAGTTGGCTTGTAGCGAGCTTTGAAAAAAGCGGCGTGCCTCCCCAAATGACCATCGCAGCGAGCGCTGCGGCGAAAGCAAGCACGCGGTGGCTGTGCGCTGCGGAGTTCTGCTCCCCGCCGTGACGGCTCACATTAGCCACCTTTCTGAGCATCGATAAAGCAGTCGCAGCGAACGGCGGCGATCAGCGGCTCGCGACCTTACGCGAACCACACCACCCGATTTTATCGCGAGTCCGCTGCATCGCTTTGTTCGGCGACTACCCTCTCGCGAGACGAATCTGGTTCACCCAGTCGCGGCGACCTTCCACAACAAAACGCTCGGCACCTTTTTCAGTCACGAGGCGAAGCCCGTTTGGAATAACCCAAGCCGTCAAGCACGCCTGAACGTCCGCCACCTCTGCCAGGGGCATGGAGAGTTCGTGTCGCTGGACGTTGAAGCCATGCGACCGGAATAACAGCCGCTTATCGGTGAGATAGAGCCAGCCGCCCACGCCCTCCCAGCCGCGAAAGTGGTTTGCCGGCCCCTGCTTACGAATTCGTTCGCCCTCAAGTGCGGGGGCCTGGCGACTGAAGCGGGAACTTTGCCATGCGACAAAGGAAGCCATGGTAAGTCCGAATAGGACACCACCCGCCAAGCCGCCGGCGCATCCAAAGGCACTGCCATACCGCAACGCGAAGAACAGCCCCATAAGGAGCCCAAAAGGCACCCCGGCAAAGATAGCGGTCTTGAGGAATCTAGACATATGCGGGACTCCGCCGAACGATGGCGATCAGCAGCTCGCCCACATGGGATTATCCACACCGCAGGACATTAGGGCGAGGCTGCTGCATCGCTTGGTTCGCCGCGGTGGGAAAGAGCTATTCGGCAAGAAGTTGCTCATATTGGTCGTGTTCACCGATCCAATACCAAAAGAAGGTGTCGCCTTCGAAGACGGCAAGGGCTCGATAGCCCGCGCCAACACGAACTGACCAGACCGCACCGCACTTCTTGAAACGCAAGGAAGGGTGCCGAGGGTCTCGCTGCCAAAGCCGGTATGCCGCACGTGCCCGGCGCTTGATATCCGGCGGAAGCGCGCGATACGCGGACCAGAAGTCACTCGTTGTCGATGACTTCGCCAAGCGGCTTCGTCCTTCCCTCGGCGATGTCGCGGCGAACACGATCGAGGACGCGCTGCATCCGCCCGCCCGGCTGGGAATCCCGAGCGATCTCCTCATCCCACGCATCAACCTGGCCGAGTTCGAAGTCGGCAAGCCAGGCCAGAAGTTCCTCCCGCTCGCTCAGCGGAAGCGACTTCACTTGCTCGGCGATTTGCTCGACGCGGGTCGTCATGCTCGCATTATCGCACGGACTGCTCTGTGGCGGCAATCCAAGGCATCAACGGGGAATTGCTGCGATTCGGCGAACCAATAATTCTGCTGTTCTTCGTAGATGCCCCATTATGCCCCGATAGCGGGATTATGCCCTGCAACGGGGATCGGCCGCAATTTCTTTCCGCGTCACATGTTGGGGGCGACGAACGGCTCAGTCATTGTTGGGCGTTATGAAGCCAAACTGCTTCGTAGTGGCCGTGGGTGGTGGCCGTGGAAGTGGACGCCGTCGGCGTTCCTTGGGCCATGCCCTCAGCCATCTCGCAGGCCCTCCAGTTGGTCCAACGGGCTCGTCACGCCACGGCCGCCACGGTTCAGGACGTGGGTGTAGATCATCGTCGTCTTCACGTCGTTGTGCCCCAGCAGTTCCTGGACCGTGCGGATGTCGCTTCCCCGCATCAGCAGGTGGGTAGCGAATGAGTGGCGAAGGGTGTGGCAGCCGGCGTGCTTCTCAATCCTTGCCGCCACCACAGCCGTCCGCATCGCCTTCTGCATCAACGTCTCGTGGTAGTGGTGCTGGAAGTGGCGGCCGACCGCCGAGTCGAAGTAGTAGCCCTTCGCCGGAAACACCCACTGCCAGGACCAGCTCTGGCCGATGCCAGGGAACTTCCGCTCCAGCGCATGCGGCACCTGCACGCACCCTCGCCCGTTCTGCACCTCGCTTCTCTGGTGGACGCGGTTGTGGGCGAGATGCCGCTCGAGCAGGGCTTTCAGCCGCTGCGGCAGCATCGACACCCGGTCCTTGTTGCCCTTCGCCTCCCGGATCGTGACCTCGTTGGCCTCGAAGTCGATGTCCTTGACCCGCAGCTTCAGAACCTCGCCGAGCCGCATGCCAGCGCCGTAAAGCAGCAAGGCCACCATCAGCGGCACTCCCTCCAACTGAGACAGCACAGTTCGCACTTCGTCGGGCGTCAGCACGACCGGAAGCCGTTTCGGTCGCTTGGCCCGTACCGCGCCCTCGAGCAGACCCAGCGGTTGCTCGAGCACCCTGCCGTAGAGGAAGAGAAGGGCGCTGAGTGCCTGGTTCTGGGTCGAGGCCGACACGTGGCCGTCCACGGCGAGATGCGTCAGGAAGGCGTTCACCTCCGCCACGCCCAGGTCACGCGGATGGCGTTTGCGGTGAAAGAGCACGAACCGGCGAATCCAGCGGACGTAGGCCTTGCGGGTGTTGGCCGACAAATGGCGAGCGATCGCGGCGTCTGCCACGCGATCGAGCAGCCGCGGTGGTTCGCGGCGAGGTTGGCCGTCCGTGTCCATCGGAACGATCTCACGAGGGGACTTGACAACGCATCTAAAAGTATGGACAAAAGTACAGTTATTGGCAAGCGGGGGCGTTGATGCCAAGACCAAAGGCCCGCCGTGCGGGAGTGCCACGTGGCACGATGAGGAGCGAGATGCTTGCCGAATCACCACCTGGTCGGGGGTTCGATGGCCTGCTGGCTCGTTATTGCCGGCTACCTTCCGGATCGACCGGCGCCGGTGGCATCGACGTGCTCGCCATCGTGCGGGTTGAGCGATGTGGAGACGGCTCGTGGAACGACGCAGGCTGTACCAAATGAGGTAAGGGATATGGTGCGGTCACCGTCCGGGCGTGGTCTGGCGATTCGTACCGTCTGATGCCAAGGTCGTCTCACATGCGGATCGCCGTGTCGGGGTCGCATTCGCTGGGAAAATCGACCGTCGTCAACGACTGGGTCGCGGAACATCCGGAGTATCGCCGCGAGGAGGAACCCTACCGGGTGCTGAGCCTCGCTAGCCCCTATGAGATTCAGTTTCGCGATGCCTCGACACGGCTGCAGAATGTCATTCAGATGTATTACAGCATCAGCCGGGTGTATCGCTTCTCCGCCTCCACCGCCAACGTGATTTTCGACCGCGGGCCGATGGACTTCATCGCCTATTCCGTTTACACGGCCAACCAGGGCACCACCGACATCGACGCCGCCTTTGTCGAAACGTTGATCCCGGCCGTGAGAGAATCGCTGGATCACCTCGACATCCTGGCGTTCGTGCCGAAAGCGGACGACTGGCCGGTGGAGATGGAAGCGGACGGCATCCGGCCGGTCGATCACGCCTACCGCGAGGAGGTCGGCCCCACGATGAAGAACGGCCTGACACCGGCGATGCTGAGCGGTCCGGAGGCGATTCGGCCGGAGCCAACCTGACGGCCGCGCTCTTCTTTTTCCGCCGCCAACAGGCCAGCAGGTGCCGGAGAAGCTGATGCTCAGCTGCGGCGTGTTGGATCTCCAGCTGGAGCGGTGGTGAGGCTGCACGTCGGTGCCCACATGCAGTACGGCTTCCACATGCAGCACGGCCTTGTGCCGGACGTCGGCGCATTCACAAAGAGCGTGAGTTTCTGCGGCACAATCGATCAGAGCGTTCACGTGTAGCAGCGGGCGGACTCATCTGTGCGGCAGGAGGAGCGTGGCGGCGTCGCCGGGCCGCGTAGATCTCGATACGCTCTGACCGAAAACATGTGGGAACTGGTGGTCGACGTTGCTCACGCTCAATGAGTTCAAGACCGGGATGAAAGACAAGCAACTCGAGCGGGCCCCGCAGCGATTCAAGACCCTCGACGTCAACGGCGACGGCAAGGTCTCGATGGACGAGTTCAAGGCCAAGGTCAAGCCGAAGTCCTGAATGGAGCGGCTGCCATGACGCGCGGGCTGCTGGTGGACGAACTGCTGGAGGAGGCCTTCGCCCGCGTCAGCCGCTCCGAGGTGATCCACCTGGCCCTTGCCACTGGGTCGGAATGGAAGGCGCGTGGCGAGACGACCGTCTTCTTCGGGGAAGGCAACAATCCCCAGGGGTGAGGCGGGATCTGCTCCATGCAGCACGGTCCCACGCTCAAGGCCGGATTTTCCGTGTCGGCGCAGACCGGCCTTGAAACCACTCTTCTCACGGGCCGGTTTTCGCGGGCGTTTCGCGAAGGTGCTGCCTCATGGGAGAGTCGACGCCCGGGGTCATCCCGACACCACGTAGAGATACTCCTTGTTGCGGAGGTGGCTGACCGTGCCCACCTTCTCGCCCTGCGGATTGTGGATCCCGATCTGCGCGCCGACATACCGTTTGTGGTCGGTCTCGATCGTGGTCACGTGCGCCCGGCCCGCGAACAGTCCGCCGAGGAGCCGCTCCATCTCCTCACGGTCGAGATAGCCCTCGTTGCTGAACGAGACCACGATCACCGGCGCCTCAATCGCCGCCAGCATCTCGGCCATGGCGTCGCGAAAACGCGGCTTCGAGTTGAACACGCTCTGCCGCTTGCGGCAGTCGACCCGCTTGCAGGCCACGCCATAGATCTCCGGCTTGTCCCAGCGGACGAGCGACTCCCAGACGTGATAGTTGCCAAGGTAGGAATGCTGATTGTAGGGCGGGTCGACGTAGGCAAGATCGACCGGTGAACGCCCCGCCGCCTCGGCGGCTTCGAGGTTGAGGGCGACGCACTTTCCGCCAGCGGGCCTGGACACGATGTCGGGCACCCGTAGTTCGAGGTCATTCAAGGCCCGCGGCGCCCACTGCTTGAGATAGGCCATCTGCACGCCGGTGGTCGAGTCAACGCGGTCGGCGGCCTCCATCAAGGAGACCAGCATCACGGCCTCGAGGTCGGGCGGCAGCGACTTGCGGGAGATCGCCTCCCGAATGGCATCCACCCGCGCGCCGTTCTTCGGCTGGAAAAACCGCGCCTGCTCGCAGAAGGTTTGCGTGAAATAGCCGGGCACGCCCGGCATGGCGTTGAACTCCTTCACGAGCGACTCCGCGGGCCCGCGCAGGTCGTCGAGATCGGCCGCCACGTAGCACTGGGCCAGCACGTGGGCATAGGCATTGTGGTCGTTGGCGATCACGCGATGACCGCGTTTTTTGAGTGCATGCCCCACCCGAGAGGTTCCCGAGAAGAGATCGAGGACCGAGCCGCCGGGGGCGGCCTTTGCGATGGTGTCGGTGATCAGGCCGAGGAGGGCCCGCTTGGAGCCGAGGTACTTGATCATCGCCGTTGGCGTTCGCCCGAGAGCGCTCCATCACCTGAGGTGACTCGCCGGTGCGGTCACGGTCCCGAGTGACCGGGCCGCTTGGGCCGATAGCCTACACTCCGTCGCTGCCGTCCCTGCTTCCCCGGCCCGCCCCGGATGTGGTCGCCGGAGGTCTGGTCGGTGAAGGCCCGGGTCGCTTCGCTTCGCTTGCGGTCGAGCGCCTCCCGCGGGGGCTGGGCGGGGATCAGGCAGTCGCAGCCCGAGCCGATCAGATCCTGCCGGCCGGCCTGCTCGAGCGCCCGCCGGACCTCGAAATAGTTCTCCGGCTTGAAGAACTGCAAGAGCGCCTTTTGCATCCGGCGGTCGCGGAGGCCTTTCGTGACCGTCACCGGCTGCTTCGTCATCGGGTCGAGGCCCGTGTGATACATGCAGGCGGCGATGTCGAACGGACTGGGGATGAAGTCCTGCACCTGATCGGGCCTGTAGCTGTTGCGCTTGAGGAAGATGGCCAGGTCGATCATCTGCTCCACGCCGCTGCCCGGATGGCTGGCGATGAAGTAGGGCACAGTGTATTGCTTCTTGCCGACCCGGCGGCTTGCCGCCTTGAAAGCCTTGTCGAACTCGAGGAAGTCGTCGGCCGAGGGCTTCTTCATCAGGCTGAGCACCTCGGGATCGGTGTGCTCCGGGGCCACCTTCAAGTGGCCGCCGACGTGGTGCTCGGCGAGTTCCTGGAGATACTCGGGATCACGGCGGGCCAGATCCATCCGCACCCCGCTGGCCACGAGCACCCGCTTCACGCCGGCGACGCTGCGGGCCTCCCGCATCACTGCCTTGAGCGGGCCGTGGTCGGTGCCGAGGAGCTTGCAGACGGTGGGATGCACGCAGGAAAGACGGCGGCACTTCGCCTCGACCTCGGGCCGCGTGCACCGCATCTGATACATGTTGGCCGTCGGCCCGCCGATGTCGGAGACGGTGCCCTTGAAGCCGGGCTGGGCCGCGATCAACCTGATCTCGGTGATGATCGATTCATGCGAGCGGCTCTGGATGATCCGCCCCTCGTGGGCCGTGATCGAGCAGAACGTGCAGCCGCCGAAGCAGCCCCGCATGATCTGCACGCTGTTTTCCACGACCTCGAAGGCGGGGATCCGCGCGCCGCCGTAGGAGGGATGCGGCCGACGGGTGAAGGGCAGGCCGTAGACCTGGTCCATTTCGTCCTGCTCGAGGGGCAGGGCGGGCGGATTGATCACCACAGCCTCTCGGCCATGCCGCTGCACGAGCCGGCGGGCGTTGTGGGGATTCGTTTCGAGGTGCGAGATCCGCGTCATCTCGCAGAAGGCGAGCGGATCGGTCGAGACGGCCTCGTAGGAAGGCAGTTCGAGCGTGTCGTCGCCTGCCGGTGGCGGCTCGCTGGCGCCGAGGCGGTAGGCCACGCCTCGAAGATCGCGGAGGTCTTTCGGCGACTTGCCCGCGTCGAGCCCCCGCGCGATCTCGAGCACGGTCCGCTCTCCCATGCCGTAGGCGATCAGGTCGGCCTTGGAATCAAGCAGGATCGAACGGCGGACGGTATCGCTCCAGTAATCGTAGTGGGCGATCCGGCGGAGGCTCGCCTCGACGCCGCCGGCCACCACCGGCACGCCGGGAAACGCCTCTCGCGACCGCTGGCAGTAGGCAAGCGTGGCCCGGTCGGGCCGCCGGCCGATCTCGCCGCCAGGGGAGTAGGCGTCGTCGTTGCGGACCTTCCGGTTGGCCGTGTAGTGATTGATCATCGAGTCCATGTTGCCCGCCGACACCCCGAAGAAGAGTCGCGGCCGGCCAAACTGCCGCCAGGCCTCGCAGTTGCTCCAGTCAGGCTGGGCCAGCACGGCCACGCGGAAGCCCGCCGCCTCGAGCAGCCGGGCGATCAGGCCATTGGCGAAGCTCGGATGATCGACGTAGGCGTCGCCGCTCACGAGCAAGACGTCGATCGAGTCCCAGCCGCGGCCGCGCATCTCGTCGCGCGACGCCGGCGGGGGCGGGCAGGGGGTCGGTGGTGGCGTGATAGGGAGCGTCATAGGGGTTCCTAATCCTACCCCCGCGGCGGCGGTCGGCCGCCGGCTGGTATATTCGGCACAACCGTCGGAGGTTTCATCGGTGTTTGCTCTCGACTGTCCCTCGCCGCGAGTAGCAGCGGCTTCTTTGGCGGTCTGGTGCGGCATGGCCGCCGGTCTCCTCGCCGCCACCCGCGGCGAGCCGGCGTTCGCCGCCGACGCCACCGTCTCGATCAGCCAGTGGATCGGCCAACTCGACGCACCGCAGTTCGCCCGCCGGGAGGCGGCAAGCCGGAGCCTCATCGAGGCGGGAGAGGTCGCGTTGGGGCCGCTCGAGGCGGCCATCCGGACCGGTGACCTGGAGGTCGCAAGCCGGGGCATCGGGATCGTCGGGGAGATGCTCGCCGATGGCGATGCCCATCTGTCTGCCGCCGCCGGAAAGGTGCTCGCGCGGTGCGCCGCCGACGACCTGCTGCCGGCATCGAGTCTTGCCGCCGCCGTGCTCGAGTTTCACGATCTCGGGATGGCGGAGACGGCCCGCGACCGCCTCGAATCGCTGGGGGCGGAGTTTCGCGAACGACCGGCCGTGGAGAGCAGTGGGCTCGAAGTCGAGTTCAACGCTTCGTGGCGGGGCACATCGCAGGATCTCCGTCAACTTACGCACGTGCGCGGTCTCACTGGCGTGAGCGTTCACGGTGTCCCCATCGACGATGAGGCCATCACCGCGTTGGCAGATCTCCGGCAGGTGCAACGGATCGACCTCTTCGGCACCGGTGCAGGGCAGGACGTGGCCCGCATGCTTGCCGAGAAACTGCCGGATGCCAGAATCGACGTCCGCAAGGGGGGCAAGCTTGGAGTGAGTTCACTCGCCTTCGGCGGTCCGTGCGAGATCAGAACGGTGGAGCCGGGTTCGGCCGCCGACCAGGCCGGCCTGCGGAGTGGCGACGTCGTGCTTTCGATCAACGAGGAGCCCGTGACGAGTTTCGACGCCCTGACGACGCGGCTGGGAGACTGCGATTCCGGCGAGGTGGTGCGGCTCGTGGTCGCCCGGGGCGGTGGTGCCGATGGCGAGCCGGAGCGGCTCCAGTGCGAGGTGCGGCTCGATGCGTGGTGACGAGGCTCAGTTGCGAAGGACGGCCCGGGAGTCGTGACCGGCATGGAACGGACAGCAACGGCCTTGAAGGGCCATGATGCGAGATACGACCATGCAGGACCAGAGATAGACGGACAGTGACGTGGGCAGGGAGGTGCCGATGGCAGGAGAGAATCGGGATGCGGAGGTCATTGACGTCCGCTGGCACGATCATGCGGTGAGCCGGGCCGATCGCGAACGGGCCACGGGGCACAAGGGCTGCGTGCTGTGGTTCACCGGGCTGTCGGGCTGCGGAAAGAGCACGCTAGCCAACGCCGTCGACCGCCTGTTGCACGCGCGGGGCTGCCGGACGTTCGTCCTTGATGGCGACAACGTGCGGCTTGGGCTCAATGCCGCGCCGGCGCTCCTTCGCGACCGGCACGGCGAGGAGTTTGCCGCCCGATTCGGCCTCGGGTTTGGCGCCGCTGACCGGGAGGAGAACATCCGCCGGATTGGCGCTGTGGCCGATCTCTTCGCCCAGTCTGGCACCATCGCGCTCACCGCCTTCATCAGTCCCTACCGCCGCGACCGCGACGCTGTCCGCGCCATGCTCCAGCCGGGCGATTTCGTCGAGATCTTCGTCAAGGCGCCACTCGACGTCTGCGAGGGCCGCGATCCGAAGGGTCTCTACAAGAAGGCCCGAACCGGCGAGATCAAGGGCTTCACCGGAATCGACGATCCCTACGAAGAGCCGACGGCGGCGGAACTGGTCGTCGATTCAGCGGCAAAGCGACCGGATGCGCTCGCCGAAGAGGTGATCGCGTGGCTCGAGGAGGCAGGGCTGATCCCACGCCGGGTCAGTGGCTCTTCTTGATCCACCAGTGGTTCTGCTTCATCTCCTTCGCGGGGCACTTGGCGAAGGCCGGGGGCTGGTTGCCCTGATACTGCTGGTGGCAGTAGTTGCACTCCCAGAGACTCGTGGAGAAGCCGGTCACGGCCGAGGCCGACTCTGCCAGCAGCACGAGGCAGGCGACGCAGCCCAGCGCTGCGGCGAGGGAGACGATGGCCCGGCGACGCTCGCGGGCGGAAGGAGTGGACTGGGTCATGAGGGTTCTCCGAGGGCTTGGGACGTCACCACGGCGCGAGGTCAACAAAGACACAAATACCCCTCGCATGAGCGATATCCTACCGTGAAGACGGCAGGCTGCAACCTCGGCGCCGTGTCTCGCATGGGCGAGGGGCAGCCCCTCGCTGAGTTCATGCCCTGTGCAAGCCGACCGGCCGTGAGGCCGCGGGCCATGGATGGATGAGCAACCCTCGACGGTCCTCCCGGCGGGCGGGCCACCGAAACAGCCCGCCGGGGGCATGGATGCCCCGACGGGCGTGTCTCAAGCGAACATCGGCAGGACGCCGATGGTTCGCGTGTCTTCAGTCGATGAAGCCGGACAGTTCCTCGCTGCGGGCGGGGGCCTGCAACTTACGGACCGCCTTGGCCTCGATCTGCCGGATCCGCTCGCGGGTCACCTTGAAGATGTGCCCCACTTCCTCGAGCGTGTAACTGTAGCCATCGCCCAAGCCGTAGCGGAGTTTGATGATCTCCCGCTCGCGGTAGGAGAGGCTCTTCAAGACCTTCGCGATCCGGTTGCGAAGCATCTCCTGGGCGGCGCCGACGGCCGGGTTTTCGGCGCCGGTGTCGGGGAGCAGGTCGCCGAAGTGGCTGTCTTCACTGTTGCCCACCGGACGGTCGAGGCTGATCGGGTAGCGGCTCATCGCCGTCACTCGACGCGTTTCGTCCACCGGCGTGCCGGCCCGGGCGGCGATCTCCTCGATCGTCGGCTCGCGGCCGTATTCCTGAAGCAGTTGGCGGGCGACGTTCCGCACTCGGCTCATCGTCTCCACCATGTGCACCGGGATCCGGATCGTGCGGCTCTGGTCGGCCACGGCGCGGGTGATCGCCTGGCGAATCCACCACGTGGCATACGTGCAGAACTTGAAGCCGCGGCGGTATTCGAACTTGTCGACCGCCCGCATCAGCCCCGCGTTGCCCTCCTGGATGAGGTCAAGGAAGGAAAGGCCGCGGTTGCGATATTTCTTCGCGATCGACACCACCAGCCGCAGGTTGCCCTCGGAGAGGCCCCGCTTCGCATGCTGATACTTCGCGAAGATGCCGCGGATCTCATCGACCCGCCGCTTGAGGCTCCGCGGAGTCTCCTGGCAGCTCTTGAGGATCTGCCGGTATTCCTCGACGAGCTTCGCGCGGCCCGACGGGGGCTGCTTCGACTTCTTATGGGAGTCGATCTTGCTCTTGAGTTCCTTGAGCCGGACGACGAACCGCTCGAGCGTCGGGATCATCGCCTCGATCCGCTGCGTTCGCAGACCGAGTTCCTCGATGAGTCGCACGCAGCGAGTACGCCGCTTGCCGAGGCGGGACCACGCCTGCCGCCGCTCCGACATGCGGTGCTTCTTCGAGAGGGCGATGCGATAGTCGGCCCGGTTCTGGCGGATCAGCACATCGAGCGTCTGGAGGTTGTGCGGCAGACGGCCCAGGATCTGTTCCTTCTCCAGGCGGTCGGTCACCGAAACCTGCACCGTGCGGTCGAAGGGAAGCTCGCCCTTGTGAACCCGCACGAGCACGCGATAGGACTGCTGGCAGACATATTCGCACTCGAGGAGTTTGGCGCGAAACTGAGCCCGTGTCTTCTCGATCTGTCGCGCGAGATGGATCTCCTGAGCCCTGGTGAGCAGGGGAATCTCACCCATCTGCGTCAGGTACATGCGGACCGGATCATCTGACCAGTTTTCGACCTGCTCGATGAGGGATTCTTCGGCGTCGCCGGATGCATCGATTTCGGCCTCGACCTCCGCCTCGATCTCGGCATCTGGAAGCCCGCCGACATCGGTGTCATCGGCAAGGAGTTCGGCATCGGCCTCCTCGGCGTCGACGACCTTCTCGGTCAGTTCTTCGACCTCCTGGGGATTGGAGACGACATCGTCCTCGAGTTCATCCAGCAGCGAGTCGTACAAAGCGGAGCTCCTTCGCGAGTCGTTCGTTCAAATCCATGGCCGGTAACCTCCGGCCCGCGGGGTGCCAGAGGCACCGGTGCATCTTTCGGAATCGAGTCAGTGTGATTCAAGGGGCGGGCAAGTCCAGTGGCGACATCTCAGCCCGTGCTCCCGCGAAGGGAGATTGACTGGGAAGCCTCCACTGACTCGGAATCCAGGCCACAACCCCTCCGAATGCGGGTTGCGACCTCGCTCCGACGAACACTGGGCAAGCGGGGCAAGAAAAGAGGGGAACCATCGGCATGGTCGAGGGTTTCCTGGGGGACGCAACATTATGCCGCTGTCCGATCCCGGGGGCCAGTTTTTTTTCAAGGGAAATTTGGTTTTTCGGCTTTTTGGCGGGAGCGAATGGTAAAAGAAATGGGACGGAGAAGTTCTGCCGTCGCCGCCACGCCTTCGAGCAGCAGGCCCGCGAGATCGTATGTCCAGCGTCGATCGGATCTTTCTGATTCCCTGTGCGTGCTCCGCACGCGTGGCGGTGACCACGGGCCAGGCCGGCGGCACGATTGACTGCCCCGCATGCGGTCAACGGGTTGAGATTCCACGACTCCGCGACCTCGCCTCATTGGCGGTGCCGCCGACGCCATCTGCCGTTGTGCCACGCACCGGCTGGGACGCCGCGCGGGGCCTCGTGTTCGCAGGAGCGCTGATCGCGATCCTCGGCGCGATCCTCGCCACTTCGCTGATCCGGATTGGCGGTCTTTTCTTCCGGCAGCCGGCCAGTGTGGCGGCGATCAGGGCCGCTGTGCGGTCGGCCCCCGTTGGCGAAGTTCATGCCGCCTGGAAGACGTCGTCCACCATGGGCGTTCGCCGGCCGCCCACCGAGGAAGAGTTGCGGCTGCAGCAGTTTGCGAAGACATCCTCAGGCATCGAGACGGTCGGCTGGGGATTGGCCTGCATCGGCGTGGTGATCGCGGTCGCCGGCGGCCTGTTGATCGCGTCCGCAGGCGGCAAGGAAAAGGCGGCATGATGAAGGCCGCCTTCATCAAACGCTGGCTGGCACTGCGGCTGCTGATCGTGTTGGCAACGCTGCTGGCCGGAGGCTTTGTTGATACCGTCCAGGCCGCCCAGCCATCGCCCGGCGACCGCCGTGCGGGCATCTTCGGTCTGGAGGCGACCGGCGATCGGTTCGTCTACGTGTTCGATCGGTCGGCCAGCATGGGGGAGCCGGACGGTCGCCCTCTCGCGGAGGCCAAACGCGAACTGCGGGCCAGCATCGACGCGCTCGGTGACTCCCGGCAGTTTCACGTCATCTTCTACAACGAGCGGCTGACGATCTTCGCGCCATCGGGTCAGCGAGGTCGCCCAGTGTTTGCCGACGACGACACGAAGCGAGACGTCGGCCGCTTCGTCGAATCGATCGATGCCGAAGGAGGTACCCGGCACGCCGAGGCGATCGCCGCGGCCCTGAAGCTCGCCCCCGATGCCATTTTCCTGCTCACTGATGCCGACGAGCAGGATGACCTGACCGAGGACGAACTCCGCCGGCTCACTCGATCCCTCGGTCGCACACGCTGCATGGTCGTGCAGTTCGGCGGCGCCGAGAATCGCCGATCACCACGGCTGGCCCGACTCGCCGCTGAATCGGGGGGCGACACCAAGGTCATCGATACGCCCGGCGGGACCTCGGGCGAAGACGCGACCTCTGCCTTGGGCAGCCCGCGGCCTTAAGGCCGGTCGGCCTGCACACACGATGCGAGTCCGAGGATCACATGGGATCCGTATGAGGTTAGCGGCGGGTGCTTTGCTGGCCCGAGCCCGCTTGGGGCTGACCGGAGGTGGAGCCGGCCTTGGGCTTCTGCCACGCGCTGCCCATGGCCTCGATGCCAGCCGCCATGTTGGGGAACATCCCGCCCCACGATCGCTGCGCGCTGGCCGTGGGTACCGGTCGATTCCGCGTGCTGGACTGCTGCTGGCGCTGTTGCTGGGATTGCTGCGGCTGAGGTTGCAACTGCTGCTCGCGACGCCCGCTGGGCGGCACCGCGTTCGAGGTTGTTTGCCTTGAACGCTGCGCCGCCGGGGCCTGGGTGCCGCGAGACGCCTGAGCCGTTCGGGCCGTCGGGGGTCCGGGGGGCTGCGGCCGCGGCGTGGTGAACGATGTGTCGGCCTGCAGGGCGATCCGCTCCGGGACCACCAAATATCGTCCGGCATCGCCACCAGGCGACGTGCCGGCCGGTTGGTTCGCGCCGCGGGCCGGGGCCATCACCGACGGCATCGACGCGACATCGGCCACCACGGCTTCGGTCATCATGTCGTCATCGTCCTGCACTGGCACGGGCACGGGAGTCGGCCGGCTCCGATTCGACGGTGGCTCGATGTCAGTGGGGGATGGCGGCATCGGCGACTTCGCGGCCGTGGAGGCGGCCGTGTCCGTCGCCTGGGGCAACGTTGCCGGACGGGCCGCGACCGTGGTCGGCGCCGCGGCGACTGCCTCACCGCGGGTGTCAGCTACGGCGGGCTCAGCCGGAGTCGGTTCTGACGGCTTTGCGACTGCGACGGTCTCGGCGGGCGTCCAGAGGTCGGCCTGGGTCGATGGGGCAGCGGGACCCGCTGCCGCGGCGGCCGGTACGGGCGCGGTGAACGATTCGGCCGCGATGCTCGTCTCTGGCGAGCGGCCGACGGCGTCGACTCGGACGAGTTGCACCGCCAGCAGCGGTTGGCCTTCGCGGATCGCATGGCGGAGCACGAAGCCCTCGAAGGAGTCGCTCGCCCGGAGCGCCGATCCAGGCAGCATCGCCTTTGGCCAGTCCTTGAGGGCGACATCCCACACCGTCACCGGCGACCCCTGGGGCAGCGACCGCAGCGCGACGAAGATCGGCTCGCACTCCACCTGCGGCCGGCGCTGGGCCAACTGCACATCGAGCACACGGTTGAGACCCACGGCCGCGGCGGCGCCGGCGATGAACGCGGCGACAAACACGGTGAGCGATCTTGGCCGATGGCGGGCGGGCGTGGGATTGCTGGGCGTCGCGGCAGACATACGTCGCTGGATCCTCGGAGTGAATCGCTTCCCCAAGGAGATCGGCTGTCAGACACGCGGGCGGACACCTCCGTCGTCCGCCCCGTCCCGCCTCCGCCAGCGTTCCATGGATCCCCAGACTGCGCACCGACCGTGGCCGGCAGGATTCGCCTAGCCAGCCCGGTTTCTCGCGAAAACTCAGCGGGAGGTGAGCGACGTGGAATCGTCGTTTTGCCTGGCGGCCGGATCCGGCGGTGCGAAGACGGGATCGACGCCGTGGGCCAACGGTCGAATGGCGAGTAGCCGAACGGTCGCGCGGTCGCCGCGGCCGTGGTCCCGCAGCAGACCGTCGCCCACCGTCGCGGCGTCGTCGCCGGCGCAACCGAGCACGAGCAGCCCCTCCGGTGGCAGCGTGACATCGATGCCGAGATGGTCGATACGGTGCTTTCGCTGTCCGGTCTCGAGGCGAAACATCCCATCTTCGCCCACCCACGACTTCTCGACCGGCCCATGCTTGATTTCGGGAACCGCCTCGAGCCGCACTCGGCCATCGGCCACCGTGCGGGCCTCGAGCGCCAGTTGTGGCGTCGCATCGTAATAGGTCGCTCCGCGGACCTCGCCAGCGCACTGTTCGAGCAGCACGAGACTCTCGAGATGAGCTGCCGTGACGAGCTCGCTCCGTCGGCCCGGCAGCAGCTGGAGCAGGCGACGGGCGAGGGCGGGATCCACGCCAGCCACGTCTCCGGCAGGCTCCGCCACGGAGGTGAACCGCTCCGCCACACGCGGCGGCAGATGCCCCGTCACGACTCCCGCGCGAATACCGTTGGCGTTGAGACCGCGGCGGAGGGAATCACCGAGTGCCTGCTCGTCCACAAAGGTCCAGAGTTCCTCGCGAAGCAGCTGGTCATGCTCGTCGCACCGCACGAAGAGCACCTCGAGGTGAATCGTCCGCGCCGCGGGCTTCGATCGGGCGGCATCTGTTGCCGTCGGTGCGTCAGCGATGCCCTGATGCTCGACAACCGTGGTGCCAGCCAGGCGACAGCCCACCGCGGCGGACATGCCGGGGATCGTCAGCAGCCAGAGGGCGAGCGACGGTGTCGGTCGCATGAGGTGATGATCCACGGTGGAGCGTGGCGCGTGAGAGGGTGGGAAGGTGGGTAGGTAGAGAAAGTCGCGGAAGGGGTCAATCGACGTATGGGGCTCCGCACCGGCGAGGCAGGCGGGCCCGACCCGCCGATTCCCGCTGCTTGCCCAGATCGCCGGAGGTGTCATCGCGGGCTCCGGTGCAAGCCGACCAGCCGTGAGGCCGCGGGCTCATGCGTCGCGCGGCTCGGGGCTGCCCATGCCCCGTCGCCGGACGTTCGCGAAGGACATCCTGTCATCCGCTCACTCGGATGCCGCCGGCGCTTCGCCATCCTGGCTCCGCTTGGCGTCATACGCCGGCTCTGGAGCACGGGCAGCCCCTCGCGGACTTCGCGCCGTGCAAGCCGACCGGCCGTAAGGCCGCGGGCGAACGGCTCGAGATCCAGGCTCATCCCCAGGTTCACCCCACGCCTCACGGCGTTGGGCTTGGACAGCTGGACGCGCGAGACGCCAGGAGAAGCCGTATTACGCCATCGCCTTCACGGCATTGGCGAACATCGTGAGGCCGGCGCCGGCAGCAGAGGGGTCGAGGCGGCCGCTCCACGAGGGATGCTGCGTGGCGTCGATGAATCGTTCCGGATGGGGCATCAGGCCAAAGACGCGGCCGGTGGGATCGCAGGCGCCCGCCACGTCACCCAGCGCACCGTTGGGATTCGTCGAGCGGCCGGCATCGTCGTGGGCATAGCTGAGCGGCAGCTGTCCGGCGGCACGGAGCGGTCCGAGGAGGGCAGGGTCGCGGAGTACGAATCGACCCTCGCCGTGCGCGACCGGCAGCTCGAGGTGGTCGAGGCCCCGCAGGAACACGCAGGGGCCAGGAGCGGCATTCAGTCGAACCCAGCGGTCCACGAAGCGGCCCGAGGTGTTGTGGGCGAGCGATGCCTGCGGCGCACCGGTGGCGGGATCCGCGAGCAGCAGGCCCGTCTGCAGGAGCACCTGGAAGCCGTTGCAGATGCCGAGCACGAGTCCGCCGCGATCACGAAACCGGAGCAGCGCGTCTGACAATCGTGTTTTGAGTTCGAGTGCGAAGATTCGCCCACTGGCAATATCGTCGCCGTAGGAAAAACCTCCCGGGATGCAGAGGATCTGGCAGTCGTCGGCGATGGCTGGCCGCTCGGAGAGCGCCCGCACGTGCACGCGGCGGGCGATCCCACCGGCCCGCTCGAAGGCATGCGCCGTCTCGTGGTCACAGTTGGTGCCCGGGGCGCGGAGAATCAGGGCTCGGGGTGACAACATTTCAGACGGCTTCCCCTCTCCAGGCATGCGCGAGCTTTTCTACGGGCACGCGTTCGGCGTCCCCGCTCGGGGCCACGATTTCGAGGACGGGCTCGGCCGTCACGCCGCCAATCCAGCCCCATGGCACGCCCGCGCACCGGGCCTCGAACGCCGCCGCATGTTCCTGTCGCACCTCGCAAACAAACCGCCCCGGCGTCTCGCCGAACGCGACTACCCGATCGGATGGCAGCGTGCCACTCGCGCACGGCACCTTGGCCAGATCGATTCGTGCGCCCGTCGCTCCGGCGATCGCCATCTCGGCAACGGCCGTGAGCAGCCCGCCGTCGGAGCAGTCGTGGCACGACGCGATGAGGCCGTCCTTGTGGGCGACCGCCACGGCCCGACAGGCGGCCCGGCAGGCAGCCACGTCGACCGTCGGCACGGCCCCTCCGCGAACGCCGCCGGCGAGTTCGAGCTGGCTGCCGGCCATGTCGTCTTGCGAGTGGCCTACGACGGCCAGCAGGTTGCCCGCGGCCTTGAGATCGGGAGAGAGGGCCCTCCGCACGTCGTCCACCTGTCCTATCGCCGTCGCCAAGAGCGTGGGCGGGATCGAGATCTCGCGGGCGGTGCCTGAGCCGTCCGTCCAGGCGAACACGTTGTTGAGGCTGTCCTTGCCGCTCACGAACGGCGCCGCGAAGGCGATCGCGGTATCGTGGCAGGCGCGACAGGCCTCGACCAGCGTGCCGAGCGAGTCTTCACGGCGGGTGTCGCCCCAGCAGAAGTTGTCGAGCAGGGCGATGCGGTCGGGATCGGCGCCGGCGGCGGCGGCGTTGGCGATGGCCTCGACGATCGCTCCGGCGGCCATCTGGTAAGGGTCGATCCGGCCAAGGCGGTGCCGGAGGCCCACGCCCAGCACGATGCCGCGATTTCGCCCCAACACACCGCGGATCACGGTGCCATCGGCCGGACCTTCTCCCGGCCCCAGCAGGGGCTTGATGACGGAGCAGCCCTGCACCTCATGGTCGTATTGGCGGATGATCCGCTCCTTGCTGGCGACGTCAGGCAGCGCGAGCACGTCGAGCAGCCAGGCGGCCAGCGAGCCGTCGCCGAGCCAGGTCACCGGCAGCGGCGGCAGGGCCGCATGCCGCGACGTCAGCCGCTGCTTTGGCCGCCCCTCGTGCAGAAAATGGCAGTCAAGATCGCCTGCGACCTGGCCCTGCCAGCGGAGCACGATCCGGCCAGAACCGGTGAAGGTGCCGATCGCCGTCGCCTCCACCCCTTCTTCGGAGGCGACGCTTGCCAGCATGTTCCAGTCGGCAGGATCGACGGCGAGCACCATCCGTTCCTGCGCCTCCGAGATCCAGACCTCGGAGGCCGAGAGCCCCTCATACTTGAGTGGCACCGTGTCGAGATCCACCGCCGCGCCGAGCGTGGCGGCCATCTCGCCGACGGCGCTCGAGAGCCCGCCGGCACCGCAGTCGGTGATCGCGTGGAAGAGTTTCCGCCGCGAGGCCTCGAGCACGAAGTCGGCGAGAATCTTCTCGTTGATCGCATGGCCGATCTGCACCGCACCGCCACTTTCGGTTTCGCTCTCGCTCGAGAGTTCGATGCTCGAAAACGTGGCGCCGTGGATGCCGTCGCGGCCGGTGCGGCCGCCAGCCACGACGATCAGATCGCCCAGCTGCACCGCCGCCTCCGCGCTGCCGCGAGGCATGATGCCGACGGTGCCGCAGAAGACGAGCGGATTGCCGAGGTAGCCGGGATCGAAGGCGACGGCGCCCGCGATCGTGGGGATCCCCATCCGGTTGCCGTAGTCGCGCACGCCGGCCGCCACGCCCGCCAGCAGCCGTCGCGGATGAATCACACCAGGAGGAATCTCGGCCGCGGGAGTGTCGGGGGGCGCCACGCAGAACACGTCGAGGTTGGCGATCGGCTTGGCGCCCAGGCCGGTGCCGAGCACGTCGCGGATCACGCCCCCGAGGCCGGTCGCCGCGCCGCCGTAGGGCTCGATCGCCGAGGGATGATTGTGGGTCTCGACCTTCACGCAGATGTCATGATCGCCGTCGAACCGCACGACCCCGGAGTTGTCGCGAAACACGCTCACGCACCAGTCCTTCGGGCCGAGCGTCTCGCGAATGGTGCGAGTGGCGGCAAACACGGTTTCCTTGAGGAGATTGTCGTAGTGCGCCTCCCCCGCGGGGCCGACATGATCGATCCCGCTCGAGAGCGTCTTGTGGCAGCAGTGCTCGCTCCAGGTCTGGGCGATCGTCTCGAGCTCGATCTCGAAGGGGTCGCGGCCAAGCGAGAGAAAATGGTCGCGGACAGCGTGCAACTCGCGAACCGTCAGCGCCAGGCAGCGTTCGCGGCTGAGCCGGTCGAGGGCCGCTGCATCGAGGCCGGCGAGTGGAATCGTCTCCTGCTCGAACGACCAAGTGCGGCCTCCTGACAGGGTGGTGATCGCCAGTCGGCCGACGACGATCTCCTGGATCGCGTCGTTGGCGAGGAGTCTGCCCGCCAGTCGGCCCACGTCCGAGGCGTGCATCGTCGGCAGCCAGT
>JAUMAF010000103.1:1293-2495 GCA_032117045.1 Pirellulales bacterium | reverse complement strand
GGGGCTGGAGCTCGACTGGACGATCGTCACGTGGGACGCCGACCTCCGCTGGCGTGGGAGCGACTGGAGCTACCACAGTTTTCGCGGGGCGAAGTGGACCGACGTGAAGAAGCCCGAGCGGCGGCAGTATCTGAAGAACGCCTACCGCGTGTTGCTCACGCGGGCCCGGCAGGGGATGGTGATCTTCGTGCCGCCGGGGGCGAAGCGCGACCGGACGCGGAAGCCAGACTTCTACGAGGGTGTCTACGACTACCTGACGGGCATGGGCGTTGCGGAGGTTTAGGCCGACTTCTCGAGCTCAGCGGCTCGGCGATCGGCTTCTTCCTTTTCACGCTGCAGCCGCTGTGCATCGCGTTCACGAATGTACTGCATGAAGCCCTCGAAGCCGCCGTGCTTCTCCAGCAACTGACGGCGAATCTCATGCACTTCCGCGACGATCGGGTCATCGCACTCGTCGGCCGGCTCGTTCTTGTCGTTCGGTTCAGTGGTCATGGCGAAGCTCCATGAGTTCGGTCAGTGTGCAGACAACCGGAACGTGCTTGCCGAGTTCGTCGAACAGGGTCTTGATTGCGGATCGGATGTTCGTGTTCGCCAGGTGCCGGCAGTTCCACGTAGCAAGAAAGTCGACCTGGTAGACCGCCGCGAATGCAACATGCACCGCATCGAGTCGAGCCTTGGATGGCAGGAGCCGCCGCCGGATCAGCTCCGTCGCAATGAAGTCTACCTCGGGGCTGTCGGCAAGGACCCGTATGCCTTGCATTGCCAGCAGCCGTTGGGCCGCCACGGAGGTGTCGCCGATACCCGCCTCCACGAGTACCACTTCCGACGTCACGAGCTCGTACCGGTGCCTGTGGCGATCCCACCACGTCCGCGTGATTGCCTGCTTTTCTGCGAGCGCGTCGTCCTGGGAAACCCTGGCAACAAGGAACGACGGAATCGTGGTTTCGAGATAGACGCTTGGCATCGGTCGGTCGGCGAGCGGTTCGCTGGCAGCTATGGCAAGGAGTGTACATGCGTACCGTTCCGCGTCAAGCCCCCGCGCGGGACCAACGTTGTCCCTCGGGGTGGTATTCTGCCCCCGATGGTTGCCGTCCTCCCTATCGCCGGCCTTGTGGCCTCCTCTTCGGCCCAGCGGCTCAAGCCCCTTGCGATCGACATCCGGGTGAACATCGACCCGGTGCACTGGTTTTTGAGCCCGCCGC
>JAUMAF010000103.1:0-1283 GCA_032117045.1 Pirellulales bacterium | reverse complement strand
GGCTGGAGCTCGACTGGACGATCGTAACGTGGGACGCCGCCTGACGCTCGAGTGGGAGCGACTGGAGCTTTCACAGTTTTCGCGGGGCGAAGTGGACCGACGTGAAGAAGCCCGAGCGGCGGCAGTATCTGAAGAACGCCTACCGCGTGTTGCTCACGCGGGCCCGGCAGGGGATGGTGATCTTCGTGCCGCCGGGGGCGAAGCGCGACCGGACGCGGAGCCCGGGGTTCTACGAGGGGGTGAGCGAATACCTCACCAACCTCGGCGTGCCGCAGGTGTGATCAGCGCTCACGCACGATAAAGCAACACCCCTTCTGTAAATCCGGGATTTCAGAGGTGGGTCATCTGGCTTCCATGGTCAGGTAGGCACGTTCGGTTTCCCAATCGTCACTGATTTCTGAGAGGACGGCAGAGGCGAGTCGCAGGAGCGACGCCTCGTTCGGGAAGAGCGTTGCGACCCGTGTCCTTCGTTTGATTTCCTTGTTGAGTCGTTCGAGCCCGTTCGTCGTGCGGAGCCGCCGCCGATGGGCGGCCGGGAGCCGGAGGACGGTGAGGGCCTCTGGGACGTTCTCTTCGAGCCAGGCTGCGAGTTGCGGAGCAGGCTTCTGGTAGCGGGTCACGACATCGCGGACCCGTCGCTCAGCCTCGGGAGGCTCATCCGCGTCGAAGACGCGGCGGAGGTCGGCGGCGACCTCCGCTCGCATGGCGATCTTTGGTACGTGGGCCATGGCGTTCTGCATGAGATGGAACTGGCAGCGTTGCCAGGGCACCCCGGTGAGGACGGCCTGCCGGGCGGCCTTGAGTCCGGCGTGGTCGTCGCTGACGACGAGCTTCACACCCCGCATGCCGCGATCGACGAGGCTCTGAAGAAAGGATCGCCAGTGCGTCTCGGCCTCGCTGAGCTGCACACTGCAGCCGAGGATGCTCCGCTTGCCGTCGGGGCCGATGCCGATAGCCGTGAGGAGTGCGCAGGGCACGATCGCCCCGTCGTGGCGGACTTTTTCGTAGCGGGCATCGAGGATGAGGTAGGTGATCTCGCCGATTGGCCGGTTCCGCCAGGCCCCGAGCTGCTCGTCGAGTTCGGCCGCTGCCCGACTCACTTGAGTGGAGGTGATGTCCAGACCGCAGAGTTCTTGGACGACGGCCGTCACCTTCCGGGTGCTGACGCCTTGCAGATACATCTCGGCGACGGCCAGGGTCATCGCCCGCTCGCTGCGGACGCCCCGCTCGAGCGACTGCGGATAGAACGGCCGCCCGTTCTCGTCGCGGTAGCCACGGGTCTG
>JAUMAF010000102.1:0-23681 GCA_032117045.1 Pirellulales bacterium | reverse complement strand
CGCCCGGCCGAGCTCCTGCTCGATCCCGCCCTTTCCCTCCCCAAGCTCCAGATCGCCTGGACGCTCGCGAAGAAAGCGCTCGGGTTTCGGTATCTCATGAGGGTCATCGGCACCGACTCGGGAGTCGTTCGCGGGTCGCACGGTCGGCTGCCCGCTTGTGACGAGGAGGGGCCGGTGTTTCTCTGCAGCGACGCATCGCTCAGCCGCGAGCGACTCGCCATGACCGACGTGCGTGATCTGCTGTTGGACCTCGTGGCGATGGACTGAGCGCCTCGAGCGACCGACCCCGCTCCGTGTGTCCTCCGCCGCGTCACCCCGCGGAGAATCGCTCCCGTGTTAGCGGGTGCGGATTCCTCAACTCGCGAGGCGGTTGATCGCCTCCGGAAAGGCGTCGCATTCGGCTGCAAACACGCGGGCGGCGAGCGACTCGGGGGTGTCGTCAGGCAGCACCGGCACGGTCTTCTGGAGGAGGATCCGGCCGTGGTCATATTGGCCGTCCACGAGATGCACCGTGCACCCCGACACGGTGCAGCCTCGCTCGATGACCGCGCGGTGAACGTGCATGCCGTGAAACCCCTTGCCTCCGAAGGCGGGGAGCAACGAGGGGTGGATGTTGATGACGCGGCCTGCGAAATCGGCGGGGATCTCGACGAGATGCAGGAACCCCGCCATCACGACCAGGTCGGGATTCGCCGCGCGACATGCGGCGAAGATGTCGCGGCTCCACGCATCGAGCGGCCGACCGGTGGGGGGCAGAACGGTGACAGGGATCCCCGCCGTCTCGGCGACCCGCACGCCGCGGACATCCGCCCGGCTCGACACGACCGTTCTCACGGTCGCCGCAAGCCGGCCAGCCGCGATCCGCTCCAGCAGGTTTTCGAGTGTCCGGCCTGAGCCAGACAGCAACACGGCGAGTCGCAGTGGCCGCAACGCCGTCATGAAGATGTTCCAGCCTTGGTGAGGGAGATGGAGAGGGGGTGGCCGTCGATGTCGTGTGGCTCGGAGTCGGAGGGGGGCGTGCCGAAGTGCAGCGACACGGCGAGGGTCTCGCCGGCGACGAAGTCGCGGTGCTGTTCGAGCGCCGCTCGCAGTTCGGCCGACTCGGTCGCGAAGATGAGGTCGATGCGATCGGTGAACTCGAGGTCGAGCGCCTTTCGCTGCGTCTGGATCACGTGGACTACCTCGCGGACGAGCCCCTCCGCCACGAGTTCCGGCGTGAGCTCCTTGGCGATCACGACCACCGCGCGGGGGCCCTCGGCCGCGGCCCAGCCGGGCTTTGCCGTCGTCCTCACGAGCACGTCGTCCTGATCCACCACGGCCGTTCCGCCACCGGCGAGCACGATCTCCGCGCGGCCGTCACGGGTCAGCGCGGCAAGCAGGGCCCCCGCGTCGGCCTTGGCCAGCGCGTCGCGGGCCTTCGGCAGATCCTTGCCGAGTTTGGGGCCGAGCTTCTTGAGGTCGGGAAGGACCGATCGCGTGATGTAGCGGTCGGGCTCGCCGCAGACCTCGAACTGTTTCACATTGAGTTCGTCGCAGACAAGCTCGGCATGCGCCTCGAGCCAGGCGGCATCGTCGGGCCGCGAATCGGCGAGGATGACCTCCACCTTCTGCAGCGGCTGCCGCACCTTGAGCTTCTCGGCAGCCCGGGCCGCGCGGCCGAGCGAGGCCACGTCGCGGACCACTGCCATTCGCCGGACCAGATCGTGATCGACGAGCCGGGCATCGCCGGCAGGGTAGTCGGTGAGGTGCACGCTCTCCGGGGCCCGGCTGCCAAAGGCCGCGCCGGCCAGATTCCGCCAGAGCGCCTCGGTCGTAAAAGGCACGAAGGGCGCGGCGAGCTTGGCAACCGTCACGAGCGTTTCGTAGAGCGTCCAGTAGGCGTCGAGCTTCTCCTGGTTTGTCTCCGGGCCGCCATCGGCACGGCCCGCCGCCCAGAAGCGGTCGCGGCTGCGGCGCACGAACCAGTTGCTCACGGCATCGACGAGCCCGGTGAGCTGCTGCGCGGCGCCGAAATGGTCGTAGGCGTCCATCTTCGCGGTCATCGCGGCGGCGACGTCGTTGAGCTCGGAGAGCATCCAGCGGTCGAGCTCGCCCCGCTCGGGCACGGGCCTCGCGCCCCGGGCCTTCGCCAGATCGGCATGGTCGAGCATGCCGGGGGCGTCGAGCGCCGGTCCGGGGTCGAAGCCGTCGATCCGCGCATAGATCACGAAGAAGGAATAGACGTTCCAGAGCCGGAGGAGAAACTCGGGAATGCTCTCCTTGATGGCCCGTTCGCTGTAGCGGATGCTCGTCCACGGGGCCTGGCCGGCGAGGAAAAACCAGCGCAGCGCGTCGGCGCCGAACTTGTCGAAAATCTCGGCGGGCTCGCGATAGTTCCGCTTGCTCTTGCTCATCTTCTGGCCGTCTTCGCCGAGCATGTGGCCGAGGACGATGCAGGTTTTAAAGGGATGCGGGGCAGCGCGGGCCGCGGCGCCGGCGCCGAACAGGAGCGTGCTGATCGCCAGCTGGCTGTAGAACCAGCCCCGCGTCTGATCGATCGCTTCCGAAATGAAATCGGCCGGAAACTGCGCCTCGAACTCGGCCTGCCCGCGATGCGGCCAGCCCCACTGGGCAAACGGCATCGCGCCCGAGTCGAACCAGCAGTCGATCACCTCCGTCACCCGCCGCATCCGGGCCCCCGCCGCAAACGGCGAGTCGTAACTGACCGCGTCGATGTATGGCTTGTGGACCTTGAGGTCGTCGGAGAGATCGGGGTTTGCCGCCTTGGCCTTGGTGAACACGTCGGCCCCCTGCACGCCCGGTTTGGCGAGCAGGTCGGCATAGCATCGAATCGCCTCCCCCTTTCCCGTCTCCTCGCACACCCAGATCGGCAGCGGCGTGCCCCAGTACCGCTCGCGGGAGAGGGCCCAGTCGACGTTCGTCTCCAGGAAGTTGCCGAACCGGCCGTCCTTGATGTGCTCCGGCAGCCAGTCGATCCGGGCGTTGTTGGCGAGCATCTGCTCGCGGAACTGGCTCGTGCGGATGAACCAGCTCTGCCGCGGGTATTGGATGAGCGGATCGGCATCCGCCCGCCAGCAGAACGGATAGTCGTGAACGTACTGCTCCTGGTGGACGAGCAGGCCGCGACTGCGGAGATCGCGGGTGATGTCTCGGTCGCAGTCCTTCACGAACCGACCGCTGCCCATCCCGAAGGCATCGGTAAACGTGCCGTCGGGGGCGACGGCGTTGAGGAGTGCCGGGCCGTGTCCGGGGGCGAAGCGGACCTGCTCGGCGACGAGCATGGTGTAGTCCACCTCGCCGAAGGCGGGCGCGATGTGGACGATGCCGGTGCCGGAGTCGGTGGTCACGAAGTCGGCGGCGACCACCCGCCAGGCGACGGCCTCCGTGCCGCCTGCGGCGAGCGGCGCTGGAACGGAGGGACCGGCCGCGCGAAACGTATCGAACGGGGGCAGATAGGAGCGGCCCACGAGCGCCGAGCCGGGCAGTCGCTCGACGGTGTCGAACTGCTTCTTCAGCTTCTCGCCAAGACCGGCGGCGAGCGGCTCGGCCACGATGTATTCCGGGGCCTCGGCGACACCGCTTTCACGGAGGACGACATAGTCGAGATCGGCCTTCACGGCGGCAAACTGGTTGGAGGGAAGCGTCCAGGGCGTGGTCGTCCAGGCGACGAGGCTGCGGTTGGTCGGCACGCCGGCGGCATCGAGCAGGGGAAAGGCCACGTAGACGCTCGGGTCGGCGACTTCCTTGTAGCCCTGGCCCACCTCGCCGCTGGAAAGCGCGGTGCCGCCCTGTGCCCACCACCAGACGATCTTGTGTCCCTGATAGAGGAGCCCCTTGTCGAAGAGCTCGGCGAGCGCCCACCAGACGCTCTC
The DNA here is from genome assembly GCA_032117045.1 of Pirellulales bacterium. Taxonomy (GTDB): domain Bacteria; phylum Planctomycetota; class Planctomycetia; order Pirellulales; family UBA1268; genus QWPN01. The sequence goes on along the minus strand of JAUMAF010000102.1, from coordinate 19,809 downwards.
GACATAGGATTGATGGTAGGTGACGTAGGCCGTGGAAAGGTCAATCCAGAAGCCGATTCGTTCCGTGAGCGTCTCCCACTCCTTCATGTAGCGCCAGACGCTCTCCTGGCACTTGTGGATGAAGGGCTCGACACCGTAGGCCTCGATCTCGGCCTTCGAATGGATGCCGAGTTCCTTGCAGACCTCGACCTCGACGGGGAGACCGTGCGTGTCCCAACCGGCCTTCCGCTCGCAATACTGTCCCCGCATCGTCCGGTAACGCGGATAGAGATCCTTGATCGTCCGCGTCAGGCAGTGGCCGGGGTGCGGGAGCCCATTGGCGGTCGGCGGACCTTCGAAGAAGACGAACCGTGGCGCTCCGCGGCGGCGGGCGAGCGACTGTTCGTAGGTGCCGTGCTCCCGCCACCAAGCGGCGATCGAGGCTTCGAGAGCGGGAAAGTCGGGTTGGCCGCGGACGGGGTCGAACATGGGAGTCGCTGCGGGGCAGGGCGGGCGGCAGGGCGTGGGGGCGCCGGAGCCGGAAAAGACGCAATGGTAACCCGGCAGCCACAGGCTCCACAGGGCAACCCTGTTCTGTTCGCCGCCCACGGCGGGCGGCCTTCATCGACTCGGCCGGGAAGCCAGGTTCGGCCTTGGCCGTCGAGGCGTACGGTATCATCAAGTCTCGTTGTCTGGCTCGGTCCACCTTGCTCGGCCCCTCGATCCATGCCTCGCCGCACGCACTGCCGTGATTCGATCGCCGGCCGACCAGTGGCGGCTCTGGTGGCGATGCTCGCAAGCGCCGGAGTCCTGATGGCCTCCGATGACATCCGGTCACGGACGTTTGCCGTGGGCGACTCGCGAATCGACGTCGTCACCCACGCGTATGCACCGAAGAATCCCTCGAGCGCCTCCGATGGCCCTTTGGTCGCCTTCGTAAGCGTCCACGACGACGAGGAGACGGCTGTCGAGGCTGCCGTGGAAGTGCTCCGTGAGCGGGGGGGGCGGCTCGTCGAACTCCGGCACACCGGAGCCCGCGAGCTCGCCTTCGATCTCGCCGGCACTGAGCACCGCGTCGACCCCAATCGCATCTTCACGCCTGCCGGCCGCCGGGCCACGCTCGAAGGGCTTTCACGCTGGAGTCAGCCCGCCGACGACGTGATGGCCGTGTTTGTCGATGAGCTCCTGGCGACGGTTGCCGTTGACGATGTCGATGTCGTGGTGGCGCTGCACAACAACACACCCGATCGCTACACCGCGGCTGACTACCTCCCTGGCGGGCCGCTCGCCGGCGACGCTGCCCGGGTGCAACTCCGCCCTGGTGGCGACCCCGACGACTTCTTCTTCGTCACCGATCCCCGGCTGGTCGTGCCGCTGGCCGATCGGGGCCATTCCGTGATTCTCCAGAATGAGTCGACCGTGGCCGACGACGGCTCGCTGTCGGTCTGGTGCGGTCGCATGGGCATTTCTTATGTGAACGTCGAGGCGGAGCACGGTCATCGTGCCGAGCAGGCGGCGATGCTGCGCGATCTCGCGGACGTCCTCGACGAGGTGCGGCCGCGGCGGATCCCGGGTGTGGCATCGGTGCCGCCACGGGGGTGCGAACTCGTCGATGTGAAGACCGTGGATGCCACGTTCGTCATCGACAATCGCTACGCCACCACCGACAACGTGACCGGGCGGCGTCTCTATCCGGCCGCCACGATCTATCTGGAGCGGTCGGCCGCCGAGCGGCTCGGGCGGGTGCAGGCGATGCTCCGCAAACGCGGCCTGGGACTCAAGGTGTTTGACGGCTACCGGCCACATGCCGTCCAGAAGGCCCTCTGGGCGATCGCCCCCGATCCGCGCTACGTGGCCGATCCTGCGAAAGGCTCACGGCATAATCGTGGCTCCGCGGTGGATCTCACGCTCGTCGACCAAGACGGTCGCGAGCTGCCGATGCCATCGGGGTTCGACGAGTTTGGCGAGCGGTCGCACCTCGACTACGCCGATGCGGCATCAGACCTGCTCGCCAATCGCGAGACGCTCCAGAAGGCCATGCGGGGAGAAGGCTTTCTGCCGATCGCCACGGAGTGGTGGCATTTCGACGCGCCCGGCTGGCGGGCCTTTCCGGTCATGGATGTGAATCCCTACGGCAGTCCGCTGTTTCCCGACTCGCCACCGGGGGCGGAATCACGGTGAATGGCCGGGCCTCGACACCGACACGGGCTCCACGTCCGTGCACGCCGGGTCGCCGATCGTGAACGGAGCTACGGGGTCGCTTTCAGAAGTGACCGAAACTCGTCAGCGGTCACCTCGCGGATCGTGCCGTCCTGGAGCAACACCCAGCCTCCTTCGTCGGCCGCCCGCTTCTCAAAAGCCAGCCGGTGCGTGGCGGCGTCCGCGGTGCTCTTCAGGCCAGCCCCCCAGTCACAGTCGATCTGGCCGCCCAGCACGAACGGCCCGGCGACTGGAAAAAACGGTTCGACCGCGGTGAATTCCGCGAGGCTCTTCGGAAGCGTCATGGCTCCCTGCGCTGCCTGGGTGTAGAGGCCTTTGAGATTCGTGAGGCCGTCGGCCACCGTCGGCCCAGCGGACTTCGTGTCGGCGGCAGGACCACCACCGCAACCAATGGCAAATCCCGCGATCAGCCAAGCGAGCACTGCGATCGTTTGTCGGGTTTTCCTGACTCTGGGATCCATCACGCACTCCGCCTGCCGAGATCAGTTGAGAGACTCAGCCTCGCCACCCGCCCTGCTGCCGACCGCCTGCCAGACCGCGAAGTCCACGCCGTCGTTGACAAACCGAATCGACGCATCGGCAAACACGAAGGTCACGCCGCCGGGATGATAGCTCGAGGCGGCGATGTGGGCGACGCTAAAGGCCGTGGTGCCGCAGTTGTATTTTTGGGCTGCCGCCGATGAGCTTTTCGCGTTCCAGTTCGGGGGCAGCGTGTGCGTATACATGAAGGTGTAGGTCAGATCGCCACGGTAGTACTGTTGGCCGGTGTATTGGATCGGACTGCTGGTTGCATTGGGAAGACACTCCGGCACGGTGCGGCCGTCAGCGAGTTGGCGGGCGGCAAACGCTGAGGCCGTATTGAATGCGGTGGTGTGCGCGGTGGCAGTGTCGTTCCACGCCACGGCACCCCGCATCACCTCGCCAAAAAGCGCTGTTTTCGACGTGCCATCGCTGATCTCGGAGATCTTACAGCCCAACAGAAGACTCCCGTTCGGTGGATTTTGCTTCGCAAAGATGCCATCGAGGTTTCGGCCGAGCCAGGTGACGCCACCACGAAACGCGGCCCCCCCCACGCACGCGGCATAATTACTCCGGCCAGAGTTCGCGACATTGAAGGGCGACGGATCGGATGGGCACAGGAATGGCGGAATATCACCGACGCGGGCTGCAGCGTTGGCGTTCGCCTTGGCAGGCGTGCCGGGAACGAGCGCCGCATCGGTGCGAATGTGATATCGCAGGTCGAACTGCTGAAACTTTCCTGCTTCCTCAAAGTAGGGAAGAATGATCACCTGCGGCGATGCCTCGGAGGAATAGGTAGTGGGAGTGCCACTCGCGTCAGGCCCCACGATCGTATGCCGCCGAGCTGGGAAACGCTTGTTCGCGCTCTCGTAACCCAGGCTCGCTAGCGCCACCTGTCGAAGGCTATTGCCACACTGCACCCTCCGAGCTGCTTCCCGGGCACTCTGCACAGCCGGCAGGAGCAGGCCGATCAGGGTGGCAATGATCGCGATCACCACCAAAAGTTCCACGAGCGTGAAACCGAGTTGGCCCGCGGCGCTTCGACGAAGAATCGCAACGCTTCGCCACGATCGCCGAGCCGCCGCGATGCGGTGGCTCAACCGGGCGGCGGCAAGCATCATCGTGCTGCGGACGATCGGAAGTGTCATGAAAACGCCTGCCCACCGGTGACCATCATCGCCGCCGGGCGAACAACGCCGCTGTGGCGGTCAGCAGCGCGATCCCCGCTAGCCCCAGCGCCGGCTCAGGCACGGCCGCGACGGCTCCCACGGCTCCCGGCGACTGATTGTAGGGGCCTTGATTGTAGAGGCCCGTGGTGATGAAGTCGGCGGCGTCGAGGATGTTGACGAGGCCGTCGTAGTTGAAATCGCCCTGTGCCCAGGTTGCAGCGGCCCCGGTGTTGAACTTGCCGCCGCTGATGACATTTGCGGCATCAAGTACATCGACCTGCCAGTCGAGGTTGGTATCGCCCGGGGCTGCGAAGGCGAACGATACCGAGCCGTTGCCGTTGTCGAGCCAGCCGACCGTGCGGGGAATGCCCAGGGCCACATCGGCGGCCGCGACGCTCGACGTGATCCCGCTGGTGCCGGTCCACGTGCCGGTTCCCCGTCCTTCAAGGATCTCGGCCACCAGGGCCGTCGCCGAGAGGCCACCAGCCACGGTCATGAAGCCGCTCGTGACGTCGACCAAGCCGTTGCCGGCGAGGTCGAGGCCGGCCACGGAGGTGGTGAGGTAGTTGGCCACCTGGGCCGTGCCGCCGGCGGCGACGGCCAGCGTGCTCGAGGAGAGAGCCGAGCCGTTGGCGAGTTGGAGCACGCCTTCCTGGACCGTGGTGGATCCCGTCAACGGGTTGGCTTGATCGACCACCAGCGTGCCGGCGCCGGTCTTGACCACGGGGGTCGCTCCCGAAAGCAGCGGATAGCCGGCTGCCGCCTGCGTCTGCGTGCCGTTGGCCACATTGATCGTAATCACCGAGGGCGCCCCCCCGCTCGCCGTGAACACGAGGTTCAGGCTGTTGCCGCTCTGGGCGAGACTGAACGTGCCTCCGGCCAGATCATTGGCGAACCCGCCGGTGCCGTTGGTGGCAGACGTCGTCACCACGACCGCGTCGGCCGCAAATCCCGTGATCCCTCCGGTCGCGCGGGCGATGGTCCAGCTGGAGTTCTGGGTAGGGTCGAAGTTTGCTGCGGAACCGCTCGTGTCGGGGCTGGTTGACGACAGTGACCAGAGGTTGATCGCGAACGGATCAGCCGACGTTGCCGTGATGTCGAGCGTGCCGCTCACGGTCACGAGATCCCAGGCATTGGTCGCCCCGGCCGTGCCGGTGGCTGAGAGCATCTGCCAGTTGTAGTCGCCACCGGCCGCCAAGGTGAGATTTCCGCCAAACGCGAGCGTGCCCGGACTCGCTCCAGGCGAGAGGGTGGAGAAGGCGGCGATCCTGGTGGCCCCGTTGACCGTGCCAGTCCCGGCCAGAGTCGCGCCACCCGAGAGCGTGACGGCGGCCGTGCCGGACAGCAGACCATTGACCACGAGCGTGCCGGCGCTCACCGTCGTCGTGCCGGCGTAGGTGCTCGTGCCGGCGAGCACGAGCGTGCCAGAGCCGGATTTCGTGAGCCGTCCCGCGCCCGTGATGGGGCCTGCCACGGTGAGCGTCTTGTCGGCAACGACGTCGATGGTGCCACCGAGCGGGGTCGCCGTGGTGCCGCCCACGTTGAGCGTGATACCCCGCGTCGGGGCCATCGTGAAACTCTCCGTGACCCGCAGCCGGCCGCTGGTGGTCGCGCCGGCCAACGTGATGGCGTTGCTGGCGGTCGTCACCGGCACGCTGCCAAGATTCGCATCGGCGGAGATCTCGACCGCACCTCCGCCGAAGCTCGTGATGCCGCCGGTGAGTGTGTTATTGCCGGAAAGGGCGAGCGTGCCGGTGCTGGTCTTCGTGAAAAACCCTGTTCCAGAAAGCACACCACCGTAGGTGACGAGTTTGGACGTGCTCAACGTGCCGCCGCCGGCGCCGACCTGGATGCCACGGTTGGCGGAAATGGTCGTGTCATTGCTCGAGATGGTGAGCGTGCCCGCCGCCGTCGCCGTTCCCAGGCGGATGTTGGCGGGCTCAGGCGTTGCGGGAACGGCCCCCAGGGCTGCATCGCTGGAGATTGTCAGAGCTCCCGCGGTTGATCCGGTGATACTCCCCACCATCGCGAACTCACTGCCGATGACCGTGCCGCCGGTGCGGGTGCTGTCCAACGACGTCAGAATCGTGCCGTTTGTACCGACGATGCGGAGCACCCCCGCCCCTGCGATCGGTCCGTTCACGGTCAGGACGCCTGCCGCGCCGTTGAGCAGGCCTCCGTTGGGCCCGAGCGTGATCCCGCGGAAGGGGTCCGTTGCAATGGAAAAGCTCGAACCGATCGCTCCGCCATCCAGCGTGATCGCATCGGCTGTGAGATCAAACGGCACGGCGCCAAAGCCGGTCTCTTTGGAGAGCTGGCCCGTCGCATTGGTGCTGCTGCCAATGCGGTACAGACCGCCGAGCACCTGAAGTTTGGCAAACGTGTAATCGGCAGTGCGGGCCCCTTGCACGCGGAGTTCGCTGGTGCCCGTTTTGGTCAGGGTCTGGGCGCCGCCGTTGAAGACCGTGCCGCCTTCGCCAAGGAGCACGCCCTGATAGATCGTCACATTGTTGCCCACGTTGTAGTTCACGGCACCGCCGTTTGATGTCAGCACGATGCCATCGCCGTTGACGCTCCACAGGGAGCCAGCGTTGCCGGTGTTGGACATGAGCAGCGTGCCGCCATCCAGAATCAACTTGCCCCCCGCCGTCTGTGTGAAGCGATCGCGGTTGTTGATGCCGAGCGTTGCTCCGGCCATCACCGTCGCCGTGCCGCCGCCGAGGGCGACCATGCCGCCTCCTGCGATGTTCACCGTACCGGTCTTGACCATCAGGCCCGACGCATTGTTGGTGCCCTCCACCGTCACGGTGAACGACCCGGTGGCATCGGAGCCCGCCGAGAAGACTGCGACGTTGCCCTCGCCCGCCGCGGCCCCTGAGACCCAAGCCGCGGTCTCGACATCACCCGCCTCGTTGGGGCTCCAGTTCGTGCCGGTCGTGGAGTTCCACGTGCCGCTTGGGCTGAGCCCACCCGCACCCGGCGTGGCACCATCGATGTCCCAGTACCGAGTGTCTTGGGCGACAGCCGCCGTCGCGAGCAGCCAACTCGCAACAAGACCGCGGAGCACGACCCGCGATGAATCCATGCGACAAAGCGTCTTCATGATCGAGGTCTCCGCGAGCGCAGAATCGTTCTTTCTGCAACGTTCAAAGTCTCTCGATGAGAGTATCATAACTTATTTCCGCTGCCAACTCTTGGGTCACGCGGCGTCATCACTCCGCGATTTTCTCTGTAGAGCCCGCCGACAGACCGCCTCCTGGCTGGCCGGGACGTCGCTCAAGGCGATGATCCACGCCGCCACGGGAGGAATGTCGGGGATTGGACACCCCAACGCAGCAAGTATCACGGGTCGCTGCCCCGCTAGGTCGCGAAGCCATGCATCGACTCCGGCGGCCAGCCCAAAGCGATGCCAGGCGGCAGGCTTGACGACAATCGCCACGAGAACCTGCTCCGCGGCCAGGCAGCGGTTCGTGAGCGACCGCCACGCCTCCGCGGGCTCCGATCCCCGCATCTCCACAAACTCGCATCGTGAAAAATGCTGCTCGAGCGCTGCCGCGAGCGGCGGCATCTGAGCGTCAATGTGCGAGCGGTAGGGATTCACGAGCACCGCTGCAAGAGACCGCGTTGGATCAAGTGGCAGAAGATCGCGGAGATCGTGAACCTCGACCGCCGCCGCCGCCACCCGATCGGCGAGAGCCTGCGTCGCCGCCCGCAGCGACGGCTCGTCAGCCGAGGCGAATCGCGACTCAGAACCACAGGCCGGGTCGAATACCTGCTGCTTGAGCGCCGCCATGCGAGCTGCGGCCTCGTCGACCCGCACGAGCGGCAGTTCACCGGCCCGCACCGCCGCCTCGAGCACGGCCACCGCCGCCGCCGGCTGCTCCACGTCGAGAAGCAGATCGACACCGGCCAGTAGGGCGCGGAGGCAGAGTTCCCCCTCGCTGGCAGCCACGTCGCGAACACCCGCCATCAGCAGGCTGTCAGACACGACCGCCCCTGCAAAGCCCAGGTCGCGTCGCAGTACATCCTGCAGGATCGCGGCCGAGAGCGTGGCGGGCACGCCGCCGGGGTCGAGCGCGGGGTAGCGGACGTGCGCGGTCATGATCAGTGGCACGCCGGCAGCCACCGCCGCGCGAAACGGGACGAGTTCCCGCGCATCGAGCACGTCTGCCGACACCGTCACCGCGGGCAACGCATGGTGCGAATCCTCACGGGTGTCGCCATGGCCCGGAAAGTGTTTGGCCACGGCGAGCCCACCGCCGGCAGCGCATCCCGCCACGAAGGCCGCCGCCAGTTCACCGGCGCGGAGAGGATCGCTGGAGAATGCCCGCGTGGCGATGATGGGGTTGGCGGGATCGGAATGGACATCGGCGACCGGGGCATTGATCACGTGCACTCCGGCGCGACGCGCGGCCACGGCCGTCAGTTCGCCAAACTCCTGAACCGCCTCCGCCGCGCCGCCCCCGAGCCTGTCAAACGCCATGGCATGCGGCAGCAGCGGCCAAGGTCGAAGCTGCTGGCCGTAGCCGCGTTCCACGTCGGCCATGACCAGCAGGGGCACGCGGCTCGAGGCCTGCAACCCGGCGAGCACGGCGGGCGTCGTGGCATGGCGACCGTTGAAGAGCAGCAGGCCGCCGACCGGACATTCCTCGAGCAGACGACCGATCCGCTGGGCATCGTCGTCGGCTGTCCGAACCGGCGGAATATCCGAACCGAGGCGGACCACCATCAACTGGGCCAGCCGCTCCCGAAGCGTGAGCGACCCCAGGTCAAAGGGTTGAATTGCTGTCATGCAGGCTCCGCGGTCGTGAGGCGTTTCTCGAGTCGCACAAACGTGCGATCAACTCTGGCGGCCGCATGTCGCTCGTAGAACGCTACCGGCCCCACCCAGGGGATGATCGCGTGGGAGAGCGATTGACTGCGAAGATCGCGGAGACACCTCCGCAAGAGCACGCGGCCGATGCCCCGGCCCTCCCATTCGGCGGCCGTCCCCATCGGCCCGAACCAGCCCGTGCCCACGTTGTTGCCGTCATACGCCGCAAACCCGGCGATGTTCTCTCCAGCGGACGCGAGGGCCACATGAACCGCTGGCGGCGTGCGGGACAGGGCGGCTGAGACCTCGGGCCGCCAGGACGGCCACTGCCGCTCGAGGAACTGATCAATGGCAGTGCGATCGGTGGCCCCGGCCCTCCGCACAACAATCCCGTCGGCCACGAGCCGGACCTCGTCGGCGGAGGTGGAAAACGTTTCAGCCAGAAGGTCGACCGACATGTTGACGGTCGTTCCAATCCGGGCGTAGCCCCGCTGCTCGAGGAGGGCGAGCAGGGGCTCGCATCGCAGATCGACACCGGGCACCAGGTAGTTGGGCGCCGACTCCCCGAATCGGATCGCGGTGGCTCCTGCCTTGGTCAGTGACGACTCGACGGCCGCCAGCAGCCCAGACCCGATGCCACGGCCCCTGAAGGCCGGCACGACGGCCAGCATTTTCACCACGCCTCGGCGTCCCGCGCTCGATTCCCGAAGCACGCCGAATGCCCAACCCGCGACGACACCCTCCACGATCGCCGCCCGACCGACGGCCCGGGCCTCCGGCGGCTCGGCCTCGAGTTTCTCGGCGAGCACGGCCGGCGTGAGCGGATCCCAGTCGGCGGCGTCATTCCAGGCGGCGAGCAACCGGTCTTGGGCGACCGTCTCGAGCGGGACGAACAGGAGTCGGCCATCGGTGAGGCGGTCGGTCATGGCTCCTGCCTCTGGCCCTCGGCCGCGTCGAGGGGAATGAAGGCCGTGGCCACCAGACCCGGAATCGTGGCCACCATCACCCACGCGAAGAACCGGGGGTAACCGAGCAGTTCCTGAAGCCACCCGCTCACCATGCCGGGGAGCATCATGCCGGCCGCCATGAAGCCCGTGCAGAGGGCGTAGTGAACGGTCTGGTGCGGCCCCCGCGCAAACACCATGCAGGCGACCATGTAGGCCGTGAAGCCGAAGCCGTAGCCGAACTGCTCGAGCCCCACCGACAGGCCGATGGCCCAGACGTTTTCAGGCTGGGTGGCGGCCAGCCACACGTAGGCGAGGTTGGGCAGGTTGATCGCCAGGGCCATCGGCCACAGCCAGCGGCCCAGCCCATCGCGGGCCACGAGAATGCCCCCCAGGATGCCCCCCAACGACAGGGCCGCGATGCCCAGCGTGCCATAGATGAACCCCACTTGGGTCGTGGTCAGGCCAAGACCGCCGCTGCTGCGGTCGTCGAGAAGGAAGGGCGACACGAGCGAGACGAGCTGCGCCTCGGCGAGCCGGTAGAGGAGCAGGAAGGCGAGAATCGGCACGATCCCCGGCTTGCGGAAGAAACTCACCACGGGCCCGCCGAGGGCGGCAAACGAGACGACCGGCCCCGCTCGCCGGCGATCGGCTTCCGGCCGCGGCAGGACGGCGGCGTGATACCAGGCGGTCGCGAGAAAGACGACCCCGAGCACCGCGTAGACCCACCGCCAACTTGTCCTCACATCGCCGGTGGCCGTTTCGATCGTGCCGGCGAGCATCACGAGCAGCCCGCGACCGACGATGTTGGCGATCCGATAGGCCGTGCCGCGGATGCCGACGAAGAACGCCTGCTGGCGATCGTCGAGCGCCGCCAGGTAAAAGCCATCGGCCGCGACATCATGGGTGGCGGAGAGAAACGCCAGCAGTGCCAGCACGAAGACGGTGCCCCACAACTGGTCGACACCGCCCACGGCTACGGCGAGCAGGCCGAGCGCTCCGGCGAGCAGCACCTCGGTCGCCAGCGTCCAGCCCCGGCGGGTGCCCGTGCCCTCGACGACCATGCTCCAGAGCGGCTTGATCACCCAGGGCAGATAGAGCCAGCCCGTGATCAGCGTGATGTCGCGATTGGAGACACCGAGCCGCTTGTACATCACGGTGGCCAGAAAGGTGACCACCACCAGCGGGACGGCTTCCGCGAAATAGAGGCTCGGCACCCACCACCACGGGCCGCGGTCCACGATCGGCCGAGTTGCAGATGCGGTCACGGCTGGCATGTCGTCATTCCGCGGCCGAGACCGGACGGGACGCCGGAGACAGTCGCGTGGCCGGGCCGTCGCGGCCGTCGCGGGCGACCGCGGAGACGGCGATCTCGCGAACCGGCCCGTCGATGTCGTGCCGCTGCGCTCGCCCGGGGAGGCGGATGGCCCGCCACTCGTCTCCCGTGCGGGTTCTCACGATCCAGAGCCAGGGCTGCTGGCCGTCGGGCAGCGAAAAGGTGACGCCGCCGGCGTCGGCCACCGCCCGCGGCGCCGGAGGAGGATCGCCGACGGGCATGCGGATGGCAGGCACGAGGGCCGGCTCGGCGTAGGGGCCGGCCGCCAGTTTCGTCGCCACGCCATCGAAGTCTTCGGCCAGGGCCTTCATGCTGAAGTGGATGTTGCCGCCGGCGACCGCCTCGTCGCGGGTGGCGGCGACTTGCCGCAGGATCTCGTCGGCCTCCCACACCGAACCGCTCGTGGCGGCCGTGGGATCGTGGCGAACCCGGGAGGTGTAGTTGCCTGGCCAGAGGCCGCGATGCTGGATGTTTTCATCGGCCCACCAGCCGAGGAGTTTCTCATAGCCCTGTTCGGGGGCGTCGATCCGCCAGTAGAGTTGCGGGGCGAGGTAGTCGAGCCAGCCCTCGCTGAGCCACTTCCGCGCGTCGGCGTTGAGGGCCGTGTATTGGTCGAGTCCCTTGATCCCCGCCGGATGGCCCGGCCGCCAAATGCCAAACGGACTGATGCCCACGAGCACGTGCGGCTTGAGGGCCTTGGACTCGTGCCATAGCCGTTGAACGAGCCGATCCACATTGTCCCGCCGCCAGGCCGGTCGGTCGGCGATCCCGCCGTCTTTGAGGGCTCGCGAGTGGCTCTCATCGTCGGGGAAGGGAACCGCGCGGCCGTTCTCGGCCACCGGGTAGGGATAGAAATAATCGTCGATGTGAACGCCGTCGATGTCGTACCGCCGGATCACGTCGGTGACGACCTCCATGAACCGGTCGGCCGCCGCCGGCTCGCCGGGGTCGAACCACAGAAACTTTCCGTACGTCCGGACGGCCTCCGGCATCGTCCGGCTGGCATGGGTCGCCGCCGCCGGCCCCTTCGCACTCGTATGGCGAACGCGGTAGGGATTGAACCAGGCATGGAGTTCGAGGCCGCGGGCATGCGCTTCGGCGACGGCGAACTCGAGCGGGTCGTAGAAAGGAGCCGGAGGCCTGCCCTGGGTGCCGGTGAGGTATTCGGACCAGGGCTCCAGCGACGAGGCATAGAAGGCGTCGGCCTCGGGCCGAACCTGAAGAACCACCGCGTTGAGACCGACGGCCGCGGCTCGGTCGAGAAGCAGCGTCAGTTCCGCTTGTTGACGGTCAGCGGCCAACCCGGGCCGGGACGGCCAGTCGATGTTGGCGACCGTGGCAATCCACGCGGCGCGAAACTCGCGGCGGAGTGGCGGCAGGTCAGCCGCGTGTGGCGACCCACCTGTCAGGCATGCGAGAATCGCTCCGAGACAAATCCCGAGTCGAAGCAGGCGTGACACAGTCGCATGAGCTCTTGGCATTGCCGGAAGAATATCCCGGTTCGCAAAAATCTTGCAATCCGCTTCCCTCACCGGCACGGCCCCGCCCGCCCTTCCGGCGCGGCCCGTTGGCACCCGAGGCTCCTTCCCAGGGGCTGGGAATCCTCGATATCGCGTCCGACGACGTCTTTTTCCTTGCGTGTGTGCACGGTCGGTCCGATACTTCTGGCAGTGGTCTTTCTTCTCATTGGGATGGGAGCTTTTCGTCCCTCCCAGATTTCCCCCGTGGCCGCCCGGGCGACCGTCATGCCCAGTCATCGCTCCCGCCGCAGCCTTGATTCCGGCCGCCGGCCCTCGCGTCCGCTGGCCCACGAGCGGCTCGAGCCGCGGCTCGCGCTTACGGCGGCGCAGGGCCTTGTGGCCGTCGGTGCCCAGCCGGAGGGGGCCCTTTCCGGAAAGATCGTCTACACGTCGGCGGGCCACGGCTGGCAGTGGAGCGACACCCTCAATCGCTTTGCCACCGATCGTGGCAACCTGCTCTCGCTCGTCGAGGATTTCGGCAATCAGGATCAACTCACCTTCTACGTCGACCATCTGTTTCGTGCGGGAGCGACGGTCGTGCCGATGCGGCCCGTCGGCCACCAGCCCAACGAGGTGGTGCTCGACAACGATTCCGCCGACGTGGTCTGGAGTGGTTCGTGGCTGACGAGCACGTCGGGCACGCGGTGGTACGACGAAGACTATGGCCGCGTGGCCGACACGGCCCGTTACCGCTATGCCAACGTGAGCGGCTCGGCCGAGACGGCCACCGCGGTCTACGCGCCGGCGATCCCGGCCGCGGGCTTCTATCCCGTGTATGCATGGGCCTCGACGGGCTCCAACCGCACCGACCAGCTCTATCGCGTCAACCACACCGGAGGCAGCACCCAGGTCCGCATCGATCATCGCACGGTCGGCTCTGGATGGATCTATCTCGGCACCTATCACTTCGACGCCGGCCGGTCACCTGCGGAGGGCTCGGTCACGGTCAGCAACTTCTCGACGGCGGGTGGGTCAGTGGTGATTGCTGACGCAATCCGGTTTGGCAACGGCATGGGTGACGTGCCTTCGGGGCCGAATGGGATCGGCACCGGGACTGTCTCCGGATACCCGCGGGAGGATGAGAACTCGCTCCACTGGCTGTGGCGAAGCGTGGGGCAGGGAACGGCGTTCACGAGCCCCTCGTCCATCATCGGCACCGACAACGTTTCTGCTCCGTCGAAGATGGCGGCCGAGATGAATGCCGACACGAATGCGTATGGCACGAGCGTGTATGTCGGCTTTCATTCCAATGCGACCACGGGGAATCCGAGCACGGCCACCGCTCGGGGCGCCATCGGCCTGGTGCACTCCACCAACCCCACGCCGAATCAGTCGAACCTGGCGACGGTCCTCGCGAAGCAGATCAACGTCGACATGCGGGCGGTCGACGGTCAGTTCGAATATGACTGGAGCACGAGGACGACGTATGCGCTGGCTGGCGCCTACGGGGAGATCTCGAACCTTCGGGCCGGCGATGAGTTTGACTCGACGATCATCGAAGTCGGCTTTCACGACAATACACCCGACAATGCCCTGCTTCGCGATGCGGGGGCTCGCGACCAGATCGCCCGAAGCACCTACGAGGGCACGCTCGAGCACCTGATCAATCAACCGGGCACCACGGCCCCACCCCCCAACATCACGCTTCCATCGCCTCCCACGCAGGTGTCGGTGACCTGCACCGCCGATGGCGCGGCCACGATTTCGTGGGTCTCGGGACCGAGTTCCAGCGGTGGCGTCGCCGGTGTTTTTGGCAGTCCGGCGACCGGCTTCCGTGTCTTTGGTGCGACCGACGGCGTCGGCTTTGACGGGGGCAGGGTCGTGGTGGGAGGCAACGCCCGCTCACTCACGATCAGCGGCCTCGATCCGTCGCGGCCCTATCAGTTTCGGGTGGCCGCGACGAATGGGGGTGGCGAGTCGCTGCCGTCCGAGGTGGTGACGGTGCTCCCCGCGGTCGGACCGCGACAGGTGCTGATCGTCAACGGCTTCGATCGCATCGACAAGTCGCAAAACTTCAAGGCCACCTATCTGACGACCGGCGTGACCACGGAGCGTGTCTGGCCGCGGTTCGGCAACAGCCGAGACTATGCGGCGACCGTGCATGCGGCGATTCAGGCGGCGCGGCCTGGCGTTCGGGTCGACTCCGCCAGCAATGAAGCGGTGATTCAGGGGGCCGTGTCGCTCGATACGTATGATTCGGTGATCTGGATTCTGGGCACCGAGTCGACGGCCGGCCGGACCTTCGACGCCGTCGAGCAGGCCCGGGTCGAACAGTTCGTCGCCGGCGGCGGCCATCTGATGGTCAGTGGTGCCGAGGTGGGCTACGACCTCGATGGTCAGAACAACGGCCGCACGTTCTTCCGATCCACGTTGGGCGCGGGATATGCCTCCGATGACGCCGGCACCTATCAGGTGACAGCGGCGGCTGGCGGCATCTTTGCCGGACTCGCCGGCTTTGGTTTCTCCAACGGAAACACCTTCGCGAGCCTCGACGGCCAGACCTACAACGTGGCCTATCCCGATGTCCTTACGGCCCAGGCGGGATCGGCGGTGGCGCTCGCCTATTCGGGGGGAACTGGAGGCGCGGCCGCGATTCAGCGGGCCGGCACCGGTGGACGCGGCAGCCTCGTGGTCGCGGGATTCCCCTTCGAGACGATCACGCAGGCGGCAGCGAGGTCGGCCGTGATGGGCCGCGTACTCGAGTTTTTCGGGGTTGTGCCCGATCTGCCGATCACCGTGGATGCCGGCCAGACATCCATCGACCCGGTGACGCGTTCGGGGGCGCTGAGACTGGTCAAGCGTGGCGGCGGGCGGTTGGTGCTGGACCAACTCAATGCCTTCACCGGCGGTCTGGTCATCGAGGCGGGCGAGGTCGTGATCCGGCATCCGGGGGCGGTGGGCAGCGGCATCGTGGACGTCAGGGATGGGGCCCGCATGACGATCGATTGCGGCTATGACCGGATCGATCTTCCAGGCCTGGTGCTCGCGGCTGGCGGCCGAATCGACGTCGGTACTGGCGGCTTTGTGATTGCCGCGGGGGCCACCACGTCCGCCCGGGTTCGCGAGCAACTTTTGGTGGGGCGATCTGGCGGTGACTGGTCTTCTCCGTCAATCGGCATCGGCTCGGCGGCCGCCGGCCCGGGGTCGAATCGTGGCCTGGGGTTTTTCACTCAAAACGATGGCTCGATGCTCGTGGCCTTTGGGGCTCCCGGCGACCTCAATCTCGACGGCGTGATCGACACCACGGACGTGGCCGCGTTTCTCGGGGCCGGGTTGTTGAATACAGGACGCCTGGCGGAATGGAGGGAGGGCGACGTCAACTACGACGGGCTCGTGGATATTCTCGACGTCTTCGAAATCCTTGCGACCGGCCTCTACGATCGGGGCAGTTACCGCACCTGATTGCCGCAGGCGATGCCGGATGGTCGGAATCCGGGGTTTCACGAACGTCCCGGCCGGAATAGGTTATGACAGTTGTCGAAATCTGAGACGCATCGCGAACGTCACGGGAGTCCACCAATGTCCTTCTCGAGAACGCAGCCGTCGCGGCCGCGACCTGGTTTCACGCTCGTGGAGCTTTTGGTCGTGATCGCGATCATCGCCACGCTCATCGGGCTCCTGCTGCCCGCGGTGCAGAGTGCCCGCGAGGCTGCCCGCCGCACACAGTGCAAGAACCACCTCAAACAGCTCGGCCTGGGCTGCATCACCCACCTCGACGCCCGCAAGCACCTGCCGTCGGGCGGCTGGGGCTCGAAGTACACCGCCGACGCGAACCGGGGCGCCGGTCCCGACCAGCCGGGCAGCTGGTATTACGCGATCCTGCCCTACATCGAGGAGCAGTCGCTCGCCAATCTCGGAGCGGGGTTGTCGGTCACGTCCGGAGCATTTCGCACGGCGAGCACGCAACTGCACGTGTCGCCAGTGCCGTCGTTTCACTGCCCGTCACGGCGTGCGGCCAAGCCCTACCCGCATGCCTGGGGCACGCTCAGCGCGCAGACGTGGGTGCAGAGCATGCCGGCGGTCGTGAAGGGAGACTACGCCGCCAACTCCGGCGACTCGCTCACGCACGCGGGCGTGGGATTCGGTTCCGAGGCGTATTGGCTGCCGACAAGCTATGCGGCGCTCGGCAGCCCGAGCTGGACCGTCACCACCGACCCGCAGGCCCGCTTCTACCAGACCGGCGTGATCCACTACCGCAGCAAGACGCGGCCCAAGGATGTGGCCGACGGCACCTCGAAAACGTATTTGATTGGCGAGAAGTTCCTCAGTCCCGACGGCTACGAAACCATGCTGCCCGGCGGCAATGGCCGCTTTGGCGACAATCAGGGAGCCTGGGCAGGATTCGAATGGGATAACCACCGCGTCGCCTGGAATCCCGCGAGCAGTTACCAGCAGGCGGACTACCAGCCTCGCCAGGATCGGGCCGGCATCGACAACCCGGGCTTCCTCGCCTTCGGCAGCGCGCACTCAGGCGGGCTCAACATGGTGATGTGCGACGGCTCGGTGCAGACGGTGTCGTACGACATCGATCCCACCGCCCACCGCTACCAGGCGAACCGGCTCGACGGTCAGGCCGTGACCGCGAACTGACCGCGGGCCTCAGTCGGCCGTCGACTTCAGCCGGAAGGCGAGATTGTTGTCGCGGATCGCTGGTTCGTCGTATGAGACCTCGAGCCCGAGCGTCGATGTCGCGTTGAACCGCTCCGGAATGGTCTCGCGGCCGTTGGCCGGCTTCGACACCGTCACCGTGAAGAGTCCGAAGTGCACCCCGCCCGGCAACGTTGGGTCGGGCTTGTCGGCCTCGGACACGGTCGGCGCGGCGTCGCCGAACTGGTTGGTCTGGCCGCTGGCGGTTTTGACCTCGCCGCCGAGGAACGGCTCGGGCGTAAACGTCACCAGGGCACCGGGCAGCGGCGTGCCGTCGAGCGTCACCTGGCAGCGGATCGAAGCGAGCCCCGTCTTCATCGCCTTCCAGGCCCTGATCCGTTCGGCGATCTCCTCGGCCGACACGCCGCCGTCGCTGTTGGCATCGAGCCTGGCAAGGGCCGACTTCAGCGCAGGCGAAGCATCGAGTTCAGTGCCGGCGATCCGGCCGTCGCGGTTTGTGTCGTAGGCCACGAGCGCCTCGGCGGCGGCAGCGGCCGGGTTGATCGCGGGCTGCCCAACCCGAGCTGGTCCGCGGCTGCAGCCGGAGAGCAGGGTCGCCACGCATACTGCGCACGCTGCTGAAAGGATTCGTGCCTGCCGCGGGATGGCCATGGGATGCTCTCCGGTACCTCCGCCGTGAATCAGCAGGGGAATGCCTCGAAAAGATACAGCCCTGCCGGTAAACAAGCCATGTCCTTCCCCCATCCGGATCGCCGCACCGCGATATTCAGGGAAAAGCGACGACGAATGCAATCCGTCCGAGAAAGGCACGCGCTTTGCCTATCCATTTTCTTGAACTTCCCCCAATCGGTGGGCGTTGGCGCTAGCATGGTTGCCCGGTATTCTGTTGTTTGGTTGGGTCGGGGTTCGGTACGCGCCGCCGATGGCTGACGTCACGCATCGCCGCATTATTTATTTCTGCAAGGAGACGTTCATGGCTGCATCATCCATTCTCCGCGTCATTCCTCACTCCGGATGGGCCGCGGTCATCGCATTTAGCGTGATGTCGACAACGGCCCACGGCCAGGCCGTGCTCTTCTCTGACACGTTCGACACCGATTCGACGGCCAACTGGACCGTCAACTCGTTCGTCGGCGGGACAACGGCCAGTGGCGGCTCGGCCGTCAACTCGAGCGATTTCTTCTTCGACTACTCCACGGCCGGCATTCCTGCCGCCCCAAACTCCACCGGCGGCTCGACCCGCGGCCTCAAACTCCAGGCCAACATCAGCGGCACCGGGCCCGCGGGAGGCCTGCCACCCGGAATCAGCGTTTCGCCCACCGGGCAATCGTTCACCGGCGACTACTCGCTCCGCTTCGACTGGTGGACGAACTTCATCGGCAACACGACCGGCGGCATCGGCAACGCGGGCGGTGGCTCGGGCTCCACGCAGCTCTCGACGTTCGGCATCCTGACGTCTGGCACCGTCGCCAACTATGTGGGCTCGGCCGATAGTGTGTACTACGGAGCCACGCCCGACGGCGGCTCGGCAGCTGATTACCGCGCCTACTCGGTCACGGCCCAGTCGGGCTACGCGACCGGCACCACCGGCGTGAACGGGCAAAACGTCTACGCCGCCGGCAGCCAAAACAACACCACCCCCTACTACGCCACGCCGTTTCCCGGGGGCAAAACGGCTCCCCTCATCCAGCAGACCGGCTTTCCGCTCACCCAGACCGGCACCACCCTCGTGGGAACGCCGTCGTTTCAGTGGAACGACGTGCTGATCGAGAAGACTGGCCCCACGATCACCTGGACGGTCAACGGCACGCTCCTGGCCACCACGAGCACCACGAACTTCGCCACGGCCACGCGAGGCAACAACATCCTCTTCGGTCAGGCTGACACGAGCAACGGAGCCGGCAATCCCGCCGCGACGTTCCAGGCCGTCGATTTCACGCTGATCGACAACGTTCGCGTGCTCTCGGCCGTGCCGGAACCCTCGTCGATCGCCCTCGTCGCCGCGATCGCCGCCGGCATGATGCCGCTCGTTCGCCGGTGGCGGCGGCCGGCGGCTTGATTCTCTGTTCATCCCGGCCGGGTGGTGGCCATTTCCGGACCGCGTCGTACCAACCATGAGGTCCGTCATGCCCGTCAGTTCGCGTCTCAGGCTCGTGGCCGCCGGGCTTTTCGTGGCCGCCCTCCCGGGGCTCTCCGCCGCCCAGGTGCTCTACACGGAAACCTTTGACGACGGCCAGGCGGCGACTCGCTGGACCACGTCGCCAAGCGGCAATCCCGCCTACGCCATCGACTACGCGTTCGACTACGCCACCGCCAGCATCCCGGTCGCACCCAGCGGCACGAGTACGACCGGCCTGAAGATGGAGGTCAACACGTCCGGGGCGGCGATCGGCTCCGTGATGGCGTTCCCGAACAGCCAAAACTTCAGCGGCAACCACACGCTCTCGTTCGACGTCTGGTTCAACGTCGCGGGCACGGTCGCCACGACCGAGTTTGGCATCTTCGGCGTCAACCACACGTCCACGGCGGCACAGGCTCCCACTGGCGGCACGCCTGGTGTTGGCCCAAGCAATAACGGCATCGACTACGCGATGACGGGGGATACGGGCGCTGGGCGCGACATCCGCTGGTATGTCTCTGGTGCCGAGATCACTGGCACGGCTGGCGGCTACGCCCGCAACAACCTGCTCATCCAAGAGGA
>JAUMAF010000101.1:0-4201 GCA_032117045.1 Pirellulales bacterium | reverse complement strand
CGGCATCACGACGCTCGAGGAGGTCTTCCGCGTCGCGAAAAAGGTCGAGGACTGAGCCGCCCGGGCCGCCTCGATTCGTACGGGGTGGTGTGCTTGCGACCCCATTCGCACGCCGCCCCTCAAAAATCCGGTCCTTTCGACAACTTCGTGAGTGAGAGGATCGAGGAGGGGCTGCCCGTGCCCCGGGAGCCGGCGTGGCTGCCAAGCGTAGGCAGGGATGCCGAAGCGCGGGCAGCCTCGAGAAAGCGGAGGCCGGGATGGCCGCAGCGATCGTCCGGCGACGGGGCACGGGCAGCCCCGACCCGCGGCAACCCCGGATGGACCAAAATCCTCTTCGGCCTCGCGGGACTTTTTCCCCCGGCCCGCGCATAATGAGTTCAGGGGTTCGCGGCGGCTGTCAGGGGTCTGCCGCTTCCCGGGACGGCGGCGGCGTGGTCGCGTCGATTCTTTTCATTCCCGGCCTGCGCAGGCACACTGTCGGTGCCGGCGGGACCGCCGTGGATGCTCGACGCGAGGCGCGGCTCTGGGCCGGGCTGGCGGGGGACCATGGCTGGCTGGCGACCAGGGTGGCATATCCATGAGCACCGCATCATCCCAGGTTCTGGCCTACCTCGACCGCCTCCTCAAGCTTGCGGAGGAGAACAACGCCACGGAGGTGCGGATCGCCGCGGGTATGGCGCCCGTGCTACGCATCGACGGGCAGGCCCGCGCGATCAAGGCCAAGCCGATCCCGCCCGACGAATTCGCCATGCTGCTCGAGGCGCTCGTGCCTCCCGGGGGCGGCGCGGGGAAGTTCTCGTTCTCGTCGGTGCTCGGACCGACCGTCGGCCAGGTCATCGACGTCCAGGGCACGCAGGTCCTGCTGGTGCAGAAGGACGCAGCGGCTGAAGCCGCGGCCCCCGCCTCCCTCCCGTCGAGCTTCGAGCTCGACATCCAGGAGGCCCCCAAGGAGAAGACGGCGGCCCCGATCCCCGTCGCCACCGATGAGCCGAAGGTGGTCACGGGCACGATCCACATCGACAAACTGCTGACGGCGGCCGTCCAGGGGGGCGTGAGCGACATCCACATCACGGTCGGGCTGCCGCCGGTATTCCGGCAGGACGGCCACATGCGGCCGCAGCAGACGAAGGTGCTCACCGGCGACGACACGAACGGCCTCATGAAGTCGATCACGCCGGAACGCTGCCAGGCGGAATTGGCCGAGAAGGGGGGCACCGACTTCGGCTTCGCCTTCAAGGACCTCGCCCGCTTCCGCGTGAGCGTCTTCAAGCAGCGCGGCACGGTCGCGATGGTGCTGCGGCAGATCCCGACCAAGCTGCTCACGCCCGAGCAGCTGGGCCTGCCGGACGTCTGCAAGAAGATGGTCACGCGGCCCCGCGGCCTCTTCCTCGTGACGGGCCCGACGGGTTCCGGCAAGAGCACCTCGCTCGCCGGCCTCATCGACTTCATCAATGCGAACTACGAGCACCACATCATCACGATCGAGGACCCGATCGAGTTCTACCACTACTCGAAGAAGAGCACGGTGAATCAGCGGGAGATCGGGACCGACGTGCCGAGCTTCGCCGAGGCCCTCCGCCGCGCCCTCAGGCAGGATCCCGACGTGATCCTCGTCGGTGAGCTTCGCGACCTCGAGACGATCGAGGCGGCCATCTCCGCGGCGGAGACGGGCCACGTCGTCTTCGGCACGCTCCACACGACCGGCGCGCAGGGCACGGTCAACCGCATCATCGACGCGTTCCCGACCAACCAGCAGGAGCAGGTGCGCACGCAGCTCTCCACGGCGATCATCGGCGTGCTTTCGCAGACGCTCCTGCCGAAGATCGGCGGCGGCCGCTGCGCCGCCTACGAGGTGCTCGTGGTGACGCCCGCCATCGGCAACCTGATCCGCGAAAACAAGACCTTCCGCATCAATTCCGCGATCCAGACCGGTGCGAAGCTCGGGATGCAGCTCCTCGACGACCACCTCTTCAAGCACTGGCTCGAGAAGCGGGTGACGGAGGAGAACGTGCTCGCGAAGGCGCAAAACGTGGACGACCTCGCCTCCCGCATCGCGAAGGCGAAGGCGGGCGAGATCGAGGACGACGAGGTGCGGGCCAAGAAGGCGGCCCGCGAACTGGCTCACTGAGACGACACACCCCCGGCGACGCGATCGGCGCGTCCCGAAGGCGACGGGCGGAAAGACGACGATGGCAATCAAGCGGCTCGGACAGATCCTCCTCGACCTCGGCCTCATCGACGAGCAGCAGCTCGAGACGATCCTAGAGGAGCAACGCAACCAGGGAGGCGAGCCGCTCGGCAAGGTCGGCGTCGCCCTCGGGTTTTACACCGAGGAGCAGCTCGGCGAGGCGCTCGCCGAGCAGTGGGGCACGACGTTCGTGTCGCTTTACGACCGCCAGATCCCCTCGGACGTGCTCGCGCTCGTCAGCGAGCCGATGGCGCAGCTCTACCGGATCGTGCCGCTCGCCCTCACGGGCGATCGCCTGACGATCGCGACGGCAGAGCCGCAGAAGATGCAGGTCGCCGACGAACTGCGCACGCTCCTGGGCTACGACATCCACACCTGCGTCGCGACGACCGCTGAGCTCGAAAAAGCGATCCAGAAGCACTATTCCGGCGAGAGCGAGAGCGTCGAGTCGATCGTGGAGACGCTCGAGGCCGACAAGGCCCTGGCCGAGGCGGCGGCGGCCTTCGCCGGCACCGGCCCGATCGACCTCACGAGCGCCGAGGCCCTTGCCGAGAGCGCGCCGGTGCGCAAGCTCCTCAACATGGTGCTCCTGCTGGCGATCCGCGACAGCGCGAGCGACATCCACTTCGAGCCCTTCGAGACGGAGTTTCGCATCCGCATCAAGAGCGACGGCGTGCTCCAGGAGATGGTGCCGCCGCCCAAGCACCTCGCCTTCGCGATCACGACGCGGATCAAGGTGATGGCAAACCTCGACATCGCCGAGCGCCGGCTCCCGCAGGACGGCCGCATCGAGCTGACCGTCGGCGGCCATCCGGTGGACCTGCGGGTGAGCGTGCTGCCCACGCTCTTCGGCGAGAGCGTCGTCATGCGGGTGCTCGACCGCGGCGTCGTCTCGCTCGACCTCACGAAGGTCGGCATGAACGAGGAGACACTGCGGCGGTTCCGCGAGGTGATCAAGCGGCCCAACGGCATCGTGCTCGTCACCGGGCCCACGGGCTCGGGCAAGACCACCACGCTCTATTCCGCGCTCTCCGAGCTCAACGACATCGAGGACAAGCTCATCACCACCGAGGATCCGGTGGAATACGACATCGACGGCATCGTGCAGGTGCCGATCGACGCCGAGCTCGGCAACACGTTCGCGGCCTGCCTGCGGGCGATCCTCCGGCAGGACCCCGACCGCATCCTCGTGGGCGAGATCCGCGACGTCGAGACGGCCGAGATCGCCGTGCAGGCCTCGCTCACGGGCCACATGGTCTTCTCCACGCTCCACACGAACGACGCGCCGGCCACGGTCACGCGGCTCCGCGACATGGGCGTGCCCCCGTTCCTCATCACGGCCACGGTCGAGGCGATCCTCGCGCAGCGGCTCGTGCGCAAAATCTGCGCCAACTGCCGCGAGGAGGTCACGCCCACCGCCGACGTGCTCTCCGACCTCGAGCTCACGGCCGACCAGATCGCGGGCAAGAAGTTCTACCGCGGGGCGGGCTGCGACAAGTGCAACCGCTCCGGCTACAAGGGCCGGTTCGGCCTCTTCGAACTCCTCATCATGAACGACGACCTGCGCGATCTCGTGATGCGCAACGCCTCCACCGCGGAGATGCGTGACCTCGCCCGCAAGGGCGGCATGGTCACGCTCCGCGACGCCGGCATGGACGGCATCTTCGCCGGCATCACGACCGCGGAGGAAGTGATCCGCGAGACGATCCTCGAAGCCTGACGCCCTGACAGAGAGCCGACAGCACCATGCCCACGTTCCTCTTCGAAGCCATCGACGCCGCGACGGGCCAGGAAATCCGCGACACCGTCGACGCGCCCAACGAAGCCGAAGCCCAGGCCACGATCCGGTCGATGGGCTACATGATCACGAAGATCAAGGCGAAGAAAACGAAGGCGGCGTCGGCGCCCGGCGCCCGCAAGCCCGGCCGCACGTTCGCCATGGGCGGCGTGAGCGGCAAGGATCTCGCCCTCTTCACGCGGCAGCTCTCGATCCTCCAGGACGCGGGCCTGCCG
>JAUMAF010000100.1:0-9257 GCA_032117045.1 Pirellulales bacterium | reverse complement strand
CCGCGGAAGCCGTCGGGCACGGCGATCGTCCGGCGGCGGAAGAGCAGGCGGTACGGGCAGCTCAAGCTGCGTTGAACGACAACGAAGCCCGGTGGTGCGTCTGACGACGGCCGGGTGGGAGCGAGGGCATCGGCATGGGACGTAGTTCGAAAAAGGGTCCGTACGTGGACCCGCGCGTGTATGAGAAGGTCGAGGCGCAGCTGGCCACCGGCAACCGCGACCCGATCAAGACATGGTCGCGGTCGTGCACGATCGTGCCCGAGTTCGTCGGTCTCACGTTCATGGTCCACAACGGCAAGCAGCACCTGAAGGTGTTCGTGACCGAGGACATGGTGGGGCACAAGTTGGGAGAATTCGCGCCGACGCGGACGTTCCGCGGGCACGGCGGCAAGGCGAAGGCGGCGGCGACGTGAGGCGGCCCCCGGCCGCGTGAAGAGTCATGCCCTACACAGCCATTCATCGTTTCGCCCGGATCAGCCCCCGCAAGGTGCGGGCGCTGGCCGATCTGGTGCGCGGCAAGTTCGCCGACGAGGCGCTCGACATCCTCCGATTCCAGCCGCATCGCGGGGCCCGCATGCTGGAGAAGGTGATCAAAAGTGCGCTCGGCAACGCCGAGCACCAGCAGGCCGCCGGGGTGGACGACCTCGTCGTGATCGACGCCCGAGTGGACGGAGGTCCGATGTTCAAACGGATCCGGCCGCGTGCCCGTGGCATGGCGTTCGGCATCAAGCGGCGGATGTCCCATATCCGGGTCTCCCTCGACGCGGTCGCCGTGGAAGCGGCCGATGTCGGCGGTGGTGTCGGCGGAGCGGAGTGAGGCAGCACCATGGGTCAAAAAGTCCATCCCACCGGGTTTCGCACGGGCATCACGGAGCCGTGGAAGAGTCGGTGGTACGCGTCGAAGCGCGAATTCAAGGACCTCCTCCTCGAGGATGTCCGCGTGCGCCGCTTCCTCAAGACGAAGTACCGCGCGGCCGCGATCCCCAAGGTCGAGATCGAGCGCACCCGGGACGAGGTGAAGGTCATCCTGCACACCGCGCGGCCCGGCGTCATCATCGGCCGCAAGGGACAGGAGGTCGATCGTCTCCAGGAGGAGCTGCAGGAGCTGCTCGGGCGGCGCGTGAACCTGAAGGTGGAGGAGGTGGGGCGGCCGGAGATCCAGGCTCAGCTCATCGCCGAGGACATCGCCGACCAGCTCTCCAAGCGGGCCGCCTTCCGGCGCACGCTCAAGCGGGCGATCGACGCGACGATGGATGCCGGGGCGAAGGGCGTGAAGGTCCAGCTCGCCGGACGGCTCGGTGGTGCGGAAATGTCCCGCTGCGAAAAGGCGATCGCGGGCGCGATGCCGCTGTCGACGCTCCGTGCGAAGATCGACTACGGCTTCTGCGAGGCGCCCACCGCGCAGGGCAACATCGGCATCCAGGTGTGGGTGAATCAAGGCATGTACGAGGAGACTGGCGATGGCGCTGATGCCCAAGAGGGTCAAGCACCGAAAAAGCCAAAGAGGTCGTATAAAAGGTGACGCCACGCGGGGAAACCGCGTGGTCTTCGGCGACTACGGCCTCCAGGCCGAGCAGCCGGGGTGGCTCGCCGCTGCGACGATCGAGGCCGGCCGCATCGCGGCCCAGCAGTACCTCCGCACGGAGGGGCGGCTCTACGTGCGCGTCTTCCCGCACAAATCGATCACGTCGATTCCGCTCGAGACGCGCATGGGGAAGGGGAAGGGCGAGCCGGAGTTCTGGGCGGCGGTGATCAAGCCCGGGATGATCCTCTACGAGATCAGCGGAGTGACGGAAGAAGCGGCTCGCATCTGCATGGCGCGGCTCGCGCACAAGATGCCGGTGCGGGTGCGGTTCGTGAAGCGGCGGCCAATGTAGGGCGGCAGGTGGAGCACATGACGAAGACGAGTGAATTGCGAGACATGGCGGACGAGCAGATCAGGCTCGTCTGGAAGGATGCGGCCGAGACGCTGTTTCGTCTCCGCGTCCAGGCCCAGACGGAAAAGCTGGCGGCGCCGAGCGAGATGCGCAAGCATCGCAAGACGATCGCCCGCTGCCAGACGATCCTGAATCAGCGCGGTTCGCTCGTGCCGCCGGCCGCAGGGGCCGGTGGTGCCGGCGCGTAGGGTGCGGGTGGCCGCTCTTAGGACAGCAGGAACGAAGCAATGCCGAAGCGAGTCGCGACAGGAACGGTGACCAGCGCCGCCGCCAGCAAGACGAGGCGGGTGGAGATTCCGCGGGTCACGCGGCATCCGAAGTATGGTCGCATCCTCCATCGCCGGACGATCTGCCACGTGCACGACGAGCACGAGGAATCCGCCCCGGGCGACCTGGTGGAGATCATCGAGTGCCGGCCGCGCAGCCGGCTCAAGCGGTGGGAACTGGTCCGGATCGTCGCGAAGAGCACGGCCGTGGACGTGGCATCGCTGCGGAGCGGGGCGCGGGCGACCCGGATGCGGGAGACGGCGGCCCGTGCCGAGGATTCGGCGGCGACCGGTGCCGATGCGACGACGCAACCCGCGCGGGGGCCGAAGCCATGATCCAGATGCAGACGCGACTCACCGTCGCCGACAACACGGGTGCGAAGGAAGTGATGTGCTTCAAGGTGCTCGGTGGCAGCCGCAAGCGCACCGCGGGGCTTGGCGACATCATCGTCTGCAGCGTGAAGAGCGTGATACCGGGCAGCGATGTCAAGAAGAAGGCGGTGGTCAAGGCGGTGATCGTCAGATGCAAGAAGCCGACGCGACGCGACGACGGCAGTTATGTCCGGTTCGACTCCAATGCCTGCGTGATCATCGACAACGACCAAAACCCGAAGGGCACGCGCATCTTCGGGGCCGTGGCGCGTGAACTGCGCGACCGGAACTTCATGAAGATCGTCAGTCTGGCGAGCGAGGTGGTGTGATGCTGATCCGTGCGGGTGACATCGTCGAGGTTCGGACCGGCAACGCCCGCGGCACACGGGCGAAGGTGCTCAAGGTGAAGAAGGCGCTCAAGGTGCTCGACGCCCGCCAGGCGGGTGGCGGCCGCGTCGTCGTCGAGGGCGTCAACCGGGTGTACCGGCACATCCGGCGAAGCCAGAAGAATCCGCAGGGCGGACGTCTGAGCAAGGAGATGCCGATCGACGCGTCCAACGTGCTGTTCGTCTGCTCGGCGTGCGGCAAGGCGACCCGCCTCGGCACACGGGTCGCCGCCGACGGTGGGAAGGTGCGGCTGTGTCGGAAGTGCGGTGCGGAACATGGTGTGGTGCGACGGCCGAAGCCGGCCCGGGTCGCACGGTCGGCGGAGGCATGATGCCGGGCGGCTGTCCGCGGGACGCGGCGTCGGCGGTGGGTGGTCTGGTTCGGTTGGGTTGACGGGATTCGAGGAAGGCGCGAGCGATGGCGAAGAAGAGCAGGCCCGCGAAGGCGGCGGCAGTGACGTCGGCGGAAACGCCGCGGATGCTGGATCACTACATGAAGCAGGTGCGGCCGCAGCTCGCCGAGGCGCTCGGCCGTTCGAATCCGCACTCCATCCCGCGGCTCGAGAAAATCGTGGTCAACATGGGTGTCGGCGTGGCGGTCAGCGAGAAGAAGCACCTCGAGGAGGCGATCGGCGCGCTCGCACAGGTGACCGGCCAGAAGCCGATCGCGACCCTCTCCAAGGCGGCCGTCTCGGGCTTCAAGCTGCGGGAAAACCTCCCCATCGGCTGCAAGGTCACGCTCCGCGGGAGACGGATGTACGAGTTTCTCGACAGGCTCGTGTCGCTCGCGCTTCCGCGGGTCCGCGACTTCCGGGGCCTCTCGAGCACGGCCTTCGACGGGCACGGCAATTACAGCCTCGGCCTGTCGGAGCAGATGGTTTTTCCCGAGATCAACCCGGACCGCTACACCCGTCCCCAGGGCATGAACATCACCCTCGTGACGTCGGCCCGGACGGATGACGAGGCCCGGCAGTTTCTGCGGGCGATGGGTGTCCCTCTCAAGAAGGAAGAATGACGGAGCGTGATGTGACCATTCGGCGTGAGAGGGTGCGGCGGGGCGCGGTGCGGCGTCGCCCGACCCGTTGAACGAGGCGAACGGAAAACGGACCAACCATGGCAAGCAAATCGAAGATCGCGGCTGCAAAGCAGAAGCCGAAGTTCTCCACGAGGATCGTGCGTCGCTGCATGCTGTGCGGACGGCCTCGCGCGGTGTATCGCAAGTTCGGGATCTGTCGCATCTGTTTCCGGAAGCTGGCGGATCAGGGCTGTATTCCCGGGGTTCGAAAGGCCAGTTGGTAGCACGAGGGGCGCCGCACCGCGGCCGAGGCGACGCGACATGAATCGCATCCGAGAGAGGGTTTCGCAGATATGATGACCGACCCGATCGCCGACATGCTCACACGCATCAGGAACGCCGTGCGCATCGAGCGCCCGACGGTGGAGATGCCGTTGTCGAAGGTGAAGCGAGGCGTGGCGGAGGTCCTCAAGCGAGAGGGTTTCATCTGGGACTGGCGGGAGGTCGAGGGCCATCCCGTGCCGCAGCTCCAGCTCGAATTGAAATATGGTCCGAACGGCGAGCGACTGATTCGTCACATCAAGCGGGTCAGTTCGCCCGGTCGTCGCGTGTACAGCCGCTCGGCGCGGCTGAAGCCCGTGCTCGGCGGGCTCGGAATCTCGATCCTGTCGACGTCGAGTGGCGTCGTGAGTGATCGCGAGGCCAGGCAGCGGAAGCTCGGCGGCGAAGTGCTCTGCGAACTGTGGTAGTCGGGGAGGTCGACGGGCGATGTCGAGAATCGGCAAATCACCGGTACCGCTGCCCAAGGGCGTGAAGGCCGTCGTGAACGGCGATCGCCTGGTGGTCCAGGGACCGCTGGGAAACCTGGAGCATGCGCTCCACCCCGACGTGCGGGTGGCGGTCGAGGGCGGTGACGGCGCGGGCAGCATCGTGGTGACCCGTTCGGGTGATCACCGCGTCGCCCGTTCCGTGCACGGCTTGACGCGTGCGCTCGCGGCGAACATGGTCGAGGGGGTCTCCAAGGGCTTCGAGAAGAAGCTCGAGATCGTCGGGGTCGGCTACCTCGCCGCGGTCCAGAAGGACGTGCTGCAGCTGCGGGTCGGCTTTGCCAACGAGCTGCAGGTGCCGATTCCCAAGGGGCTGGCGGTCACCTGCCCGGACCAGACGCACATCGTGATCAAGGGGATCGACAAGCAGCTCGTCGGCCAGTTCGCCGCCGAGGTTCGCGCGCGACGGAAGCCCGAGCCGTACAAGGGGAAGGGCATCCGCTACGAGAACGAGCAGGTGCGTCGCAAGGCCGGCAAGGCGGTGACGAAGTGACGCGCCCGCTCGCGCCCGCCCGCCATGCGTCCGTGTGACGCGTCGAGCCCCGGCACGAACCCCTCCCAAGCAACCTTTCGGAAACCCGGTGCATCATGGAACACGCCCGCACGATCCTTCGCCAGCGCCTGCGACGGCGCTTTCGCGTCCGTCGCTCCATCAAGGGCACCGCCGAACGACCGCGACTTTCGGTGTTTCGGAGCCACAAGCACATCTATGCCCAGGTGATCGACGACGCGACGGGCCGGACGCTCGTCTCGGCGAGTTCCCGCGACCGTGAACTGCGCGAGGCGCTGGCGTTCGGTGGGAATCGCGCGGCGGCCGAGGCCATCGGCCGGTCGATTGCGGAACGAGCCCTCGCTGCAGGCGTGACGAAGGTCTGCTTCGATCGGGGGGCGTTCCGGTATCACGGTCGGGTGTCGGCGCTCGCCGAGGCCGCCCGTGCCGCAGGCCTCGAGTTCTGACGGATTCAACCGTAACGGAGACCGTGACGTGTCGAGCGGAAAGGAACAGCGCAGCGGCGAGTTCGCCGAGAAGGTGGTGAAGGTGCGTCGCTGCGCCACCGTGGTCAAGGGTGGCCGGCGGTTCAGCTTCGCCGGCCTCGTCGTCGTGGGCAACGGTCGCGGCAAGGTCGGCTGCGGCTACGCGAAGGCCAACGAGGTGCCTCCGGCGGTCGAGAAGGCGATCAAGGACGGCATGAAAAACCTGATCGAGGTGCCGCTCGAGTCCGGGACGATCCCCCACCGGGTCGAAGGACGCTATGAGACGGCGAAGGTGATCCTGCTCCCGGCGAGTCCGGGTACGGGCATCATCGCAGGAGCCGCCGTGCGGGCCGTCTGCGAGTCGGCCGGGATCCATGACGTGCTGACCAAGGCCCACGGCTCGACGAATCCGGTCAACCTCGTCAAGGCGACGCTCGAGGGGCTCAAGCAGCTCCGCACCAGGGAGGAGGTCGAGCGGCTCCGAGGCGTGTCGCTTTGATCGCCCGAGTCCGGCGGTCCACGGCCTCACGGCTGCGGGCCCCGTGCCGGCAGCCATCGACTTCCGAGACATCGACCTGCCTGGTCGTGACATGCCAGGCATCACTTTCACAAAGGCATCGAATCCCATGCGGCTCAATGACGTCCATGCAGGCGTTCACCGAAACACCCGGCGTCTGCGCGTCGGCCGAGGCCCCGGCTCCGGGCGGGGGCGGACGGCCGGGCGCGGCAACAAGGGACAGGGTCAGCTCGCCGGATGGTCCGCTCCGGCGATCTTCGAGGGCGGTGGCACCCCGCTCATCCGCCGGATTCCGAAACGGGGATTCACGAACAGCTTCGGGCGGACCGTGGTGAGCATCAACGTCGGAGTGCTCGAGAAGCGGTGCGCCGTCGGGGGCGAGGTGACGCCGGAAACGCTGCGTGCCGCCGGGCTGCTCAAGGGGGCATGGGACGACCTCAAGATCCTCGGGGGCGGGGAGCTGAAGAAGCGACTGGCGGTCTCGGCCCACCACGTCAGCGCCTCGGCCCGGCAGAAGATCGAGGCGGCCGGCGGAACCGTGACGCTGTTGCCGGGACCGGCACCGGTCATCCGGGGAGCCAAGAAGACGTCGCGGAAAAAGCCCGTCGGCGGCTAGGGTATGGCGGTTGCCGCCGTGCACCGTCAGATGGAGGCTCCTCCGTGCTCGAGAAAATCCGCGTCATCTTCACGATTCCGGAACTGCGGCAGAAGATTCTGCTGACCCTGGGATTGCTCGCCATCTACCGGGTCGGCTGGCAGGTGCCGCTGCCGATCGTGGACCCGCAGGCGATGAACGCCTTCGCCGATCAGTCGGGCGGGATCGGCGACCTGCTGCGGACGGTCGCCGTCTTCTCCGCGAGCCAGCTGTCGCAGGCCACGATCTTCGGCCTCGGCATCATGCCCTACATCTCGGCCTCGATCATCTTCCAGCTGCTCGGCACGGTCTGGCCGCCACTGGAGCGGCTGCAGAAGGAGGGGGAGGCCGGTCGCAAGAAGATCAACGAGTACACGCGGTACGCGACCGTGCTCATCTGCATCGTGCAGAGCTGGGCCTACGTCGCCTTCCTGTCGTCGCAGCAGGTCGGGGAGCAGTCGCTCATCCAGTCGGGCTTTCTCGTGGACGGCCGGCTGCCGTTCGTGTGGCAGTTCGTCGCGGTGATGACGATGACGGCGGGCACGATCTTCCTGATGTGGCTGGGTGAGCAGATCGACGAATTCGGCATCGGCAACGGCATCAGCCTGCTGATCATGGCGGGGATCCTCGCAGCGATGCCGAGCGCATTCGTCGAACTCGGCAACGACACGACGTGGGAACTCGGCGGCGGGGGCGGCAAGCTCGGGATCGAGACGATCCTCGTGCTCGTGGCCCTCTTCGTGGGCGTCGTGGCGGGCGTGGTCTTCATGACGCAGGGCCAGCGTCGGATTCCGACGCAGAGCGCCAAGCACGTGCGCGGGCGGCGCGTCTACGGCGGGACGCGGCAGTACCTGCCGCTGCGGGTGAACCAGGCGGGCGTGATGCCGATCATCTTCGCCAGTTCGCTGCTCCTGTTTCCGCAGATGTTTTTTCAGTATCTCAGCGGTCTCTTCCCCGGGAGCGACATGCTGCGGTCGCTCTACGACTCGTTCACCCGAGGCCAGTCGTATCTCTACAACGTCTGCTACATCGCGCTCATCTACTTCTTCTGCTACTTCTGGACGGCGATCACCTTCAATCCCACCGAGATGGCCGACAATCTCAAGAACTTCGGGGCCTTCATCCCCGGGTATCGTCCCGGCAAGCGGACGGCCGACTATCTGGAGCGGGTGATGGAGCGCATCACGTACGTCGGTGCCGGCTTCCTGGCCCTCGTCGCCGTCATTCCGACGATCGTCGGGGGTGCGCTCGGCATCCCGACCCAGATCGCGAGTTTCTACGGAGGCACGGGGCTGCTGATCGCGGTGAGCGTCGCGTTCGACCTGGTGCAGAAGATCGACAGTCACCTCGTGATGCGAAACTACAGCGGGCTGCTGGAGAAGACGTGACCGGTGACCGTCCCGCGCCGGTTTGCCGCCGGGCCCATTTCCCCTGCCGCCGTCCCCGGCGGGCGTGCCATGCGGATCATCCTCATCGGACCCCCGGGCGCCGGCAAAGGCACCCAATGCCAGCGGCTCGCGGGTCTCCTGGGCGTGCCCCATCTGTCGACCGGTGAGATGCTGCGCGCGGCGGTCCGTGAGGGGACCCCGACGGGCGTGCAGGCCGCCCGGTACATGTCGCAGGGGCAGCTCGTGCCGGACCCGCTCATCGTCGGGATGGTGAGCGCGAGGCTGCAGGAGCCCGACTGCCGGGGCGGCTGCCTGCTCGACGGGTTTCCGCGGACGCTGCCCCAGGCGGCCACGCTCGATGACCTGCTGGAACGGCGCGCGATCAGCGTCGACGGCGTGATCGAGCTGGCGGTGCCCCGCGACGAGCTGGTGCGACGGATGCTGGCCCGCGGGCGGGCGGACGACGACCCGGACATCTTCGCCCGGCGCATCATGAGTTTCGAGGAGCAGACGGCGCCCCTGCTCGACTACTACGCGCGGCAGGGAAAACTGGCGAGCGTGGACGGCCTCGGAAACGCCGACGAGATCTTCGCGCGGGTGACGCGGGCGATCGAACGATTCGCCAGGCGGGCACGGCTTCCGGAACAGTGACGGACGATCGACGGCGGCTTGCGGACGCGCCGAAGCCTGCGGGTATACTCGTGGCGAAAGGCAGCCGGCTCCCCTCCCGTCCGTGAGCGGTCGACGTGGTCACTCTTCGTTCACCCCGCGAGATCGCGCTCATGCGCCGCGCGGGGCTCGTCGTCTGGGGTGCGCACCAGCGGGCGGCCGCACTCGTGCGGCCGGGGGTCACCACGGCCGAGATCGACGCCGCCGTCGAGCGTTTTTTCGTCGAGCACGATGCGATCCCGCTCTTCAAGGGCGTGCCGGGCAAGGTGCC
>JAUMAF010000099.1:0-12897 GCA_032117045.1 Pirellulales bacterium | reverse complement strand
GTGGCGACACGCTCGAAGGCGGCTGCCCTCGTGATCTGTGGCCGCCTGCTCGATCCCTTTCGGGCCAGTCCCGCGCAGGCCGCGACGCTGCGGCGGATTGTCCTGTCGCTGGCCGCCGAGGGCTGCCGCACCGTGGTGATCGCCGACGAGCAGAACGCCTGCCACGACCTCTCGCGCATGCTGGGCGAACCCCGAGGGCTGTTCTTCGTCACGCCACTGGCCCCGCTCGAGTTCGAGGTCCGCGGCATGGCCGTCGAACTCGTGTCGGCGCACGGGCCTACGGCCGCCGGTTCGTCGCCCACGATCGCCGGGGCGGCATCGCCGCTGCATCGGCGGATCGTGATCGGCTGGGACAACGCGCTGTGGAATGCGGAGCGCTGGGTGGCCGACGAGCCGGGGTTCGGCGTGGTGGCTGCACCGAAACTGACACCCTCCGCGGCGGCCTTTGCCGCAGCGGCGACCGCATCCGCGGCCTGGTCGCACCCGGGAACCTTCTGGATCTGGGCGTCGCGGAAGCGGCAGGCCCTGCCGCCGGGAGTGCACTTTCTGCCGGCACTGCAGGCCCGGTCGCCCGACGAAGCGTCGCCGGGCAGCTGCTGCACCCTCACACTTCTCGATCGCGAGAGCGGCGATGCCTCCGTCGCCGACGCTGCCTTCGCCGCGCCCCATGCCGATTGGCGGGGCACGTGGCACGAGGAGCCTACGCATCGCGTCAACTGGCGCACGGTGTCTGTCGAATCGCCCTCGGGTGGCGACGAGGAACTGGCGACGGCGATCTGGGCGGCGCTCGAGAAGCTGCCGACCGACAGGGACGCGGCCGCCGAAATCGTCCGATGCTCTGTCGCCTGCGGCACGAGCGTGGCCCGCCGCGTTCGCGTGGGCGAGATCGCCGCCGAGACGCTCGCCCGCGTCCGCGAACTCTACGATGCGAAGACCTTTCGGATCTGGTGCCGGGAGCTCGTCGCCGAGCCGACCGAGTCGCTCGCCCCCTTGGGCCATGCCCGATCGGGCAGCCGACCGGGCTCCACGACGTCGTTTTCCTCCGCGCTGGCCGACATCGTCACCATGGTCGAACAGTCACAGACGCTGGCCGCAGCCGAGGCCCGCGAAGCCGGCTGGCTGGCGCTCGAACTCATCGAGTCGGTTTGAACCGGCCTTCATTTCCTTCCTCCCTGACCCATTGATTCGCGGAGTCTGCTGCATGTTCATCGAACGCATCGAAGTGGAGCGATTTGGGGCCCTCGACCGCACGACGATCGACCGCCTCGGCCCCGGCGTGCAGGTGCTCTATGGGACCAATGAGACCGGCAAGACAACACTGCTCGAGTTCGTGCGGGCCGTGTTCTTCGGGTTCGAGGGCCTCTTTCGCCGCGGTGTGCTCGACGCCCGCAAGCCCTGTGCCGGCCGGCTGCTCGTCCGCACGCCGCCGGAGCGAACCCTGATCTCGATCGAACGGCGGCACGAGGGCCCGGAACTCGCCTCGCTCTCCAACGAGAGCTATGCCGACGACGTGGTCGGCCTCGGGGGCGATGCTGGCGACCTGATTCGAATCACCGACATCGACCCCCGGAACGAGGGCGGCCGGCCCAAGATCTACCTGCAGGACGTGGTCGGCGACATCGATGAGACGACCTTCACGAGCGTGATGGCCTTCGGCCTCGACGAGCTGCATGAACTCCGCACGCTCGAGCCCGAGGGCTGCGGCAGCCGGCTCTACGAACTTGCCGCCGGACTCGATCGCTCGACGGTGGCCCGCGTGCTCGGGCACCTCCGTGATGCGATGAAGCGGCTCGACTCGACCGATCCCACCGTCTCGCCGATCGCCTCGCTCGAAGCCCGGCGAACCGACGCCCTCGAGCGGCTCGCGGCGGCGGGCTCACCGGCGTTCGCGGCCGGGGGGCTGTGGATGGAATTGGCCCACCTCGAGGCCGAGATCGCCGCGATCGAGCCCCGGATCGAGGCGGCCCTTGCGGCCGAGAGCGTCATTCGCGGAGTGCTCGCGCTCGAGCCGTTGCATGCCGACTGGCGAGCGACGGCGGAGCGGCTCGCCGCCCTCGAATCGGTGCCGCTCGTGCATGCCGATCGTGACCTGTGGCGACTGGCCAATCGCCGCCTCCGCCGGGCGGAACGAACGGCGAAAAAGCGGAAGAAGCTCCGCGGCAAGCTCGCCCGACAGCTCCGTGAACTGCCCCTCGAATCGCCTGTCTGGAAGAAGCGGGCGGTGGTCGCCGCGGTGATCGAGGAAGCCCCCAAGCTCGAAAGGCTCGCCTCCGAGGCGGCCCGCGCGGAGTCGCACGCACGGCTGGCCGCCCGCCGGTTCGGCGAGCAGGTCGGGATCGCCGGTCTCTCCCGCGTGGTGCCGATCGCGGCCAATCTCGACGTCGATGGCGAGTCGATTCCCGACGTGCTGCTGCCCGAGGGCTTCGCGCTCTCGTTCGGTCCGCTGCGGTCGCGGGCCCGCGAGTGCAGTCGCGCCTCCCGTGAGGTCATGGAGGCGAAGCGCGTCCTCGCGGAGGCCAAACGATCGCTCGACGACACCCGCGGCTCCGTCAAGGGTGCCGGCTCGACGCTGGCCGGCCTTACCATCGCGG
Organism: Pirellulales bacterium; assembly: GCA_032117045.1. GTDB lineage: Bacteria > Planctomycetota > Planctomycetia > Pirellulales > UBA1268 > QWPN01. The sequence goes on along the minus strand of JAUMAF010000099.1, from coordinate 10,306 downwards.
AGGCGATCGAGCAGGCCAGCTCGCGGGCCGCCCTCATCCGCAAGCGCATCACTGCGGGCGACCAGTTGGCAGAACTCGAACGCGGGATCGCGAGGATCGACCGTGAGGTCGCCGAGAGCGCGGGCAATCAGCTCGTGCCGGTGCCCTGGCTGCTCGCGTTGGGCGGCCTGTTCACGCTCGGGGTCGGCGGTCTGCTGTCGGCGCTGCTCCTGCCACGGGAGGTGACCGGGTCGATGGCCTACGCGATGGCGGCGCTGGGGCTCGCGGCCGCCGGCGTGGCTTCGGTCACGACGTGGTCACTCGACAGCAATACGACGAGCCGGCTCGAAGCACTCCGGCGGCAGCTCGAGGCCGCGAAGAAGCACCGCGAGGAACTCCTCACCCAGTGCGGAGCGCTCGATGGCAAGATTCCGACCGATGCCGCCACGTCGCTCGACCGCCGCCTCGCCCTGGCACAGGCCGAAGTGGACCGGCTCGAGGAGCTCCTCGCCCGCGAGGGCTCGATGCATGTGCTCACCGACCGCGTCGCGCTCGCCGAACAAACGGTCGCCCGGGCGATCGAAGCCCGCACGGCAGCGCGTGGCCGCTGGCGCAAGGCCCTCGCCCATCGCGGCCTGCCGGCCAACCTGTCGCCCCGTGAAGTCCGGCAGATCGCCGCGCACCGCCACACCCTCCTCACGCTCGACGACGACCGCCGACGGCTCTCGGAAGATGCCCGACAGAAGCGCGAGGAGCTCGCCGCCTTCGGCCGGAGAATCGATGAGGTGCTCGTGGAGTGCGAACTCGTGCCCGAGTCAACGCCTCAGGACCATCTCAAGCTCCTCGAGGAGCGGCTCGATGCCGACCGCACCGCGATCCGTCGCCGCGGCCAGCTCACTCGGCGGCTCGAGTCGGCCCGACGACGGCACAAGAGCGTGCTCCGGCAGGTCCACGTGGCCGAGCGGGCCGTGCGGGAGTTCTTCGTCCGCTGGGGCGTGACCACCGAGCAGGAGTTTCTGGCCAAGGTCGATCGGCGGCCAGAATACGAGGAGTCCCGGGCCGCAGCAGCCACCGCGGAAATGGCCTGGTCGGAGGCAAGGCGGCGCACGACCGAGCCGCCCGAGGTCGATCGCTGGCTCGCCGAGGCCCATGTGGTGCCCCTGGCGAAGCGACTCGCCGAGGCCCGCGAGACGACGCAGCGACACCGCACGGCCCTTGCCGCCGCCTCCGAACGGCGGCAGGCCGTCATGGACCGCGTGGAGATTGCCGCCCACGATCATTCGCTGGAGTCGCTGCAGGCGGAAGTTGCCGCCGTCGAGGAAAGCCTCCTGCTGCAGCAGCAGCGGCGTGATCTGCTCCATCGAGCCCATGTGCTCCTCGAGCAGACCCGCGCCGCGGTGGCCCGCGATCATCAGCCGCCCGTCCTCCGGGAGGCATCTCGCTGGCTGTCCCGGCTCACCGACGGCCGTTATCCCTCGATCACGACGGCCATCGACGAGGCTCGGCTCGAGGTGCACGATGTGGCCGGCGATGTCTGGAATCCCGAACGACTCAGCCGTGGCACGCGGGAGCAGGTCTTCCTCGCCCTTCGGCTGGCGCTGATCCGCGACCTTGGCCGGCACGACGTGAGCCTGCCGGTGGTGATGGACGACGCGCTGGTCAACTTCGACGACACGCGGGCCAGATCGGCGGCACGGGTGCTGGTCGAGTTTGTCGCAGAACAGGCCGCCGACCGGCAGATGCTCGTGCTCACCTGCCACGAACACGTGGCCCGCACGTTTGCTGCGGCCGGCGCCCATGTCCGCTCGTTCTCCGATCCCGCGCCGCTCTGGGGCCGCACGCCACCCGCGGCGAGCGATGCCCGGCTGGCTGCGGTCATGCCGACACCGGCCGCACTCGTCGAGGTTGCACAGCCCGCCGCGGAGCCAGTCAATTCTCACGACCTCTGGCCGGCCGAGGCCTTCTTCTTCGGACGCACCGGCCGCGGTTCATAAGGCCTCTCCTCGAGCCTGGCGCTCAGCTGCTTGGACTGTGCAAGCCGACCGGCCGTGAGGCCGCGGGCTCACTGTCGTGCAAGCCGACTGGCCGTAAGGCCACGGGCTGGGCTCCGCTCGAATCAGACGCATCCCGGGTGCACCCCACGCCTCACGGCGTTGGGCTTGGACGGAAAGCCGCGCGAGGCTCGTGGCGCATCCGTATCAGACCTGCACGACACTCTGCTGAACGTCGCGGAGATACCGCTGCCGCATCTGCGCGAGGAGCATGCTGAGATAGCCGTTCGCGCCCAACGAGAGAAACAGCGCGATCAGGCTTCCGACCAGCCAACCCCACGGCTTTTCGGCGTGCACTTCTCCCGGCACCGACGCGGCGTCGGCGAGCCGCGCCGACGTGACGGCCACCGGCGCCGCCTTCCGCGGCTTCCGTGACGCCTCGATCACGGCCCGCTCGACGGCCGGCGGCCAGTTGTCGCCGACGAAAATCCGAACACGTCGAACATCCCGTGAGTCAGCGGGAACATCGCTCGAGAACTGATACGGGCTTGAACTCTTGAGGAGATCGGGCTCCACGCGGACGAGATAGTCGCCGCCACCATCGTCGGTCGGCACATACGCCGCCTCGATGCCCGCTGCCACAAGCGTCGCCACCGCCAACACGAACTCGACCATCATCGATCCTTTCTCTTCACGCTCGCCGGTCCGGGCGGCTGAGCCGAGCCCGTAAACCAGTTCTTTCCAATCAGCGAATCAGGAACTTCGAACGGCTGTCACGCCGCTCCGGCCGCGGCGCGACCGGGCCGGAAACCTCACGATTCCACCCTCAGGACACCCGCCTATGCAAGTCCAGCCGGCGGATCGGTGTGACGTCCCCGGGGGCGGCGGCCGATTCCCTGCGGTCTGGCTGCCCCAGGACCGGTCGCTGCGAGGGCGGAATCCTGCTCGGAAAGGCTGGTAATTTCGGTCTGGAGCATGGTCAGGGCCGCCTGGAGAAAGGCCACCGCAATCGGCCCCACGAAGATTCCGATGGGGCCCAGCGCTCCGACCCCGCCCAGCACGCTCAGCAGCGCGAGCAGCGGGTGGAGCTTCGACTGCCCGTGCAGGACGATCGGCTTGATGATGTTGTCGACGGTCGAGACCACCCCCATGCCCCAGAGGGCGAGGCCGGCAGCGGCCCAGGTGTTCTTCTCGAAAAAGAGCAGGTAGAGGCTCGCCGCCCCCCACACGATCGCGGCTCCTGCGATCGGCACGAGCGCGCCGACGAAGGTCAGCAGCGTGAGCAGAAACACCTTGCCGAGGCCGGCCACGTAGAAGCCCAGTCCGGCCAACAGCGCCTGCACGACGGCAGCCAGCAGGATCGAACTGACGACGGCTCGGCTGACCTGCTCGAACTCCTCGAGGAGCTGCCATTGATATCGCCGATCGAGCGGAATCAGTCTGGTCACGCCCTCGAGCATCCGGCCGCCGTCGGCCAGAAAATAGAACAGGCTGACGACCGTCACGACGACACCGATCAGAGCCTTGGCGATCACGGCCGGAGCGCGGGCTGCAATCGGGCCGATCCATTCTTCCAGCAGCCGCTTGAGTTCGGCGTTCACGCTCTCCGCGGTGAGCTGCAGGCCGGTGGCCTCGTTGAATCTCGCCACGAGCCCGTCCAGCACGTGCGGATCGAGCTTGATGCCCTCCGGACGCCGCAGCAGCGTCACGGCATCACCTCCGGCGCGAAACACGAGCAGCGACAGGGGCGCGAGCACGATCAGCACGATCAGGAGCGTGGTCAGGCCCGCCGCGGCCCAGTCGGGCCAACGGGTTCGCTCCCGCACCCAGCGGTGGAGCGGGCCGAAGATCACCACGAGCATCGCGGCGAGGAGCATCGGCAGGAGAAAGTTCGCCATCACCCGCAGGGAGAGGAGCCCGAACACCACTACCAGCCCCAGGAGCACGGCGAACGACACAAGGCGGGTCATGGAAACGGATCCGGCGCGAGGAACGGAGACGAGTGGCACGACATTCGGCGGCAACGGCAGGGCCGACCGCGGAACGCCGCTCGAGTCTACTTGGGCCAACCCCGCCAAGGCACTGCGGACAGCCGCCCGATGGCACCGCAAGGCGGGATGGCGGCAGCCAGCCGCATCACGGTATCCTTGCAGCCCCTGCCCAGGAAGCCTTCCCTTATGCGACCGCCCGACGTTTCTCTCGTCGTTCCGGTGCGTGATGAGGCGGGCAATATCGGCCCGCTGATCGAGGAGATCCGCAGCCGCCTCGACTTCGCGGGACTTTCCTGGGAACTGTTTGTCATCGACGACGGCTCCATCGACGGCTCGTGGGACGAGATCGTGCAGGTCGCCGTGACCGATGACCGCGTGCAAGGCGTGCGGCACGACCACGGACTCGGGAAGTCGGCGGCCCTGATGACGGGCTTTCGCCGGTGCCGCGGCCGCCATGTCGTGATGCTCGACGGCGACGGCCAGGACGACCCCGCCGAGATCCCGCGGATGGTCCGCCTCCTCGACGAGACCCCCGCCGTGGGGCTCGTGAACGGCTGGAAGACTCCCCGCCTCGACCCGTGGCACAAGACGCTTCCCTCGCGGGTTTTCAACTTGCTCGTGGGCTGGGTGACCGGACTGCACCTGCACGACCACAACTGCGGCCTAAAGGCGATCCGCGGTGACGTGGCCCGCGGGCTCAGCCTCACGACCGACATGCATCGCTTCATCACCACCTTCGTGACGTTGCAGGGCCACCGTGTGGTCGAGGTGCCAGTGCGGCACCGCCCGCGAATCCACGGCGTCTCGAAATATGGCGTGTCGCGGTTCTTTCGCGGCCTGGCCGATCTGGGGCGTGTCGCAGCGCTGACCACCACCGTCGCCGACGAGGGCGACGCCAGCGAATCACGCCGCCGCCTCCGGCACGGCATGGCCTGGATGCTCGCGGCCGTGTCGCTCGGCGGTGTGGCCGGGCGGATCGGAGCGGTCGCCAGCATCGACAGGATCGGGGTCGAGAATCGCCTCATCGACGAAGCCGTGAAGCGGGAGGCCGAGGCCGGCAACCCCGTCGATCGGTCCGCGACCCGCGACCGGATCATCCGTGAGAAGCGGCTCGTGCGGCCGTTCCTGTCGGCCAACGACCGCAGCCGTTGGCTCACGGTTCGCGCCCTCGTCGAGCGGGGCACGTTCGCGATCGAGGATCTCGTGGTGGAACCCGGCTGGGACACGATCGACGCCGTGGCCCACCCCGACGCGACGGGCCGCCTGCATCTCTATTCGAGCAAGCCGCCCCTGCTCTCCGTGCTCTGTGCCGGGCCCTACTGGCTGCTGCACAGGATCACCGGATGGACACTCGGCGACCATCCCTTCGAGATGGGCCGCATGCTCCTCATGCTCACCGGCCTCATGCCGCTGGCGGTAACCCTCGCCTTCACCTTTCGCACGATCGAGGCGGTCGGCTCGTCGGACTGGGGCCGCATCTGGGCCATGGCCCTCCTCGCCTGCGGCACGTTTCTCGGCACGTTCGCGGTGGTGCTCACCAACCATCTGCCCGCGGCCGCCGCGGCAGCGGCGAGCCTCTGGCTCGTCTTCTCGATTCGCTGCCGCGGAGAACGGTCCGGGTGGACGTTTGCCGCCGCCGGCTTCGCCACCGCGCTCCTCGTGGCGTTCGAACTGCCCGCCCTCGCCTGGCTGGCAGCGGTGGGCGTGATTCTCGGCCGCAGCGATCTCCGGCGCACGCTCATGGCCGCCGCACCGGCCGCGGCCCTCGTCGCGGCCGCCGCCCTGGGCACCAACCACCTAGCCCACGGCACCGTGGTGCCGGCCTACGCGCACCGCACCGATGCCATTCCCACGGCACGCGCCGCCGCGACCGAGGAATCATGGAATCCGCTCAACTGGTACGACTACGCCATTCGCCTCCCGAACGGCCGACTGCTCGAGAGCTACTGGCGGTCGCCCAAGGGCATCGATTGGGGCGAGCCGTCACGGCTGGCATACGCGTGGCACGCGATCGCCGGCCATCACGGCGTGGTGTCGCTCACGCCCGCCTGGCTGCTCGTCATCCCGGGGCTCGCGCTGCTCGCGGCCAGGCGACGCCGCGACATCGACGGCGAGGCCGACATCGCCCGTGCGATCGCCGCGGTGTCGGTCGTCGTGATCGTCTTCTACGTGCTCCGGCCGCAGCCCGATCGCAACTATGGCGGAATGACGAGCGGCTTCCGCTGGCTCTTCTGGATGGCACCCCTCTGGGCGGTGGCGACCGTGCCGGCCGCCGACGTGCTGGGCCGTAGCCGGGCCGGCCGGATCACAGCCTGCGTGCTGCTCGGCTTCTCGGTGCTGTCGGCGGCCTATCCAACATGGAATCCGTGGACAGCACCGTGGATCGAGCAGCTGCTGCGTCATGCCGGCTCGCTCCCGTCCCCCTGACAGGCGGGCTCGCCGGCAGCCGGTTCACTCGGTTCGGAGTCATGTCGCGGCCAGTGCGCGGGAAGTGGCGCGTCGATCGTGACGGGTTCGTCAGAGTCGGGATCCGCATAGGCGATGCGCCAGGCATGGAGCATGATCGGCCGCTCGCGGAGATCGTCATCCGTGCCGGCCGTCAAGGGCGTGCCGCCGTAGAGTTCGTCGCCAAGGATCGGCATGCCGCGAATAGCCGTCTGGAGTCGCAACTGGTGCATGCGGCCTGTCTGTGGCTCGAGCTGCATGAGCATGGCGTCGGACGGCGCCGGCAGCCGCCGTGCCCAATGGGTCGCCGGCAGCCGCCGTGCAATGGTCACCGCCTCCCGGGCGGTGGGGGAGGATGGATCGGCGACCCTGCTGATGGCCTGATCGGGAAGCTTCTCGATGAGATCCCGCCACTCGCTTGCGGAGTCCACGGCCATGGCCACCGCCTCGCTGTGCCGAGGAGCCGAGACGATCGCCAGATAGGTTTTCGCCACCTGCCGCCGTTCGAACTGCCGCGACAGCTTTCGCGCGGCCCGGGGCGTGGCCGCCATCAAGAGGACGCCCGAGACCGCCCGATCGAGCCGATGGGGCACCCCGATATACCCGGAGCGATCGCCTCCATGGAGCCGATCGCGAAGCCAGGATTCGACCGACGGAATCCCGGGCGGGGCCTGAGTCGCCAGCCCAGCAGGCTTGAGAATGGCGATCACGCCGGCCGATTCGCGGAGCACGACTGGAGCGAGCATCGGAGTCGAGGTCCTCGGGCAAAACGACAATCATACGGGACCGCGGGCCGCATCCTGCCCGCGCGAGAGGAAAACCTTGACAATGCCCCCGCGCACGACGACCATTTCCCCCCATGGCGGTCACACTCCTGGTCGTTGACGACCATGAAATCGTGCGGCAAGGGTTGGAGAGCGTCTTCAAGGGCTCGGATGTCCGGGTCTGCGGGGAGGCTTCATCCGCCGAAGAAGCCGTGCGGCAAGCGCGAAAGCACAAGCCCGATGTCGTGCTGCTCGACGTGCTGCTGACAGGCAACCAGTCTGGAAGTTCAGACTCGCTCGACATCATCAAAAAGTTGCGGTCCGTCGCGCCCGGCGTGCGGGTGGTGATGTTTTCAGCCTTCGACAATCCGACCTACGTGGCTCGTGCTGTCTCAGCCGGCGCGCACGACTATCTGCTCAAGACCGCCACCCGTGGCGAGCTGATCGCGGCCATCTCCGGCGCTTCGACTGGCGCCATGCCCACGCGGTCCGGCGAGTTGAAGCGCGTGGCCTCCGCGATGGCCAAGCGGGAATCATCCGCCACGGGCGGCGTGCAGCTCACTCCTCGTGAGACACAGGTCTTGAGGGTGGTCGCCATGGGACTCTCCAACCAGGAGATCGCCGATTCGCTCGAGATCAGCGTCGAGACGGTGAAGGAGCACGTGCAGAATCTGCTCCGCAAGCTCGGGCTCAACGACCGCACGCAGGCGGCGGTCTGGGCCCTGCGGCACGGGCTGGGCTGATTCGGATCAAACGTGATCCGCGGGCGCGAGTGTGAGGTGAAGGGGAAGCCGACCGGCCGTGAGGCCGCGGCCCCCCACGCCGGTCGGCGGCGAGATAGGATACGGCGCCGAGTCGACGATCCATTCGTGATTGCCGGCGTTCCAGGAGTGATTCACGATGAACCGTCGCGTCGGATGGATGGCGATGCTCGCCGCGGTGCTGGCGGCAGTGGGAGCACCGGCGTTCGGTCAGGCCGTTCGCACGCCCGGCCCGCAGCCCGACGGATCGGTGATCCTGCCGACGCAGTGGTCGCTGCGGCCCGCTGGCCGGCAGATCGAGGTCGGCGACTTTCCCGTGTCGATCGCCATGCATCCCAATGGGCGGCATGCCGCCGTGCTGCACTGCGGCCACGGTGTTCACGAGGTGATCGTGATCGACGTGGAGGCGGGCACGATCGTGTCACGCACGACCGTCGGCGAGGCGTTTTACGGCATCGCGTTCGATGCGGAGGGGCGGCTGCTCTACGTATCGGGAAGCAGCGGCGAGACCGTGCGGCGATTTCGGTTCGATGCCGGTGCCCTGGTGCCCGACGCGGTGCTCCCGCTGCGGCCCGCCTCGGCCCGCGGCGTGCCGGCCGGCATCGCCGTGTCGAGCGACGGTGGCCTGCTGTATGTGGCCAACCTCTGGGGTCACTCCGTCTCACGGGTCGATCTGCGGCGGATGGGCGCCCCCGATGCGGTGAAGGATCTCGGCCTCGGAATCCGACCGTCTCGGCAGCGGGAGCCGCGGGTGCCCGTCGCCGGCGCGGCCTCCACCGATGATCCCGCGATCACGAAGCGGGCCGAGCAGATGCTCGAGCACGTCGATCCCGCCCAGCCCTATCCCTATGCCTGCGTGCTCGATGAGCCTCGGCAGCGGCTCTATGTTTCGCTCTGGGCGCAGGCGGCGGTTGCCGTAATCGACATTCAGGCGTGGAAGGAAGTGGCCCGCTGGCGGGTCGAGGAACATCCCAACGAGATGCTCCTCGCCGCCGACGGCAAGAGGCTGTTCGTGGCGAATGCGAATCGCAACAGCGTGTCTGTCATCGACCCCGACACGGGCACGACCGCCGAATCGCTCGTGGCGACGCTGAGCCCCGACGATGCGACCAGTGCCGCCGCCCTTCCCGGCAACACCCCCAACTCGCTGGCCCTCGCGGCCGACGGTCGCCGGCTGTTCGTCGCCAATGCGAACATCAACGCGATCACGGTCTTCGACGTGTCTGAGCCGGGCCGGTCGCGAAGCCTGGGTTTCATCCCGGTGGGCTGGTATCCCACGAGCGTGCGGCTCTCCGCCGACGGCGACAGCCTGGTCGTCGCCAACGGCAAGGGCCGGATCTCCGACTCCAATCGCAACGGCCCGCGTCCCGGCTTCGACCCCGACACCCCGACGCCCGACTACATCGGCCGCCTGTTTCAGGGCACGGTGGGATTCATCGATCTGCCCCTCGGAGAGGAGGCCTTCGACCGCCGCATGGCGGAATGGACGGCCCAGGCATTTTCCTGCCGGCCGGCAGCCCCCGTCTTCGACGACGCAGCCGCCTGGGAGGGACATCCCGTTCCCAGGGATCGCGATGGCACGAGTCCGATCACGCACGTGATCTACATCGTCAAGGAAAACCGCACCTACGATCAGATCCTCGGCGACCTGCCGGAGGGCCGCGGGGATCCCACGCTCTGCCTCTTTCCGGAGCGGGTCACGCCCAACCACCATGCGTTAGCCCGCGAGTTTGTCCTGCTCGACAACTTCTACGTCGAGAGCGAAGTCAGCGCCGACGGCCACGAGTGGAGCATGGCGGCCTACGCCACCGACTTCGTGGAGAAACAGTGGCCGCTCTCCTATGGTCACAGCCGCAAGAAGTTCCCCTACCCGGCAGAAGGGGGCTTCGATGCCGCGGCCCGGCCCGCCGGCGGCTATCTCTGGGATCGCGCAATCGCCGCCGGGGTGAGCGTGCGGAGCTACGGCGAGTGGATCAACAACGGTCCGGGGCCCGACGGCCCGGGCACGGCGAAGGTCAAGGCGCTCGAGGGGCGATTCGATCCGCTCTACCGCGGGTTCGACATGCGGTATTCCGATCTCAAGCGTGCCGAGCGATTCATCGCCGAGGTGCGGCGGTTCGAACAGGAGGGGGAGATGCCGCGGCTCCAGATCGTCCGCCTGCCGAACGATCACACGAGCGGATCGAGCCCCGGGCTCCCCACGCCCACGAGCTATCTGGCCGAAAACGATCTCGCCCTCGGCCGGATCTTGGAGGCCGTGAGCCGGTCGCAGTTCTGGCCGACGACGGCGATCTTCGTCGTGGAAGATGATGCTCAGAATGGCTCCGACCACATCGATGCCCATCGCACCGTCGCGCTGTGCATCGGGCCCCACG
>JAUMAF010000098.1:0-4648 GCA_032117045.1 Pirellulales bacterium | reverse complement strand
CTTCATCGCCGCGATGGTCATCAGCGGCACGCGCGGCGACGGAGAATGGATGCCGCGGTGGTGGGCGTGGGCCGCGCTGGGGGCGGCCTGGCTGCCGATGGCGTGGCGCTGGCTCCGCAGCAGCTGGAGGTCGTGGCGGATCGTCGGCAGCATGCGAAGCGGCAACCGCACGATCGGCCAACTGGCCCGCGCCTTGGCCGCCATGCCCGAGGTCGATCTTGCCGGCCAGCCGCTGCCGGCCCTGCCCCGCAGCGACGACCGCTACGAACTCGTGGCCAAGCTGCAGGGGGTGCTCGCAACGCTGGGCTGGAAGGGCATGGTGGTGATCGTCGATCGGCTCGACGAACCGGACCTCATCAATGGCTCGGCCGACCGCATGCGGCAGGTCATCTGGCCGATGCTCGACAACAAGTTTCTGAAGGTTCCCGGCCTGGGCTTCAAAATGCTCCTGCCGCTGGAGCTGTACCGGTTCGTCGAGCGGGAGACCGAGGAGTTTCACCAGCGGGCCCGGCTCGACAAGCAAAACCTCGTGCCCTCGCTGGAATGGACCGGCGAAACGCTCTACGACATCGCCTCGACGAGGGTGAAGGCGGCCAGCGTGGGCACACCACCGGCCACGCTGGCCCAGCTCTTCGATCCGGCGATCGACCAACGGCGGCTGATCGACGGCCTGCGGTCGCTCCGCGTGCCGCGACAGCTCTTCAAGTTTCTCTACCGGCTGCTCGTGGCCCACTGTCACTCGCACACCGACGAGCGACCGGTCTACGCCATCTCGCCGGAACGCTTCGAGAGCGAACTGGCCCTCTTCCGCCGCGACCAGGACGCCTTCGACCGTGGTCTCGCGCCGCGGTAGGGTGAGCGGGGTGGCATGGCCGACCGCCGACCAGGGGCTCCGGTGACGTTACGGAGATGCGGATGACCGACGACCTTCACACCCTCATCGTCGGCCGGGACGCGATGGCCTGCCGGTTCGAGGTGGCCTTCAATGCGGGTGAGGTTCCGGGCGACACCGAACTGGCGGTGGCGGCGCTCGATCTCGTCGACCGCATCGAGGATCGGATCAGCATCTATCGCGAGGCGAGCGAACTCTCCCACATCAACGCCCGGGCCGCCGCCGGCTGGGTGGCGGTGTCGGACGAGGTCTACGACCTGCTCGCCATGGCCCGCGACCTGCATGCCCGCACGCAGGGCGCGTTCGATATCGCGGCGGGATCGATCGTGCGGGCGTGGGGCTTTCTCCGACGTCAGGGCCGCACTCCCGACGCCGCAGAACTCGAAGCGGCGATCGCCACCTGCGGCATGCGGTGGGTCGAACTCGATGACGAGGGCCGACGCATCCGGTTTCTTCGTCCGGACGTCGAAATCAATCCGGGGGCGATCGGCAAGGGCTGGGCGATCGATCTGGCGATGAACCATCTGGCGGCGGCTGGCGTGCCGAGCGTCTTGGTGCATGGCGGGCAGAGCAGCGTGCGCGGCCGGGGCACGCAGGGGCCGGCGGTGGACGGCCGCCACGGCTGGCGGGTCGGCCTGCGTCATCCGCTGCGACCTGGCCGTCGGCTGGCCACGATCACACTCGATGACCGGGCGCTGGGCACGAGCGGCTCCGGCACGCAGTTCTTCATCGACCGGGGCCGCAAGCTCGGCCACATTCTCGATCCACGGACGGGCCTCCCGGCGGAGGGGGTGATTTCCGCCACCGTGCTCGCCCCATCGGCCGCAGCCGCCGACGCGCTCTCCACGGCGCTCTACGTGCTGGGGCCTGCGGGCCTTCCCCTAATCGCACCGCCGCGCGGCCCCGTCGCCGCAATCCTCGTGCTTCCCGGCGTGGCGGGGGCGATCCGCGTCATGGTGGCCAATCTCGACGACCGTGCGGTGGCGATCGAGCCCGAAGCCGGCCTCGACCTGGAGTGGATCGGCGGGCCCCCAGCCGATCCGATCGGACCCTGAACACGCCGCCGGCAGTGCGGTACACTCTCGCGATCCATGCGCCGACGTGGCAGCGGGCTCTCCGCTGGCATGCGTTGATCGAGCACCCTCACCCCGCCGACATCCCATCCATCATGTTCGACTGGATTGAGCGGGGCTCCTACCTGGGCATCATCCTCTTTCTGGCCCTCACGGGCATCGGACTGCCGATCCCGGAAGAGGTGCCGATCGTGGCGGCCGGAGTGGCCAGCCGCGTCAGGGATGGACTGAAGTGGTATTACGCGCTGCCGGCGTGCCTGGTGGGCGCGCTGCTTGGCGACAGCCTGATGTATGCGATCGGACGGTTCTTCGGGGCGCGGGTGCTCAAGGCACATCCGTGGTGGTCGGGCTTTCTCACACCCGAGCGAGAGAAGACGATCGAGGACCTGATCAAGAAGCATGGCATCATGGCCTTCTTCGTCGCCCGATTTCTGGTGGGCCTCCGCAGCCCCTTCTACCTCACCGCCGGGATGCTGCGGGTGAAGTATCGCTGGTTCCTGCTGGCCGACTTCATCTGCGCGTCGGTCGTGATCAGCGGCTTTTTCGGGCTCGCCTACCTGTTTGGCGACCGCGTCACGGGCCTGATCAAGTCGGCCGAACGGGGCTTTACCGCGGTGGTGATCGTGGTGCTCGCGATCGCGCTGGCGGTGATCGCGTTCTTCTCGTTTCGCAAGCGGCGGATCCGGATGCTCGACCAGGATCCGGAGGCGCTCTTCGAGCGGCGGGAAATCCTCCTCGGTCCGGCCGCCGACCGGATCGCCGACGCCGTCGCGCTGGGCGACGTGAATCACGACGACGAGAATCGGCCCGCGGGCGGCTGACGTGAAAGCCGAAGGGCGTGAGCCCTCGGGCGGCCCGCGCTGCATCCCGTGCGGGTCGTGACGACCATGCCGATCGTGACGGGCCATTCGTGACGATCGGGCAAAGATGTCGCCCTGCGGCGACTTTGCCGTCGCCATTTTGCGACCTAAAGACTCTTGTGGGAAACGGCGCGACCGAGGCCGCACTCCCGCCCAGGAGCCTTGCATGACCGCGCGTTCAATGTCAGCGACCCCAGAGCCAGCCCGAATCCTCGTGGTCGATGACGACCGCCGCTCGGCCTCAACGCTCGCGCAGTGGCTCTGCACCCAGGGCTGGCATGCCGTCGCCACCGGGTCCGTCGCCGAGGCGGTGCGGGCGGCGGGCCGCGGCCCCTGCGACGCCTGCATCGTCGATGCGGCGCTGCCCGCTGCCGGCGCCGCGGCCGTGGCCGCCTGCGTCCTCGCGGCCTCGCCCCTCGCAGGGATCGTCGCCATGATCCCGCGCCAGAGTCAGGGCGACTCGGCCGCCCACGCTTCGGCATGCCCCTGGGCCGACGCCGCGGTCGAACTGCCCGCCCGCGACGACGCGGTGCTTGCGGCGCTCGCCACGGCCATCGACATCGGCCGTTCCCGCACGGCTCCGCCGGCAGCGTCGTCCGTGCTCGGCTGCCATCCGGCGATCGCCGCCGTCCTCGACGTGGTGCGGCGCGTCGCCGCCACGCCCGCGACCGTGCTCGTGACCGGCGAGAGCGGCACCGGGAAGTCGCTGCTCGCCCGCGAGATCCATCGGCAGAGCGGCCGGCAGGGACGCTTCGTCGAGGTCGCCTGCGGCAGCCTCAGCGAGTCGCTGCTCGAGAGCGAGCTCTTCGGCCACGTGGCCGGCGCCTTCACGGGAGCCTCCTGCGATCGCGAGGGCAAGTTTCTGCAGGCCGATGGGGGCACCATCTTCCTCGACGAAATCGCCACCGCGTCGCCAGCGATGCAGGTGAAGCTGCTTCGCGTGCTGCAAGACATGCAGTTCGAGCCGGTGGGCGGATCCCACACCCATTCGGTCGATGCCCGCGTCGTGCTCGCGACCAACGAAGACCTCGAGGCCCTCGTGGCCGCCGGCCGCTTTCGGGCAGACCTGTTCTGGCGGATCAACGTGGTGGCCCTCGAGATGCCGCCGCTCCGCAATCGTGCGAGCGACATCCCGCTGCTCGCGGGCCACTTCCTGCGAACCGCTGCCACCCGATCCGGCCGCGCCGTCGAGGGTTTCGCGGCCGCGACGATCGACGCGTTGCTCGACCATGCCTGGCTGGGCAACGTCCGCGAGCTGCAGCATGCCGTCGAACGCGCCGTCTATCTCGGCTGCGGACGACTCGTGGAGGCCGCCGATCTGCCGGCCGCCGTCCGCGAAGGACGGGCTTCGCCACGAGCCAGCATCGATCCGTCAAACACGGACACGTCGAGCGTGGCCCCTGCCAGCGAGGCCTCGCCGCTCAAGCAGGCCCTGGTCGTGCCAGAGCGTCAGCTCATCGTGGCGGCGCTCGAGCAGTCGGGCTGGCGCCGCGACGTTGCCGCCCGGGCGCTGGGCATCAACCGCACCACGCTCTACAAGAAGCTCAAGCGGCTGAAAATGGACCTGGCGGCCCTCGAGCCGGCCACCGCCGTCTGTACAAGCCCAACGCCGTCAGTCGTGGGGTAAACCCGGAACGGCCTCGACGTCCAGTGTGGCACAGCCCGCGGCCTCACGGCCGGTCGGCTTTCACGGGCAGGAACTCAGCGAGGGGCTGCCCGTGCCCCGCGAGCCGGCGTATGACGCCAAGCGCAGGCAGGATGCCGAAGCGCCGGCGGCATCCGAGTGAGTGAAGCCCAGGATGGGCGCAACGAACGTCCGGCGA
>JAUMAF010000097.1:0-12830 GCA_032117045.1 Pirellulales bacterium | reverse complement strand
CGCGGGTCACTGCCTGCACAGGGATCACGTCCCGGGCGAGGCCGATGAGTTGCATCATTCGCACGGCGGTGAAGGTGAGGTCGATCTCCCACCAGCGGTGGCCCTGCGAGCAGGCCCGCGGGGTCGCGTGGTGGTTGTTGTGCCAGCCTTCCCCGTTGGTCAAGAGCGCCACCACGACGTTATTCCGACTCCGGTCCGCCGTGTCGTAGTTTCGGTATCCCCAGCGGTGGGCCGCGGAGTTGACGAGCCAGGTGACGTGCCAGACGTAGACCGTCCGCACCAGCACGCCCCACACGAACACCTGCGTGCCGAATCGCACCGCGGCCGCGGTCGTGTCGGTGACCAGCGCGCCGATCCCGAAGCCGATCGCCGCGATCACGACCGCATGCGCCGCGTACACCACGGCCCAGGTGTGCCGTCGATGCAGCCAGCGGAGGAACGGGTCGTTCACGAGGTCCGGAACGTACTTCGCATAGGTCGCGAGCGAGTGCTGTCGCGGGTCGGCGATGTAGATCCACTGCATGTGGCCCCAGAAGAAGCTCTCCTTCGGCGAGTGCGGGTCGGCGCGGGCATCGCTGTGCTGGTGGTGGATGCGATGGACGCAGGCCCACCAGAGGGGCGATCCCTCGAGGCAGCACACCCCGCACAGCACCCAGAGCCGCTCGAGCATGCGGGGAAACGCCACAGCCTTGTGCGTCAACATCCGGTGGAAACCGAGATTGATCCCCAGCGAGCCGAAGATGAAGTTTCCCAGGAGGACGAGCGGCACGCCCCACCACACGAACGCATAGGGGAGCAAGGCGCCCAGTGCGACGGTGTGGATGACGATCAGGGCGACCAAGAACCACACCACCACTTTCGGCCGTGGCAGGTCGGCAGGCACACCAGTCACCGGGCGGTCATTACGGCAGGCGATCGCATCGGCGACGTCATGTGGGCGTACCTTGTCAATCTCCGATGGCGCGGATGGGATAACCGGCATGGAGCCAATTTTTCGTGGGAGAAGACCGATCGCCGCGAACGCCGGTTGAACAGGGCAGACCAGCACCTTGGTCAAGTCTACTCCAGCGCAGTCGGTTGCTCCACGGTTGGGCATTTCAGGAGAGCCGTGTCGCCCGTCGTTGCCGCCTGCGGGCGGCCCCGGTGAGCTACGCACTGCCGAGCCTTCACGGCTCGCTACAGGCACTTGAGAAACTCGAGCACCGTGAGCCGATCGTCCTCCGACAAGTGTTCGCCGTACGTGTGGCCCGTGTTGAGCATGCCGGTGTAGAGCTCCGGCCGGTCGGGATCGACCGTCACGTGCTTGATGGTCGCGAGCGCCTGCCGCAGCGCCTCCCACTGCTCGGGCGACCGCCAGTCGGGGTCGAAGACCCGCACGTAGGGATCCCGCTCCATCTCGTCCAGGATCTCCTCGTGGGTCTTGGCCGACTCGTCCACGTACTTCCAGCCGATTCGGGCCTGGTCGTAGTTGTCGGGGTCCGTGCTGCTGGGCCGCATCGAGTATTTCCGCGGCCGGGCGGAAGGCTTGAGCAGGTCGTAGACCGTGGGCACCGAGGCATTGTGGAGGTAGGGCCCAAGGGCCCAGATGCCGACCAATGGCGGCGCGGCATACCTGCGGGTCGTCGTCACCTTGCCGCTCAGGAATCGCTTCTTCTCCTCGACGTTCATGTCGAAGACGCCGGTGATCCGGAGCGGATCGGTGCCGAGCTCATCGTGGTCCACGAGCTTGTTGGGGAAGCTCACGAGATCGTAGGTCTTGGGCCCGGTCTTCCTGAACTCGCCATGGCAGCGGCCGCAGAGTTCCTTGTAGACGGCATGCCCTGCATCGGCCCTGGCCTCGCTGACCGTCGCGATGAACGGATACCGCGGCGGGGCGAGCGACTTGAAGTAGTCGGGCACGCACTGCCGGAACACCTCCCTGGCCTCGGCATAGTCCTTGCCGAGATGGTCACGGCTGATCGCCATGGCGTAGGTCACGTCGGCGACGTTGCCCTCGAATCCGCCGTCGACATAGAGCCCCTGCCCCTCGGTGCCGGCCGTCTTGTACTTGTAGTTCGTCCACGCCAGGGGCTTGAGGAACGGGATCAGCGGCACCTGGGCCTCGAGCCTCCTGGTGTAGTTGCTCCCGTGGTCGGCGATGAAAACCTTGTCGAAACGCAGGATGCTCGGCTTGATGCCGTCGGGCCGGACCACGGGCACGAGGATTCCGAAGAAGTCGGCCGAGTCGACGAAGAAGCGGGGCAGGTTCTTCGCGAACAGGAATCCGGGGCTCGTGCCGCCACTGTTCGCGACGTTCTGGTGGAACCGCTCGAAGTCGAGGAACGCATTGGGAATCCCCTCCGCGAACCGTGGCTCGGGATTCTTCGGGTCGGGATTCGTGAACAGCATCGTCGAATGGCAGAGCCGGCAGCTCGCGACCAACCCGGGGGCGGAACTGGCGACGACGTTCGCCTGCGTCCTGAGGAGTCCTAAGGCGACGGTGAAATCCTGATGGCTTTCAGGCGCCGGACGATGGATGCCGTAACGGAGATCCATTTCCCGCCACCAGTCCGGGCTGAACTCGAGCGCTGCCGCGAGGCGCGCCTTCTCCCTCTCGTCGCGCGCCTCCTCGGCCCAGTCCTCGTTGACCGTCTCGAGGCCGTCGTAGTTCCACATCGGCCGGGCCAGGTGGAAGCGGGACTCGATCTCCAGTTTGCCGGCCTCGACGGTTCGGCCCGCGGCGACGAGTTCCTTGGTGCGTTCGGCCTGGGCGTCGGTGGGCGGATCGGGTGGCGGATCATCGGCGCGCGAGATCGCGGCTCCACACCATGCGAGGAGCGTGAAGGCATACGCGAGCCAGCGACGAAAGACGGGTTCCATGGTCGCTCCATCGGGACGTCGTGGCAGGCCAAACGCCCGCCCAGCGAGAAGTCCGCACCTTAGCAAAAGCCCGCCTTCTGCGTGACTTCCGCGTCAACATGCGACGGCCGGAGAGTCTGCGGACCCGTCGCGGCACATCGGCCGTCGCGGCCGCAAGCCCCGCTCGCCACCTGGCAAGAAAGCCTCACGACGGGAGTGCAAACCTCACGATTCCAGCGATGAAACGAGTTCCGTGGCCCGGACCGTGCTCCGGCAGAAAGACCTGCCGGAGCGGTCCCCATCCCCGCCCACGCGGCGCCTTCGTGACGCACACTCCACCGCCGAGCCGCGTACCACGCCGGGCATGCTGCCTCGTCGCGATCGCGGCCTGCGCACTCGGTACTCCGGGGTGCACGCCGTGGGGACAGTACTGGCGGAATCACATGAAGGTGGGCCCGACCTACCTGCGGCCGGTCGCTCCCATCGAGCACGAGTGGATCGACGCCGACGATCCCCAGGTACGTTCGGCCTCCGCGGTCGAAAGCCAATGGTGGCGGCAGTTCGAGGATCCGATCCTCGACCAGCTCGTGCTCCAGGCCTACGAGCAGAACCTCACGCTGCGCGAGGCGGGGTTCCGCGTGCTCGTGTCGAGGGCCGCCTACAACATCACGGTCGGTGGGTTCCTTCCACAGGCACAGGACGCGGTCGCGCAGTACACGCGTTGGCAGCTCAGCAACAACGTGTCGGCATTCGACAACCTCTCGGTTCCGCCGTTCAGCATCTGGCAGACCGGGTTCAACCTGTCGTGGGAGCTCGATCTCTGGGGCAAGATCCGTCGGGGCATCGAGTCGGCCGCGGCGAAATACCAGGCCAGCATCGAGGAGTACGACGGCGTGCTCGTCACGCTCATCGCCGACGTCGCCGAACGATACCTCGAATATCGCGTGGCCCACAGGCAGGTGGCCGATCTTAAAGGACTCGCACGGATCCAGCGCGACTCGCTCGGGACCGCGATCGACCGCTTCGAGGGGGGCGTCACGAGCGAGCTCGACGTGTCGCAGGCACGGCTCAACCTCGCCAAGACCGAGTCGCTGATCCCGGAGTATGAGCAGCGGGCGAGGCAGGCGGCCAACGCCCTGTGCGTGCTCCTGGGCATGGCCCCTCAGGATCTCGAGACGCGGCTGGGCGAGGGTGACATCCCCGCGACCCCGCCGACCCTCGGCGTCGGCATTCCGGCGGAACTCCTCCGACGCAGGCCCGACGTGCGACAGGCCGAGCGGCTGCTCGCCGCCCAGTGCGCCCAGATCGGCGTGGCCGAGGCGGACCTCTATCCGGCGTTCTCGATCAACGGGTATCTCGGCGTCTATGCAAACGAACTCGGCCAGCTGTTCGAATCCGATTCCTTTTTCGGCTTCGTCGCCCCCGTCGTGGATTGGAAGATCCTGAACTATGGGCGGCTGCTCAACAACATCCGCCAGCAGGACGCCAAATTTCAGTCGCTGGCAGCGGCCTACCAGCAGACGGTGCTGCGCGCCGGCCGTGAGGCCGAAGACGGGATGATCCAGTTCATCAAGGCCCGCGAGGCCGCGAGGAAGCAGCGGGAGGCGGTCGATGCGGCCACCCGGTCGGCCGAGCTCGTCGAGATCCAGTACAAGGAGGGCGCGAGCGACTTCAACCGAGTCTTCGTGGTGCAGCAGACGCAGGTGACGGAGCAGATCAGGCTCAACGACAATCTCGGCGGCGTGGCCCAGGGAATGATCCGGATCTATCGGGCCCTCGGCGGCGGCTGGCAGTTGCGGCTGGAGGAACTCGCCGCCAGCGGTCAGTGTTGCAAGCCGCTGCCCAGCGTCGATGGCGGCTTCTGCGATGACTTCGTCGGCAAGCAGCCCCCCGCCGGGTTCGACGCGTGGTGCATCTGGCCCGAATGGCTGCGCAACCGCAAGCCGCGGTGAGCCGGGAGACGGCGGGTCACGCGCGACGCGCAAGCTTCAGCAGCGTGGCGAAGAAGACGGGCGTCAGAAGAATCCCGAAAAGGGTGACGCCCAGCATGCCACTGAACACCGCCAGCCCGAGCGTGCGGCGCATTTCGGCACCGGCCCCCTCGGCCACCACCAGTGGCACCACGCCGAGGATGAAGGCCAGCGAGGTCATGAGGATCGGCCGTAACCGCAGCCGGCTCGCCTCGACCGTGGCCTCGGCGAGCGGCTTCCCCTCCTGCATGAGCTGCCTGGCGAACTCCACGATGAGGATCGCGTTCTTGCAGGCGAGCCCCACCAGCACCACGAATCCGATCTGGGTGAAGATCGTGACGTCCATGCCCGCCTGGCGGATCCCCACGAGCGCCGACAGGAGGCACATCGGTACGACGAGGATGACCGCCAGCGGCAAGGCCCAGCTCTCGTAGAGGGCGGCGAGCACCAGGAAGACGAGCACCACGCCGAGCACGAAGAGGAACGTGGCGGTGGCCCCCGAGCGGATCTGCATGAAGGCCATCTCCGTCCACTCGGCGGCGAAGAGCGGCGGGATCGAGCCCTCCCGCTGGAGCCGGTCGAAGTGCTCCCGAACGACCGCGAGCGCCGAGGTGCTGCCGGTGCCCGGGGCGGGCTCCCCGGAGACGGCGGCCGCGGGATAGAGGTTGTAGCGCATCACGAGGGACGGTCCCAGACGATCCTTCACCTGCACGAGCGTCGAGAGCGGCACGGGCCGACCGTCCGACCCCGGCACCTTCAGCTCGTCGATGGCGCGGCGGACGTCGCCCCGATGGTCCGAGTCGGCCTGCACGTTGACCTGCCACGAACGGCCGAACCGGTTGAAGTTGTTGATGTACGACGACCCCAGCTGCACCTGCAGCGTCTCGAAGAGGTCTTCCAGCTTCACGCCGACGGCAGCCGCCTTGTCGCGGTCGATGTCGAGATAGAGCCAGGGCGTGCTGGCGGAATAATTGGTGAAGAGGCCGGCCAGGCGGCCGTCGTCACGCCCCGCCTGCACGAGCTCCGCGGCGGCCTGTTCCAGCTGCGCAGGACCGTAGTCGCCCCGGTCCTCGAGCGCGAGCTTGAAGCCCGCCACGGTGCCGAGACCGTCCACCGGAGGCGGCCCGAAGACCTCGATACGGGCCCCGCTCGTCGTCGCCTGCCAGTCGGCCCGCAGCCGGGCCGCGATCGCGTCGGCGGACAGGCTCTCGCCGCGCCGTTCGTCGAATCCTTCGAGCATGACGTACATGGCACCCCAGTTGGGGGCATTGCCGCCGAGCACCAGCGAACGCCCGGCCACCGAGACGGCGTGGGCCACTCCCGGCTCGTCGAGGGCCCGCCGCTCGAGCGCGGTCATCACCTCCGCCGTCCGCTGCACGCTGGCGCCATCCGGAAGCACCACGTCGGCGATCAGGTATCCCTTGTCCTGCTGCGGTATGAAGCCGACGGGGGTGCGTATGAAGAGAATCCAGGTGAGCCCGAGCAGCGCGACGAACGCCATCAGGACCAGGGCAGCCAGCCGCAGCGACACCCGCACCAGCCACGCATAGGCCTCCGTGACGGCGGCGAAGGCGAGGTTGAAGCCACGGAAGATCCAGCCGCAGGTGAAGCCCAGCACGCGGTCGACGAGGTCGGGCGAAGCCCCCTTGGGCTTCAGCAGAAGTGCCGCCAGCGCCGGCGACAGCGTCAGCGAGTTGACCGCCGAGAGGAGCGTGGAGACGGCGATCGTCAGGGCGAACTGCCGGAAGAACTGTCCCACGATGCCGGCGATGAAGCTGCACGGCACGAACACGGCGCACAGGACGAGCGCCACGCCGATGACCGGCCCCGTGACCTCCCCCATCGCCTTGAAGGAGGCCTCCCGCGGCGACAGGCCGTGCTCGATCCAGCGCTCCACGTTCTCGACGACGACGATCGCGTCGTCGACCACGATCCCGATCGCCAGCACCAGCCCGAAGAGCGAGAGGTTGTTGAGGCTGAATCCCAGCCCCGCCATGAAGGCGAACGTGCCCACGATCGCGACGGGCACGGCGATCAGCGGAATCAGCGTGGCCCGCCAGTTCTGCAGGAACAGGAGCACCACGAGGGCCACGAGCACGATCGCGTCCCGGAGCGTCTCGAGCACCTCGGCCTTCGATTCCTCGATGAACGGCGTGGTGTCGTAGACCACCCGCGCCTCGAGCCCCTTGGGGAACCTTTCGCCGAGCGCCGCCAGTTTCTCCCGCACCGCCGCGGCCGCCGCGATGGCGTTGGAGCCGGGGAGCTGGTAGATGTTCATGCCCACGCTCGGCTCGCCGTCGAGCCGGCAGATCTGGTCGTAGAACTGGGCCCCGAGTTCCACCCGGGCCACGTCCTCGAGCCGCACGATCACGCTCGCGACCGCGTTGCTCTCCGCGGCCGCCTCCTTGACGATGACGTCGCCGAACTCGTCCGGCGTCACGAGCCGGCCGAGCGCCGCGAGGGGAATCTGGAAGGCCTGCCCGCGGGGCGCCGGCTGCTGGCCCACGCTTCCCGCGGCGATCTGGTAGTTCTGCCTCTCGAGGGCGGTGCGGATGTCCCCCGCCGACAGGCCGACCGTGGCCATCCTCTCTGGATCGAGCCAGACCCGCATGCTGTAGTCGCGCTGCCCGATGAAGTCGATGTCGCCGACGCCTTCCACCCGCAGCAACTCGTCGCGGATCTGGATGGTGG
Organism: Pirellulales bacterium; assembly: GCA_032117045.1. GTDB lineage: Bacteria > Planctomycetota > Planctomycetia > Pirellulales > UBA1268 > QWPN01. The sequence goes on along the minus strand of JAUMAF010000097.1, from coordinate 5,331 downwards.
CGTAGTTCGAGAGAAAGACCTCGTCGTAGAGCGGCCTGCCGGCGGCATCCTTCGCGGAGGTGAAGTTCACGATCATCATCGCCGCCGGCGACTTCTTGAGGACCGCCACACCCTCCCGTTGAACGACGTCGGGCAGGATCGGCATCGCCAGCGTCACCCGCACCTGGGTGAGCACCTGGGCCATGTTGAGGTCGGTGCCGGGCTCGAAGGTGACGGTCAGCCGGTAGCGGCCGTCGTTGGTGCACTGCGAGCTCAGCGAGATCGCGTTCTCCACGCCGCTCACCTGCTGCTCGATCGGGGCGGCGATCGTGTCGCGGACGAGCTCCGCATTGGCCCCGGGATAGACGGTGGAGACCTCGATCGTCGGCGGGGTGATGTCGGGATACTGCGTCGTGGGGAGCGTCAGGGCGGCCACGCCGCCGCACAGCACGAGCACGATCGAGATCACCGACGCGAAGATCGGCCGATCGATGAAGAATCCGGCGATCATCGGCTCACCTCTCTCCGCCCGGACCCCCACGGCCCGGACGATCGCCGATGCGTGCGAGAATCTCGTAGAAGACCGGCGTCAGGAAGATGCCGAACAGCGTGACGCCGATCATGCCCGAGAACACCGTGATTCCCAGCGACCAGCGCAGCTCGGCACCGGCGCCCCGCGCCAGCACGAGCGGAAGGACGCCGAGGATGAAGGCCAGCGAGGTCATGAGGATCGGCCGCAGCCGCAGCCGGCTGGCCGTGGCCGCGGCGGAGCGGACGTCGTGCCCCTCGGCCTGCAACTGTCGGGCGAATTCCACGATCAGGATCGCGTTCTTGCTGGCGAGGCCGACCAGCACGACGAGCCCGACCTGCGACAGGATGTCGATCGGCAGCCGCGCCATCACGAGCCCGACCACCGCCGCCAGCAGGCACAGCGGCACGACGAGGATCACCGCCAGCGGCAGCGACCAGCTCTCGTAGAGCGCCGCCAGCACGAGGAACACGAGCATCACGCCGAGTCCCAGGAGCACGGTCGCCGTATTGCCGGCCGCGATCTGCAGCAGGAAGACTTCCGACCATTCGTAGGAGAAGCTCTCGGGCAGCAGGTCGCGGGCCGTCGCCGCGACCCGGTCGATGAGCACCGAACCGCCGTCGAAGGGGTTGGGGATCCCGGTGATCGGGGCGGCGGGGTAGAGGTTGTACCGCATCATGATCGCCGGGCCCATGGCCCGGCGCACCGTCATGAGCGTCGCCAGCGGCACGACGCCGCCGTCGGAAGCCGCCACCTTCAAGTCGCCGAGGTCCTCGAGGCGACTGCGAAAATCGGCGTCGGCCATCACCTTCACCTGCCAGGATCGGCCGAACCGGCTGAAGTTGTTGACGTAGACGGAGCCCACGTCCATCTGCAAGGCGGCGAAGACCGATGACACGGGGATGCCGAGCGCACGGATTTTCTCGCGGTCGATGTCGAGGAAGTACTGCGGCGAGTCGGCGCGGTAGGTGCCGGCGACGAAGGGAAGTCGCCAGGGCTCCATGGCGGCCACGATTTTCTCGCTGGTCTCCTGCATGACCTGCGTGCCCATGCTGCCGCGATCCTGGAGGTAGAACTTGAAGCCACCCGCCATCCCCATCCCCTTGACCGGCGGCGCGGGATAGACGCCCACCTCCGCATCGGGAATCTCGAGCCGACACCGCTCCCTGAAGGCGCGGATGATGCCGAACATCGAGGTTTCGGGCGTGCGTCGGCGGTCGTATTCGTCGAGGATGAGGAACAGCGAGCCCCAGTGCGGGCCATTGGCGTTGTAGAGCAGCGACATGCCCGCGACGGTGAAGGTGTCGGTGATGCCGGGCACCGAACGGGCCAGCGTGTCGACACGATCCAGGATCTCGGCGGTCCGCTGCACACCCGAGCCATCCGGCAGTTGCACCGTGGCGATGAGGTACCGCTGATCCTGGAGCGGCACGAACCCCTGCGGGTACCAGTCGATGATCCGCCAGGTGACGAGCACCAGCCCGAGGTAGACGAGCATGACCAGCCGCCCACGACGGAGGAAGGCGGCCACGCCCCGCGTGTAGCCGGCGGTGACCGCATCGAACACGCGGTTGAAACCGCGGAACACCGGCCCCAACACGCTGCCGATCAACCGCTCGACCATGTCGGGCGGCGCGTCGTGCGACCGCAGCAGGATCGCCGCGAGTGCCGGCGAGAGCGTGAGCGAGTTGACGGCCGAGAGGATCGTCGAGACGGCGATCGTGAGGGCGAACTGCCGGAAGAACAGTCCCGTCACCCCGCCGATGAAGGCGCAGGGCACGAACACGGCGGACAGCACCGCCGCCACGCCGATCACCGGCCCCGTGACCTCGTCCATCGCCTTCTCCGCGGCCGCATGGGGATCGAGCCCCTTGGCGATCCACCGCTCGACGTTCTCGACCACCACGATCGCGTCGTCGACCACGATCCCGATCGCGAGCACCAGGCCGAAGAGCGAAAGCGTGTTGAGGCTGAATCCCATGGCCGCCATGGCGGCGAACGTGCCCACGATCGCCACCGGCACCGCCACGAGCGGGATCAGCGTCGCCCGCCAGCTCTGCAGGAAGAGGAGCACCACCAGCGCCACGAGCAGGATCGCCTCGCGGAGCGTCTTGACCACCTCGAGAATCGATTCGGTGATGAACGGCGTCGTGTCGTACGCGATCACGTACTCGAGCCCCACCGGAAACCGGGTGGCGAGCTCCTTCATCCTCGCCTGCACCGCCCACGAGCACTCGAGCGCGTTGGTGTCGGGCAGTTGGAACACGGCCAGTCCCACGACCGGATCGCCGTTGTAACGACAGCTCTGGTCGTAGCCGGCCGCGCCGAGTTCGATTCTGGCCACGTCCCGCAACCGCACGACGGGCGTGCCCGGCACCGACGCGTCGGCCCGCAGCACGATGCCGCCGAACTCCTCGGGCGTCGACAGCAGCCCCGTGGCGGCGACGGCGAGCTCCAGCTGCTGCCCCGCCGCGGCCGGCTGCTGGCCGCTGATGCCGCCGAGCACGGGCACGTTCTGCGCGGCGATCGCGTTGCGGGCGTCCTGCGACGTGAGCCCCCGCGACGCGAGCTGCTCCGGGTCGAGCCAGATCCGCATCGAGTAGTCGCGCTGCCCGAGCAGGAGGATGTCGCCGACGCCAGGGCAGCGCAGGAGCTCGTCGCGGAGGTGCACGGTGGCGTAGTTGCTCATGAAGAGGTCGTCGTACCGCCCGTCGGGCGAGATCAGGTCGACCGTCATGAGGATGTCGGGCGACCGCTTCTTGATGCTCACGCCCTGCTTCTGGACGACGGACGGCAAGAGCGGCATCGCCAGCTGGACGCGATTCTGGGTCTGCACGAGCGCGAGATTGGCGTTGGCGCCCACCTCGAAGGTGAGCTGGAGCACGTAGTACCCGTCGTTGGTCGCCTGCGACTGCATGTAGAGCAGTCGGTCGACGCCGTTGACCTGCTGCTCGATCGGTGCGGCGATCGTGTCGGTGACGACCGCGGCGTTGGCGCCGGGGTAGGAGCAGATCACCTGCACGATGGGCGGGGCGATCGGCGGGAAGAGCGAGATCGGAAGCGACAGCAGACTCACGCCGCCGGCCAGCGTGATCACGATCGAAATCACGGCGGCGAAGATCGGCCGGCGGATGAAGAATCGCGAGATCACGGAGACGGGTCGCCAGGGGGCGGAAGCGACTCCGCCGCCGGCGGAGACGTCCGGTCCGCAGGTGCGTCCCCGGGTGGCGGCGATGCGGGCGCGACGAACCCCTCGAGGTCGAGGCTTCCTTCCTCGGCGGCCAGCGGTTGCACCGGCTTCCCCTCACGGCACCGCTGCAGGCCGCGGATGACGATCCGCTGGTCGGTCGTGAGCGGCCGAGCGGCATCGGTCGCCGCGACGGCGATCCAGCTCCCCAGCTTTTGACCGACACGCACCTCGCGGGCCGAGACGACGTCCCCGTCGCCGACGGTCCAGAGGATCTTGCGGTCCTGGTTGCTGCCGACCGCCGCCTCCGGCACGAAGAGCCGCTCGACGGGGTCGCCCAGGGGCAGCCGCACCCGCGCGAACATGCCCGGCCGGAACAGCGGCGGTCGCGGTGCCGCGGGGTCGGCGGAATACGGGTTGTCGAGCCGGCCGCGCATCGTGATCGTCGCCGTCTTCGTGTCCACCTGGTTGTTGAGGAAGTCGACCCGGCTGCGATGCGGGTAGGCGCGGGCCACGTCGTCCACCAACCCCAACTCCACCACCGTCTCGTCGCCACCGACACCGGGACCACGGCCGGATTCCCGGGCGTGGGCCATGACCCGCACGAGTGTCGGCTCGTCCACGTTGAAGTAGACGAAGATCGGGTCGATCGACACGATCGTGGTCAGCGTGGTCTGGTCCTGATTGATCAGGTTGCCGACTTGCATCTGGGTGCGGCCGACCTGGCCGTCGATCGGCGACGTGATCGAGCAGAACTCCACGTTGAGCCGGGCCGCCTCGTGCTGCGCCCGGGCCGCCACCAGCGCGCCGGCGTTCTCGTCGAGTTTCGCCCGGTAGCTGTCGAGATCCTGCTGGCTCGCGGCGCCCTTCGCGACGAGCTTGTCGAAGCGGTCGACCTGCACCTTGAGGAACCGCTGTTCCCCGAGCAGCCGCTCGATCGTGCCCGTCGCCTCGTCGAGGCGCGCGAGGGAGGGCCGGGCGTCGATCTCGTAGAGCGGATCCCCCTTCGCCACGAACTGGCCGTCACGGAACGCGACCTTGGTCAGGTAGCCGGTGATCCGGCTGCGGATGTCGACCACGAGCTCGGCGTCGATCCGTCCCGTCACCTCCAGGTACTCCGGCACCCGCGCCGCGCGCGGAGCCGTGACCGTCACCTCGGAAACGGGCGGCGGCGACGGCGGTGGAGCCGGCCGGCTGCAGCCCCCGGCGGTGATCACGACGGCCGCGGCCACCAACCTGGGAAGGGTCGCGATCGCACGCTGCGTGCGGAAGCACATGCGGGGGGGGCTCGGGGGCTCGGGGGTGGCCACGGGAACTCCAGTACAGGCCCGCCATCGGGGGCGGCCAGAGTCTAGCCGCTCTCCGGCGAAGCAACCCCCTGCGCACGATGCACCGCTGCTCCCGCGGCGAATCAAGAGCCGCTCGTCGAGGTCAGGACAACTCCGTCTATCAACGGCGCCACGGTCGCGCGTATCCAACCCTCCCACTTCACGACCCAGCCTAGCCCCCACCCCGCCACCACATTGCAGGTCCGGGCCATTCGGGCGATCTGCAGCCGACGGAAGATCGACCTTTCGGGAATCGCTCGATCTCGTCAAGAACGATTTCCGTGACGGCTGTGACGGCGGCAGGACGG
>JAUMAF010000096.1:0-2887 GCA_032117045.1 Pirellulales bacterium | reverse complement strand
CGCGGGTGCCGATGCGGATCGTTTTCGCGTCGTTCATGTCAGTCTCCGTGTTGGGACGCATCGTCGGCCATGCGATCCGCCCTGGCGATCGCCGCCGCATAGACGGCTTCGGCACCGCCCGCGGCGACCGCGCGGCGGCAGGCCGCGAGCGTCGAGCCGGTGGTGACGACGTCGTCGACGACGAGCAGGCGCCGCCCCGCCACCGGTCGCCGCAGGCGGAAGGCCGTCGCGACGTTGCCGCGGCGTTCGCTCACCGGCAACTCATTCTGCATGGTCGTGGCGGTCTGCCGCGAGAGGGCCCGCAGGAACGGCACTCCCAGCAGCCCTGCGACCCGCCGCGCGATCTCGTCCGCGGCGCTGGTGCCGCGCGACATCCGCCGCAGCCAGTGCATCGGCACCGGCACGACCCCGTCGATTCGCCAGTCGGTGAGCGTCGTCCGATGGCGGCCAACGAGCAGCCCCGCCAGCGCGCGGGAGACCTCGTCGCCGGTCGGCCTCTTGCACCGCAGGACCGCTTCCCGAAGCCGGTCGCCATAGCCGGCGAGGATGGCGATCCCGTCCCAATCGGAACACCGGCCCCGGCACCTGCGGCAGGAGCCGCCCGCGCCGGGCTCGCCGCAGACGAGGCAGCGGCCGCTGTCGGCCGAAAGATCGCGAGCGCATGCCACGCAGAGTTCGGCGGCCGCGGTCGGATCGCCACCGCCTGCGTCATCCGCCGGCGGGAGATCCTGCCGACAGAGCACGCACCGCGGCGGAAACAAAAGGTCGATCCCCTCCCCTGCCCAGCGGGCGGCCCCCCGACGCAAGCGCTCCCCCCAGGTGATCATTGGCCGGCTGCTCATTGGATCGTGGCGGTGAAGGGGCTGTGGGACTCGGCTTTTTCGCTGCTTCGGGGTGGCGCCCGGACACGATTGACGGTGTCGCCGGACCTTCCTATCCTCCCCGCCCCTCCCGATGGACCGGCCTCCCCTCGCAGGCGGAGCGGCCGAGCAACCGGAGCAGAGGGCGAGAACGACGGCTTCCTTCGCTGGTGCGACCGATGCTCATCGACCGCTACATCACCCGCGCCCAACTGCAGGCGTTCGTGATCGTATTCGTGAGTCTCGCAGGGCTGACGTTCGTTGTCGATGCCTTCACCAACATGGAGGAATTCATCGCCCACTCGGCCGAGGCGGGCGGGCTCTGGAAGGTGCTCAGCACCTACTACGGCTGCCGGCTGATCTCGTTTTTCGACGCCACCAGCGGCGTGATCGCCCTCGCCAGCGCCATGTTCGCCCTCTCCTGGCTGGAGCGGCACAACGAGCTCACGGCGCTGTTGGCGGCCGGCATCACCCGCTGGCGGATCGCCCGCCCCGCGATTGTGTTCGCCGCGATCGTCGCGATCCTGGCGATGGCCAACCGTGAGGTGGTGCTGCCCCGGATCCGGCACGCGTTTTCACGCAATGCGCAGGATCTCCGCGGCGACGCGGCACACCCGTTCGAGGCCCGTTACGACCACGCCACCGAGATCCTGTTTCGCGGCCGCACGGCCCAGGCCGGCCCCTGCCGGATCGAGGCGCCGAGCCTGCTGATGCCCCCCTCGCTCGCCGACTTCGGCCCGCAGATCGACGCCGCCGAGGCCTTCTGGCGTGCGGCCGACGCGCGGCATCCCGCTGGCTACCTGCTCTGCGGGGTGCGGGAGCCGGCCGACATCGACCGCCTCGAGCCGCTGCATTCGGGCGACCGCACGATCGTCCTGACCCGCGCTGCGGCCGATTGGCTCGAGCCGGGGCAGTGCTTCGTCGCCAGCGACGTCTCGTTCGAGCAATTGATCGGCTCTTCCAACTGGAGCCTGTACTCATCGACCGCCGAACTTGTCGGCGCGATCGCCAATCCCAGCCTCGGCGTCGCGGCCGACGTGCCGCTGCGGGTCCATGCCCGGTTTGTGGCGCCGCTGCTCGACATGTCGCTGGCTCTCCTCGGCATCCCGCTCGTCGTCGGCCCCAACCGCCGCGGCGTGTTCGTGGCCGTGGGCCTCTGCGTGGCGATGACGGTGGTCTTCTTCCTCGTGGTGCTCGGCTGCCACGGCCTCGCGACGGCCTACGTGCTCAGCCCGTCGGTTGGCGCCTGGCTGCCGCTGCTCGTGCTCGCCCCGCTGGCCGCTTGGCGGGCGCAGCCGATGTGGCAGTAACAACCGGCATATCCCGAACTTCGCCCGGGATCCGGCAGAGCCTCCGCAAACAGCCCCAACTCCCTGCGCCGCAAGGGCTTCCGCACCCTCCTTCTTTCTCCAAGCCTTTTTTCTCTACCCCGATCCCCCGAAGTGCCGATGAACAGTGCACGAACGGGAGTTCGGTTGGACAGCAGGATGTTCGGGCGAGAACCGCCCAGGCAAAGGAGTGCCACGGCCATGCGGATCAACACCACCAGATTCGGGCGCATCGACGTCGACGCCAACGACGTCCTCAACTTTCCCAGCGGCCTGCCAGGCCTCGAGGATTGTCGCGAGTGGGCCCTGCTCGCCGACGCGACGAACGACTCGCTCGGCTGGCTGCAAAGCACCTCGCGCGGCGACATCGCCCTGGCCGTGGTCAGCCCGCGCCGGTTCGTGCCCGACTACCAGGTGCGGATCCCGCGCAGCGAGCTCACCCCCCTCGCGATCAGCGACATCCGCCAGGCGCAGGTGGTGGTGGTGGTGGGCCAAAACGGCAAATCCCTCACGCTCAATTTGAAGGCGCCAATCGTCATCAACCTTGAAGCCCGCACTGGCCGTCAGGTCGTTGCCAGCGGCGAGCTGCCCATGCAATACGAACTTTCGACCCACCAGCCCACACTCAAAAAGAGTGCATAATAAGAGTGTCCTCCGACACCGGATTGTCGGAGCCACGAAAGGATCAGGAAGGAGCCA
>JAUMAF010000095.1:0-21629 GCA_032117045.1 Pirellulales bacterium | reverse complement strand
GACCGCCTCTCACCGCGGGCGTTTGGCCGCCGACACATTCGCTCGCAGCGGCTCATCCGCGGTCCTCATTTTTTCTTGGTTTGCCGAGGTGTCTGCGAGTCGGTAGCAAACGCGGCCCATGCGGCAAGCGAGATCGCGCTGTTGGTCAGACCGGTCGGCGTGATCGGGAGGTAGGAACCGGCTCCAAACATCGCAGCCCCGTTGACCAAGTTGATGTCGGTCGTGGTCACACCGTTCGAGTAGTTGTAATCGCCCTGCGACCAAACAGCCCCAGTTGATGCGCCCTGACCGAACTTGCCGCCGGTATTGATGAGATTGATGTCGGTCGTATTAACCTGGCCATCGAGATTCGAGTCGCCATAGGCAGCCCAGGCCACGATCGCCGCTCCAGTGCCAAGTACGCGGTAGCCCACCACAGGGTTCGCGCTGGTCACCGACGCCTTGCCCCCGGTCGTCATGATGCCGGTTGTGCCATTGAAAGCACCTGTATTCCGGCCCGCGACCACGTCGGCCCGCAGGTCCGTCTCCGTGATGCCGCCGATGCCGATGTCGATCCGGCCCTTGCCGATGTCGATCCGCCCGCCGCCAGCCTGGTCGACCGACAGGGCGGTGACCGCCACGACTTGCCGGCGGTCGGTCGGCAGCGTGACCACGCCGTTGCCGCTTACGGTGAGCGATGGCGAGCCCGTGACGCTGCCCGAAGTGATCGCCAGGAGCCCGATCCCCGTCGTGGCATTGACCAGGATCGTGGCACCCGCGGCTGCGAGCGTGCCGCCGGCGATCGTGACGGTCTGCGTCTTCACGGTCACGCCCGCACCCACCTGCAGGGTGCCGGTCGCGTTCACGGTCGTGGTGCCCGTGCCGAGCGCGTCGCCGTTGGCCACGATGAGCGTGCCGGCCTCGACGAGCGTGCCGGATACGTAGCTGTTGGCCTGGTTGAGCGTGAGCGTGCCGGCGCCCTGCTTGACGATCCGCGTGTAGCCGGTGCGGACGGTCGTGTCGGTGACGCTGTCGCCAAGGGGCACGTTGAAGGTAACCGTGGCGATGGTGACCGTGAGCGTGCCGTTGGTGAACGTGGGGAAGGAGTAGTTGTCGGACGCCAGCGTGCCGAGGGCTGCGACGATCGAGTAGGTGCCGGGGGCCGACGACTGCGTGGCCGTGCTCGTGAGGCTCGGCGAGCCCGTCAGGGCGCTCGCCGTCTCACCGTTGACGAAGCCGGTGATCGTGGCCGTGAAGGCGTTGGGCTGGTTCCATTCGCGGGTCTGGTCGTCGGCGGTGACGACGAGGGCCTGCTTCGTGACCGTGCTCGACGGGATCGCGGCGTTGACGGATGTGGCGCCCGAGGACGAGAGCACCACGGTGCCGGACTGCGGACCCGCCCCGGTGGTCGCCGGAATGCGGACGTAGAGCGTGCCGCTCGCCGTACCGCCGGACTGCACGAACGTGGCCGTCGAGCCAAAGTTCGTGCCGTCGTTCGAGACCTGGAAGCCGGCGGGGGCCGTGGCCGTGATGTTGCCGGTCAGGCCGGAGCCCGAGACGGTGATCGACGAGGTGCCGGAGTTTGAGCCGTAGGTCGTGGACAGGGCGGAGAACGTGCCCGTGGTGCCGATCGAGGCGGAGCCGGCACTGACGGTGAAGGTCGTGCCCAGCGGGAACGTGGTCACGTCAGACTGCCAGTTCGACGCGGTATAGACCGTCGTGCGAATGGCCGAAGGCGTGCCCGTCAGCGGATTGGGGTCGAGCAGGATCAGCTCGCCAGACTGTGGCGTCGCACCGACCGCATAGTTGAGCGAAAACGCGGTGTCGTTCGTGGTCAGCCCCGACGGCAGATAGGAATTGCCCGTGCCTGGGACTCCCGTGTCGATCCACGCGAGCGAGGAGAAACCAGCCACCCAGTTGGAGGCCGATCCAGTCGTCGGGGCCGCACCCTGGTAGCCGAAGACGTTGTCGCCGCCGGCTGCGAACGAAAAATTCGATGTCACGTCGGAGACGCCGACCGCCGACGGGGTGCCCGCGTTGGCGCCCCACTGCCACTTCTGGCCCGCGGTCCGCGCGGTCGAGCCGTCGTAGTCGAAGACCGTGCCAGCGGAGAATGGATCCAAGAACGTGACCGTGCTCGAGCCCTCGTTGGTGGTCAGCGCGGTGCCGGTCCAGGCGTTGTCGGTGAACACGACCGTGGTACCGGCGACGACCGATGTGAGCAGTACGAATGAGAGCTTGTCGGCCCCGGCCGGGTCGAAGCCGGTGAAGGCGACGTCGCCGGCCGTGAGCGTGGTGGGCGTGTCGTAGGTGGTGAACGTATCGAGCGTGGTGTAGCTCGTGCCGGCAGAGTTGGTGGCGTAGGCCTTGAACGTATAGCCGGTGAGCTTTTCGAGCCCGGTGACAGCCACCGTGAAGGTGCTCACACCGATGCCGAGTGTGCCCGGGACGTTGGTGACGCCCGAGCCACCGATCTCGGGGTCGGGGTTGTCCGAAGTCTTCGAGTAGACAACGCCCCGCTCCGTGACCGGCCGGCCGCCGTCGGCAGTCACCCGCCCACCGAGCGTGGCGGTGGTGGAACCGATGTTGGTCTTGGTGGGACTGCCGATGACCGGCGCCGTCGCGGCGACGGCCGTCGTGAACGTGGCCACATCGGAATAGGCCGTGCCGACGCTGTTGATGGCGTATGCCCGAAACGTGTAGTCGCTCGAGGCGGTGAGCGCGGTGACGAGTTGTGTAAACGTGCCCGTGCCGGCGGTGGCCGCGGGCACCGCCGTGACGCCCGTGCCGCCGATCTCCGGAGCGGGATTGGCGGAGGTGAGGGCGATCACGATGCCCCGCTCCGTGACGGCCGCGCCGCCATCGCTCGTGACCGTGCCGCCGAGCAACGCCTCGATGTCGAGAATCGCCGTGGACGTGGGTGATGTCACGACCGGTGCCGTGGAGGTGGCGCTGGTTGTGAACGTGATCGCGGCGCTGTAGGCGGTACCAGCGCTGTTGGTGGCATAGGACTTGACGGTGTACTGCGTGCCCGGGAGGAGCGACGTCACGGGAACACTGAACACGCCGGGACCGGTGCCGGCGGCCGCTTGGGTTACGCCCGAGCCTCCGATCGCCGGGTTGCCGTTGACCGATGTGACCGAGTAGACGAAGCCGCGGGCCGTGACCTGGGCGCCGCCGCCGTTGGTGACGTTCCCCTCGAGTGTGGCCGTGGTGTTGGTGACGGCCGACGTGGTTGGATCGGCGAGCGTGGGAACGACCACGACGACGCCGCCCTCGGGGGCGAAGGCGATGCCGCGGAAGGCCGTGTTGGCCGAGGCCGTGCCGCGGCTGGTGACGGCCCCGGAAAGCGTCCCGTTGTACCCGCTTGAGTCCGTGAGCGTGGAGAAGGTACTGGCGGACGTGGCGTAAAGTGTCACGGTGGCACCTGACACGGTGCCCGTGAGCCCGTAGACGCTGGCGGCGGTGGCCGTTCCCGTGCCCGTCCACAATCCCGACACGAGCGAATACTTCTGGATCGCGCCGGCCGTGCTGTCAGCGACGTAGAGCGTGTCCACGCCGGCGACCGCGGCATCGAGATCGGCGAAGAAGAATCCCCATGGACTCGATGACGGGCTACCCGTGGGGAAGCCGGGCAGCTGGGTCATCGTTTGCCCGGACGTTGTTGGCACGCCGGTTCCTACCGAGAGCATACGGTTGGAACCCGAGCCCGAACCCACATACAACTGATTGTCAAAGATGCCCAGGTTCCGCAGGTTCGTGAGGTTGCCGCTGCTCGTGGTGCTGCTGATGACCGTGCCGTTGCCTGAGCCTCCCAGCGGCTGGTAGACCACGCCGGTGTTGGCACCCGCGACCCAGAAGTCCGATCCGTCCGCCGATGCGACGCTGCGGACACTCCCTCCTGAAAAAGAGGTCATTGTCGTGCTCGTGTCGATGGTGCCGTCGGCGGCAATGCGGCCGACGACGCGGTTGTAGGTGGCGGCAGCCGACGACGCGATGGACGCCGTGCCCGGCGCGGCGGCATAGCCTGTGGCGACGATAAATCTGCCATCGGTCGAGCGGGTAATTTGGCCCTCAGACGTGGATGTTCCTGCGGCGGTCAGCGGCTGGTTTGAGTCGATGGCAGCCGTTGGCATGGCGACGCTCTGCACGAGCGAACCATTCGGCGCGTACTCATCAAGGAACACGTCGGTCGCGGCGCTCGAGAGCGCGGCCGCCCCGGTGCCGACCCGGTAGATCACAAGGTTGCCCGGCGTGAATGCCGCCAGCATCGCCCGGCCTTCGAGCCGCTCGAAGCGGGGGCCACGGGCCGGCTTTGACCGCGACCGCCGCGGGGTCAGGCTTCGCCCATTTTTGCGGTCGAACACATGCTTGACTCCCATCGGTCTGACTCCTTCTTGAGTGACGACGTTTTCAGGTGAGGCGGCAGAATGCTTTCCGCCAAGGCGGCGGTGCCGAAACAATTCGCGACAGTGAAGCAGGCGTTCGTGAGCGCCGTGTGAGCAAGAGCAAAATTCGCTCAGACCGTTCGTGAAGGCCCGCGAAAGAAAGGGGGATCGTCAACAGCCCGCCGAAAGAGAAGTGTATCAAAATCGTTGCCGCTGACTATTGTTCGGGAATGCCCGCAAACGGGCTGCGTCCCACCCATCGTCCTGCGGGCTCCGGCACGTAAGGCCGCGGGCTGCCCTGGTGCGCGGCTCGGGGCTGCCCGTGGCCCCGTCGCCGGACGTTCGCTACGGACATCCTGTCCTTCGCTCACTCGGATGCCGCCGGCGCTTCGGCATCCTGCCTCCGTCGACCAATCCGCTAAAGCGGATCGGTGCCCGGTCATACGCCGGCCCCGGGGCACGGGCAGCCCCTCGCTAGGTTCTTGCCCGTGCCAGCCGACCGGCCGTGAGGCCGCGGGTGCCCTGCGTGTGGTCCCGTCCGCATGCGGCTCGCCATCACCGCCTCAAAGAAAAGGACCCGTGGGTTTGAAACCACGGGTCCGGTAGCGGCTTTAGATGTGAGGGTCTTTGGGGGGGGGGAACAGCCGCTGAAGAGAGTCAAAGTGTTTTGGAGGTCAGTGGAGCTTCAAAGGAGCGTCAAGCCGCTCTCACTCCCGACCTCAAAAGAATACACGACGGAACCGTGGCGTGTCGAATCCTTTTTTTGAACCCGGTGAGGCCGACGGGCCGAGTTTCGCGAAAGCCTGCGGGTTATGCTGCCCGTAGGGCCGAAAACTGCTGGTCAGCCGATGCCAGGTACAGCCATCGCCCCATGACTTCTCCCGGGATCGTCCGGTCGGCTACGCTACCGCCTGTCCCGGCAATGTCGTGCTGGGATCGCTCGCCTTCGACCCCCCGGATACCCATGGCCGCAACCCCCGCCGACCCATTTTCCGCCCGCGCCACCTTCGAGACCGGCTCCGGCCCCGCAACGCTCTACCGCGTCCGGTCGCTCGACGACGCGGGGGTCACCAACACATCGCGGCTGCCCTACTCGATCCGCATGATCCTCGAGGCGTTGCTGCGGACCTGCGACGACTATGAGGTCACCGAAGCCGACATTCGCGCGCTGGCGACCTGGAATGCCTCCCAACCGGCCGAGAGGGAAATCCCGTTCAAGCCGGCCCGCGTCGTTCTGCAGGACTTCACCGGGGTTCCCTGCGTGGTGGACTTGGCCGCCATGCGGGCCGCGATGAAGCGACTCGGCGGTGATCCCGGCAAGATCAATCCGCTCGTGCCGGTCGATCTCGTCATCGATCACTCCGTCCAGGTCGATTTCTTCGGCACGGCGGACGCCCTCGAGAAGAACGTCGACATCGAGTTTGACCGGAATGCCGAACGGTATTCCTTTCTCCGCTGGGGGCAGCAGGCCTTCCAGAACTTCCGCGTGGTGCCGCCGGCCATCGGCATCGTGCATCAGGTGAACCTGGAATACCTCGCGGGCTGCGTGTTTCTTCGCGATCCCGACCATCGCGGAGCAGGCGGCAAGCAAACGCTGCCCATCGCGGTGCCGGACACGCTTGTCGGCACCGACAGCCACACCACCATGATCAATGGGCTCGGGGTCGTGGGCTGGGGCGTGGGCGGCATCGAAGCGGAGGCCGTCATGCTCGGTCAGGCCCTCTCGCTGCTGCTGCCGGAGGTCGTGGGCTTCGAACTCACCGGGCACCTGCCGCCCGGGGCGACCGCCACCGATCTCGTGCTCACCGTGACGGAGATCCTGCGGAAGGAGGGCGTGGTCGGGAAGTTTGTGGAGTTCTTCGGGAGCGGCCTCAAGGGCATGTCGCTGGCCGACCGGGCCACCATCGCCAACATGGCTCCGGAATACGGGGCGACGATGGGCTTCTTCCCGATCGACGACGAAACCCTTGCCTACCTGCGGCTCACCGGCCGGCCCGCGAGCCATGTCACGCTCGTCGAGCGATACATGAAGGAGCAGGGGATGTTTCGCACCGAAACGGCCCCGATCCCCGAGTTCACCAAGCGGCTCGCGCTCGACCTTGGCAGCGTGGTGCCGAGTCTGGCCGGCCCGAAGCGGCCGCAGGACAGGGTGCCGCTTGCGAGTGTCAAGCAGGCGTTCGCCGAGTCGCTCACGGCGCCGACGGCCAAGCGGGGCTTTGCGCTGGAGGGACCGGCCCTTACCCGCACGGGCACCGTCCGCGAGAACGGCCATGCCGACACCATCGGCCATGGCGCGGTGGTCATCGCCGCCATCACGAGCTGCACCAACACGAGCAATCCCAGCGTGATGGTGGCCGCCGGCCTCGTGGCTCGCAAGGCGGTCGAGAAGGGGCTCGCCACGAAGCCATGGGTCAAGACGAGCCTCGCCCCCGGGTCCCGTGTGGTCACGGATTATCTGGAGAAGGCGGGCCTCGCCAAGGATCTCGACGCGCTCGGCTTCGAGACGGTTGGCTATGGCTGCACGACCTGCATCGGCAACTCGGGGCCGCTGCCCGATCATGTGGCCGCCGCCGTGACCGAAGGCGATCTCGTCGCCGCCGCGGTGCTCTCGGGCAACCGCAACTTCGAAGGCCGTGTGAATCCGCTGGTGAAGGCCAACTGGCTGGCGAGCCCGCCGCTCGTCGTCGCCTACGCGCTGGCCGGCACGACCGACATCGACCTCGATCACGAGCCGCTCGGCATGGGCAAGGACGGCAAGCCCGTGTTCCTGCGAGACATCTGGCCGACATCCGAGGAAGTCCGGCAGACGGTCGAGGCGAGCGTGGTGCCCGGGCAGTTTCAGCAGCGCTACGACAACGTCTGGGAGTCGAATCCGCGCTGGAATGCGGTGCCGACGAGCAGCGGTGAACTCTACGACTGGGACGCGGCGAGCACCTATATCCAGGAGCCGCCATTCCTCGCCGAAATCTCCCGGGAGCCGAAGCCCCCGGCGAGTATCCGCGGAGCACGCGTCCTCCTGGCGCTCGGCGATAGCGTGACCACCGACCACATCTCCCCGGCTGGCAGCATCTCCAAGACGAGTCCGGCGGGAACATTCCTCGTCGAGCACGGCGTGCCGCCGGCCGACTTCAACAGCTACGGTGCCCGTCGCGGCAACGACCGCGTGATGACCCGGGGCACGTTCGCCAACATCCGGATCCGCAACCTGCTCGTGCCGGGCACCGAAGGGGGCGTGACGCGGCTCCTTCCCGGCGTCGAGGTCATGGCGGTCTACGACGCGGCAGTGAAGTATCGCGAGCAGGGCACGCCGCTGGTCGTTCTGGCCGGCGCCGAATATGGCACCGGAAGCTCCCGCGATTGGGCGGCCAAGGGCACCATGCTGCTCGGGGTGCGGGCGGTGCTGGCTGCGAGCTTTGAGCGAATCCATCGCTCAAATCTCGTCGGCATGGGGGTGTTGCCGTTGACCCTGACCGAGTCGTGGCAGCAACTCGGCCTGACGGGCGAGGAGACCTTCGACATTCCGTTCGAGCATCTGGCGCCGCGTTCGACCGTGATCGTCAAGGCGACCGCGACGAACGGCTCGGTCAAGGATATTCCGTGTCTGGTGCGGATCGACACGCCCGTGGAACTCGATCAGTTCCGGGCCGGGGGCATCCTGCCCTTTGTGCTCCGCAAACTGCTCGGCGCGTGATCTACTGCCCGCATACTCCGCACCAGCGGAAGATTTTTCCACTGTCCTGCGTGTCCGCAGGCAAAAGCCGCTCGCGTGGGCTTGAAACCGCTATCGGAGACGGGCGGTTCCCGTATAGTGATGGGCCGGCGGGCATCGGCAATGGATGTGCGCTTGACCGGTCACGGAGGAGAAGCCATGGCAATCGATCTTTCGCAGCCCGCATCACGATTTTCAACAACGCTGCTGCCCAGCGCGCTGACGGAAGCGATCGCCGTTCGCGACCGCCCCGACGCGCATGGCCGCCAGGCCATCTCGGCCGTGGTGATCGCATCCCTCCAGCAGGTCATGCCCTCCGGCTCGGCCCTCCGGCTCGGCACGCATTCGGTGCTTCGCGATTCGGGTATCGATGCCGACCGCTTTCTCGACGCCGTGGCCTGCCTCGAGGGCCACTACCAGATGCGGTTTCACGCCTCGTGGCTGAGCGGCATCCGCACGTGCGGCGACCTGATTGAACGGGTGGCAGACCATATGTTCGACGCTGCAGATCGATCGGCAGCACGTGGTCAGACGCCCCCCGCTGCGGCCGCGGCTCCGGTCCGCAGGGCTCCGCAGGCCGCCCAGAGGGAGGCGGACGCCAGGGACACCGCAGACGCCTCCTCGGAACCGTTCCCTGAGTGCCGGGCCCTGGAGGAACGCTTGGCCGGTCTCGAGGCGGCCGGGCTCCAGAATCCATTTCTGCTGGCCAACGAGCGGGTGCGTGGCCGCGTGGCAACGCTCGACGGTCGCGAGACGGTGAGCTTTACGAGCTTCGACTACCTCGGGCTCGCCGGCCATCCCGACGTCACCCGGGCGGCCAAGAACGCCATCGATTGTTTCGGCTGCAGCGCCTCGGCCAGCCGCATGGTGGGGGGCAACAACACGATCCTTGACGAACTCGATGCGGAGCTCGCCGACTTCATCGGCACCGAGCGGGCCGTGGTGTTTCCTTGCGGCTATGGCACCAACGCGTCGCTCTTCAACCATCTCTTTGGCGACGGCGACCTCATTCTCTACGACGAACTCGCTCACAACAGCATCGTCCAGGGCGCCTCGGCATCAAAGGCCGGTAAGCGGCCCTTCCGCCACAACGATCACGAACAGCTCGACGGCCTGCTCCGCGATCTCCGGTCGCAGTACCGCCGCGTGGTCGTCGCCATCGAGGGCGTCTACAGCATGGATGGCGACTATCCGGACCTGCCGCGATTCATCGAGGTGAAGCGGCGGCACGACGCGATGCTGTATGTCGATGAGGCCCACTCGATCGGCACCATGGGCCCTGAAGGCCGTGGCATCTGCGACTTCTTCGGCGTCGATGCCCGTGAGGGCGACCTCTGGATGGGCACGATCAGCAAGGCCTTGGGTTCGGGCGGTGGCTACCTCGCCGGTCCGGAACGGCTCATCCGCTACCTCGGCTTCACCACGCCCGCCTTCGTGTTCTCGACCGCCTGCTCGCCGCCCAACGCCGCTGCGGCCCTCGAGTCGGTGCGGGTGATCCGCCGCGAGCCCTGGCGGCTGACGGCCCTTCGTGAGCGGTCCGACCTGTTTCTCAAACTGGCACATGACGTCGGCCTCGACACCGGACCCAGCGGCGACACGCCGGTGATTCCCGTGATCCTGGGCAGTTCGGCACGGGCGATGCAGGTCTCGCAGATGCTCCTCGAACGCGGGATCAACGCCCGGCCGATCCTCTATCCGGCCGTTCGCGAGTCGGCCGCCCGCGTGCGATTTTTCCTGACCTGCGAGCACACGGAGGAGCAGATCGTCCACACGGTCGAGACGCTCGCAGACGTGATCGCTGCCATGGCAGAGGCCTCGTAACACCGTTCGCTTCGTGCACGCCGACCGGCCGTGAGGCCGCGGACCGTTGCGACTTTGCCTCACGATCCGGCTCGCGCGGCGACGCCAAAGATGCCGTCGCGGAAGACCGGCCAGCGCCGTGTGACGATGTCGTCGGTGACGACCAGCAGCGCCGGCAGAAACACGAGCTCTGCGAATGTTGCCGAGATCACGGCGGCGCAGGCGAGCAGGCCGAAGCCGGCCAGCGACGGCACGCTGCTGGCGGTGACCGCGGCGAAACCGACCGTGAGCACCACGCCGCCGATCATGACGGCGTTGCCCGTCTCCGCGAGGGCCCGGCGAACGGTCGTGGCGATCGAGAGCCCCTCGCGGCGGTTACGCGTGAGCGCGGAGAGCACGTGGACCGTGTCGTCGACCGCCAGACCCAGGCAGACGTTGAACACGATCACGGTGGCCGGATCGAGCGAGCGACCGGTAAGGACGAGGATCGCGGCGATCACGGTCAGGGGAAACACGTTGGGAATCAGGCTCACGACTCCGGCCAGCGGCGATCGGAACGCGACCGCGAGAATGCTCCCGATCACGAGCACCTCCACGACGAGACTCGAGCCGAGGTCGCGGACCAGCTGCCGGATGTTGCGGGCCGACACCACCGACATGCCGGCGAGGCGAAACCGCCAGCCCGGTCGATCACGCTCCAGCGAGGCCAACGCCCGGTCGATGCGGTCGTAGATGCCTTCGAGGCGTCGCGAGCCCAGATCGGTGACCCGGGCCCGCACGACCGCCATTCTCGATTCAGGAGCCACGAGATCGCGAAAACTGTCGGCATCAAGCCGCCGCCGGGCCCGAGGGGGCATGCCGGCGGCGATCGTCGAGAGCGAGATCGGCCGGGAGATGCCGGCCTCGCTCCCGAGCACGGCTTCCACACGTTGCAGCGCGTCGAACACCTCGGCGTCGCGCCAGTCCACCTCGGCCGGCCAGCCCACGGCCACGTCGATCCCCATCGCACCGCCGAAGTCGGCATCGACTTGCGCGAGCGTCCGCGAGGCGGGGGCCTGTCTCGGGAGCGAGTCGACGATCCGGCTGTCGGCGTCGAGACCGGAGCCCAGGATCCCCAGCGCCACCGTCAGGCAGCAGGCCGCAGCGGCCAGCGGTCGGGCATGCCGAACCGAGAAGGCCGCCAGCATGCCGGCGGTACGGCCCGCGAGCCGGGAGGAACGGCCCAGCCGCAGGCCGCTAAAGAGCGGCGTTGATGCGATGAGCGGTGTCAGGAGCGTGACCGCCATGAAGCTCGCGATCGTCCCCACCGCTGCCGCGATGCCGAACATCCGCACGGTGTCGATTCTGGCGACCGCCAGGGAGGCGAATCCGATGGCCGTGACGAGGCTTGTCAGTCCACAGGCCAAGCCGACCCGTTGCACCGCCGACGAGGAGGCCGCCAACGGCGCGATGCCCCGCCGGGCGCTGCGGCGCATGTCTTCGATGAAGTGGATCGAGTCGCACGTGCCGACCACCAGTGCGAGCGACGGCACGACGCTGGTGAGAATGTTGACCGGCGCCCCGATCAGGCCGAGGGTGCCGAGAGCCCAGACGGCGCCGATGAACGGCGGCACACACGCGACGATCGTGGAGCGAAGGCTCCGCGCCACGGCGGCTGAAAGCAGGACGGCCAGCGAGAGGCCCATCGTGTTGAACATCAGCATGTCGCGGCGCAGGGCCCGGGTGGCCTGCTCGCGTAGCGCCGGCAGGCCGGTGAGTTCCAGCAGGAGCGGGCTCTCTGTTGCCCCGGCAGCTCCGGCAGCCGTCTGCTCGGCCAGGAGATCCTCGATCTGCGCGACGACCTGCGAGGAGAGCGGCGGGCGATCGGCCAGAGGTTCCAGCCTCACGAGCAACAGCGACGACGACGCATCGGCCGAGAGCAGGTGCCCCGCGACCAGTGGATGGCTTTCGGCTCGCCGCTTCGCCTCGGCACGCGAGTCGTCGTCGAGCGGTTCGGCGCGGCGGGGTATCACCGGCAGCACCGCGCCGGCGGCGCCCTGCCGACGGATGTCGAAGATGCTCCGCACCTGGTCCACATGGTCGAGGCCCCGAAGCCGCTCGGCGAGGTCTTCGAGGGCCGCGAGGGGCTCGGCACCAAAGATGTCGCCCGAGCGGGCGGTGGCCCGCACGATGCAGTCGCGGTCCGGAGGGCCGAACGTCGTCGCCAGTTCGTCGATCAGCCGGAAGTCGCCGCTGCCGTCGCGAATCAGCGACCGCAGGTCATCGTCGATCCGCAGTCGCGAGATCCCGAAGATGGCCAGTCCGGTGAGCACTGCCGCCAGCAGCCAGCCACCCCGCTGCCAGCCGAGCCACCGGGAGTTCTGGCGGGGCACCGCCGGCTGCCTATCGCTCACGCGTCCGGCGTCGTTTCCGGCGGCTGCACCAGATGCCGCTCCGCCGGGTCCACGATCCAGCCCCGGCATGCCACCGCCCCACAGCGGCACGGGATCGCCGCGTCGGCCGGCCAACTGTAGTCGATCAGGAGTTCCTCGCCCGGTTGGATCGGACGGATCGTCTGCAGCCACAACCGCTCTTCCTCCAGCTCACCCGGCTCAACTTCCCAGTAGAAAAGTTCACAGTTCGGATCGCAACTGTGGTTGACGAAGCGGAGCGGGGGGGCCGGGTCGAGGAGCCTGCCCCCCGGCAGTTCCATGACATAGCTCGAGTCTTCGGGATGGTCTTCGAGAATCGTGCCGAGCACCTCCGCGAGCACGACACCGTCGGCGATCCGGCGACGGGCGAAAACACCGAGGCCGACGTGGGTTTCACCGGTGCGAAGGAGGCGGGAGAGGCGGGCGGAGCCGGACTCGATGGTCCGAGTGTCGTGGTGGGGCATCGTGAGTGGGTTGGGCGTCGAGAAGGCGGGCTGAAACGGAAGGCGGGCGAACTCTACCGCCGGAGACTTCGTCAGGTCAACCGCCGTCAGGCCATCTCGTCGCGAATCCGCTCGAGCAGTTTTTTCGTCGCCATGATCCCATCGGCCTCCGAGAGCCCCTTGCCCTCGTATTCGATGCCCACCCAGCCGTGATAGCCCGCGTCGAGCACGAGCTTCATCACCTTGCGGTAGTCGGTTCGCACTTCGTTGCCATCGGCATCGAACTCGTGGCTCTTGGCGCTCACGCCCTTGGCGAAGGGCATGAGTTCCGCGACGCCGCGGTAGCGGTCGTAGTCGTGGAAATTGCCGAAGTCGGGGAGCGTGCCACAGTTCGGCCGATCGACGAGCTTCATGACTCCAGCCAGCCACTCCCCGTTGCTGGACAGGCCGCCATGGTTTTCCACGATGATGTTCATGCCGAGCTGCGCTGCATACTCCGACAGCCGCGCCAGGCCATCGGCGGCGAGTTTCTGCTGCTCTTCGAACGTGCCCTTGCTCGCCGCGTTGACACGGATCGAGTGGCAGCCGAGCCGCTTGGCGGCCTCGACCCAGGGATAATGCTTTTCGATCGCCTCCGTGCGAGCCTTGTCGTCGGCATCGCCGAGGTTGCCGAGCCCGTCGCACATGATGAGGACGTTGGTCACCCCCTCGTCCTCGGCCCGTTTGGCGAGTTCGGAGAGGTAGTCGGCGTCCTGTGCCTTGTCCTTGAAGAACTGATTGACGTATTCGACGGCCTCGATGCCAAACTGCTGCTTCGCCGCCCGCGGAAAGTCGAGGTTGTCGAGCTTACCGGCAAAGATGGTCTGGTGGAGCGACCACTCGGCGAGGGAGATCCGAAACGGCAGCGACGCGGTGGCGGCCGGTTCGGGGTCGGCGCCGACCGCCACAAGCGACCGCGTGGCGACCGCGCCGGTCAGCGCGCCAGTCAGCGCGGCCGACGAGGCCAGAAACGAACGGCGGGTGGCAAGGTGAGACGTGAGGGCTGTCATCGGGCATCCTTTCGGATCGGGCTATCGGAAGAGCGTTCAGATCAGGCTTTCAAACTCAGGGCATCGGGACGGTGCCATCCGCCTCCTGCTGGAGGTACTCCCGCTGCCGGTAGAGCAAGACTACCGGAATCAAGAGGACTGTCGCCACTGCCATGCATGCCGTGAAAAACCAGTAATACGAGGCCCCGGTCAGGGATGAGTGTCCGGAGGCATCGCGGGTGAGCATGTTCACCGCGGCCGTGAAGAGATTGCCGAGGGAGACGCTCAGCAAATAGAGGCTCATCACCAGCGACTTCATCTGGGGCGGTGCCTGGGTGTAGCTGAACTCCAGGCAGGTGATCGAGACGAGCACCTCCGCCGCAGTGATCACCACATAGGCGGCGAGCTGCCAGGTGACCGAGGGCCAGCGGGCCGCGTCGAGGCCGAGGCCGGCGTGGGCCAGTCTGGCCGATTCCGTTTCGATCAGGCCTTGTGCCGTCGCGGAGATCGCGAAGGCGGCGATCGCCAGCACGAAGCCGACGAGGATGCGGCGGAGCGGCGTGAACGCCAGCACTCGGCCCACCGCCGGATAGATCACCATGCCGAAGAGCGGGATGAAGAGCAGCACGAGGAGCGGGTTGATCGCCTGGATCTGGCTTTCGAGCCAGTCGATTCCCAGAAACCGCCGGTCCATCCGCTCGGCCTGCTGCACCCACGCGCCACCCGTCTGGTCATAGAGCGACCAGAAGACGGCCACCAGCAGGTAGAGCGGTATGAGCCTCCCGATCGAAGCCAGCCCCTCCGGGCCGAATGTCTCGCTGAAATAGCGCGGTCCCCGAGGCGGCACATGCACGAACCGGTTGCGGCCCAGCCAGAACACCAGCGTGGCCAGGGCCATCAGAATGCCGGGCACACCAAACGCCCAGCCGGGGCCGTGATGCTCGAGCAGCCAGGGGGTCAGCAGCGTGGAGAAGAACGATCCGAAGTTGATCGAGAAATAAAACCAGCCGAACACCCGCTCGAGCAGATGCCGATTGGAGTGCCCGAACTGATCGCCCACATGGGCCGACACGCAAGGCTTGATGCCGCCCGAGCCGATCGCCACCAGCGCGAGCCCTGCGAGCAGCCAGCCGCGGGGTTCGAGTGTCGCGGCGAGGAACGGCTCCGGCATGTCCATGAAGGCCAGGCAGAGATGGCCCACACAGTAGACGACCGAGAGCAGGAGGATCGTCAGGTATTTGCCGAGAAACGCATCGGCGATGATGCCCCCGATCACCGGGAAGAAATAGGCACTCGCGACGAACAGATGCATCCATTCCCGCGACTCGGTTTCCGTCATGAAGTCGGGCCGTCCCGACCGGGAAACGAGGTATTGCGTCATGAAGACGACGAGGATCGTCTTCATCCCGTAAAACGAGAACCGTTCAGCGGCCTCGTTGCCGACAATGTAGGGAATCCCCGGCGGCATGGCCGTGGTGGCGGCCGGCTGGGTACGGTAGGAGGGTGGTGACGTGGCCATGAAGATCCGTGGAACCGGTGCGACGAGAACGACAGCATGGCCAAACCCCCTGCGGAAACGCAAACCCGGGCCGTCTCGATGAGCGGCAAAACGCTCGTGGTCACGATCGATCGGTTGCCGGCCTGGATCCTGCCCGCCTACGGGTCGTCGTGGGTCTCGACGCCCGCTCTCAATGCCCTGGCCGGCCGCGGCATCGTGTTCGATGGGCTTGTCGCGACCGGCAGTGATCCCCGCGAGGTGCTCGCCGATCTGCTCGGCGGGATGTGGGCCGCGTCTGCCGAGGCGAGAGTGGGCAGCCTCGTGACCGACGACTCTTCCATCGTCGAGCATGTCGGCCAAGGTCTCGAGACGCGGTGCATTGAGGCGGCAACGCCGGCGGCCACGGCGACGGACGAAGACGGCACGATCCTAGCCCGGTTGTTTGACGCCGCCGCGGAAGTCGTGGCTGCGGGGCGGCACGCGTGCGTGTGGTGCCATGCCGGCAGCCTCGGCTGGGCGTGGGACGCGCCGGATGGGTTTCGCGAAGCCTACGTTGATCCCGACGATCCGCCCCCTCCGCCCGGCGCGGCCGTGCCCGAACTGGCCGTGTCGGCTGACACCGACCCCGATCTGATCGTGGGGATCCGGCAGGTCTTCGCGGGACAGCTCACCCTCCTCGACCGGCGGCTCTCCCGGCTGCTTGCCGGCGTGGCCGACGGCTGGACGGTGCTCGTCGTTGGTGTTCGCGGTCTGCCGCTGGGGCTGCACGGCCGGTTGGGCGTGGGGCCACTGCCCCCCTTCGGTGAACTCATCCGCCTGCCGGCGATTCTCGTGGACGCGAACGCCCGCATGGCCGGGCAGCGGTATGGCGGTCTCGTCACGCCGGCCGACCTCGGCGCCACGCTCGTGGAGCTCGCCGGGGGCGAGGGGGCCGCGGAACCTGATGGCCCGCTTCCGGGACGAAGCCTGGCGGGACTCTTCAGAAACTGGTCGGTGACGGAACGCGATCGCGTGATCGTGACCACGCCGGAAGGTGTCGCGGTCGTCACGCCCCACTGGCATCTGACCCTGTCGGCCGGCGCCGGGGAGGTCGAGCCCAGACTGCATCTCTTCGCCAAGCCGGACGACTATTTCGAGCTCTGCGACGTCGCCAATCGTTGCCCCGACGTCGTCGATGCGCTTCGTGAAGTCGCCGCGGCGGCCGCCGCCGGCGATGCGGCGCGGGCCTGGCGGGCCCCGTTGGGCCGCGGTGGCGACGGTTGAAGTCGAGGACAGCCCTTTTTTTCAGCGGTCAAACACGCTTTGCCCGCCCCTGGGCAGGCCGCTACCATCCGCGACCTGATCTCGACCCTGCTGTCCGTCCTCTGCTTCCCGTTCTCTGGACTCCCCGATGGCTTTTGCACGCGCCCTCGTGATGCTCGCCGCGATGGGGCTCTCGAGCGCGTTCCGCGTGGCCGACGGCGCCGACCTCGCGCCGCTCGTGCGGCCGGCCGTGGATCGCCGACCGGTGAGTCTGCGGATCCAGTGGGGGGGCGGCACCCCGCAGGCCTGGGCCGGCAGCATCGAAGTTGTCGCCGCCGGTGAGCAGGTCGATGGGCCAGCCAGCCGGCGGGCCTTCACGTGGCGGACGCTCTCCTCGGAGCCCGACGCCGCCGCGATGGCGCACGAGACGGCCGTCGGCATCGCCGTTCATCAGACACGACCGCTGCCGCATGATGGCGTGGAAATCAGCGTGCCTGACTGGCAGGAGGCTCGGCTCGTGGTCCGTCTGGCCACGGCCGATGGATCGCAGCCGGCGACGACGCTCGAGGTTCCGCTCGCCGAGCTGCTTGTCGAGCCGCCGCAGCAGGTGCTCGACACGCTGGGGAATCGGCTCACCGCAAAGCCCTCTCCCGGCGATGCGCTGCGGGTGACCGCGGCGCTCGCCGCTGCAGACGCCTTCACGCCACAGGCGATCGGACTCGTGCGGCGGCCGGGTGATCTCGTGCGTCTGCGAGTGGAGCCGCTGATCGCGACGCGGCTCCAGGGAGGGCATGCCGTCGATCTCAGGATGCGGCTTCGGCGCAGTCGGCAGGGGGCCGAGATTGCCGCCCAGTCAACCACGATGACACCACTGCCTGCCGCGGATGCGCGGGGCCTCACCGCGTTCGAGCCGGTGGTTTTCGACGTGACCCTTCCGGCCGAGGAGGGAGCCTACGACGTGGAGCTCGAGGCCGTCGAACGGGGCGGCATGCGCTGGTCGCGTCCGCTCGTGTCGCGCACGGTGGAGTTTGCTGCCGTCGCCGATGCGGCCAGTGCGCCGCCGGCCAAGGCGGCGGATGATTCCTGGAAGACCGTCTACGAGGTCGATCCCGGGAGCCCGCGGCTGCACGAACGGCTCCGGCGTTTGCCGGGCATGCATCTCCCGTCGATGCCCGATATGCCGCTTCCGAGCATGTCGCTGCCCAAGCTACCGGGCGTGCCGCTTCCAAACATGCCGATGCCGAATGTACCGATGCCGAATGTCTCGGCGATGGTGCCGCGGCTGAGCGGCCTGTTGACGCAGGGTCATTCGGTTGTCACGGCTCACTCCCTGGGACCGATGCTCCAACTGCCGCCGGCACGCACTGACTCCCAGCCGGCATGGGAGGGCATCGTGCTGGCGGGAGTTCAGCCGGGCCTGCCGCATGCCGTCGAGATCCAATATCCCACTGATCAGGATGCCGTCGTGGGCGTGAGCGTGCTCGAGGCCGACGCGACGGAAACGGTTGTCGAGTCGCGGCATGGGGGTGGCTTCGAGGTGCGCAAGGCCCGGTTTTCCGCCGAAGCGCCCCGGCTCGCCATCCATCGCTTCGTGTTCTGGCCGACGACCCGCAATCCGCTCGTGCTGATTTCGAATCCGTCGACTTCCCGGACGGCGACGATCGGACGGGTGCGGGTGACGGCCGGGCCGGAACGGCTGCCGGCCGCCGTGCAGAACACTGCCGTCGGGTCGCTCGTGAAGGCGGAAGCCGGCACGCGGCGGACCTACGGGTTTCTCGCCACCCCGGAACTCGTCCGCGAGTTCGGCGGCATTGGCCGCGTCGGCGAGGCTGGGGGCAGGCCGGTGGCCGACTGGGGCACCCATGTCGCCGCCGCGCGGCACCTCGCCGAGTCGCTCGCCTCGCAGGCGGCCGGCGGAGCGCTCGTGACTGCCTATGCGCAGGGCGCAGCGATCTGGCCTTCGGAACTGACCCGCCACGCGCCGCGCTGGATCTCCTCGTCCGCAGCCGGCGGAGGAATCTCGACACCGGACGTGCTGGAAGTGGTGTCGCGGATGCAGTCACAGCACGGGCTCGGCCTGATTCCGGGGCTGTGTTTCGACGCGCCGCTCCCGGCCGTCGAAACGGCGATCGCCGTTGGCGGTATGTCGCCTGGTCGCGTCTGCGTGGGACGCGATGGCCGGCCGCGGCGGCTTGCGAACGGTGGGCTCCACTACAACGTGCTTGACCCGCTCGTGCAGCGGTCCGTCGAGGACGTGGTGGTAGAGATGGCGACGCGGTTGCGGGGTTCGTCGGCGGTGGACGGTGTCGCAGTGATACTGCCGCACGACGGCTGGCTGCATTTTCCGGGGCTCGCCTGGGGCCTCGACGACACCACGTTCGCCCGCTTCCTCGCCACGCTCGAAACCCCACCGCCCTCACCGGAGGGCGACGGCCGCTTCGCAGATCGTGCGCGGCTGGTCGAGGGACCGCTCCGCG
Source organism: Pirellulales bacterium (assembly GCA_032117045.1). Lineage (GTDB taxonomy): Bacteria > Planctomycetota > Planctomycetia > Pirellulales > UBA1268 > QWPN01. Next base: position 2,654 of record JAUMAF010000095.1, on the reverse strand, counting down.
ACCGTTGGATGGCCTGGCGCTGCGCCGAGGTTGGGATGTTTCATGGAAAGCTCGCCGCCGCGGTCGCTGCGATCGATGCCCGCTGGAGCCTGTATCTCGTGCCCACCACACTGTTCGCCGAGGGCGACCTGGCCGCCTTCTATCAGCCGAGTCTCGCGACGGCAGCCGATGCGGACGATCCGGTGAGGATCGCGGGCATCGACATGGCGGTCGGCGGCTTCCCAGCAGCCGGAAATGTGGTCTTCGTAACGCCGCACGTGCACTCCGCAGCCGGCGGCATTCGAGAGCAGGCTCGGCGGTCGTCGGCCAATCGCTCGGCGGCCCTCGCGCGTGCCGCCCGGGCCGCGGCGCGACGCGGCGCCGTGATCGTCGAGCAGCCGGTCGCCATCGACCTCTCGGGCATCGTGCCGCACGGGCCGTTTGGGGCGGCGGCCAGCGAGCAGCCCGGAATGGTGCAGGCGGCTCCCGTGGATGGCCGGCCACTTGCCGAGGTGGTAGCGGTCGCCGATGCCGAGATCGTCTTCGATGCGGGGCTCGTGACGGCCTGCGGGCCGGCCAGCACCGCCCGCCTGGGCTATGAGTCGCTGCCGCGGGTAACGCTCGAGCCGGTGGCCGGTGTGCCAGCGTCGCTCGTGGTTCGCACCTGCCGAGTGGGCGGCATGACGTGGGTCTCCCTGGTGAACGCCTCGGCGGCCTCCGCCCGCGCGATCCTGATCCTCGGAGGTCAGCCCTCGGCGGTCGTCGATGCGGTCAACCGCACGGCCCTGCCGCTCTCAGCCGAACGCGAGGTTGCCGTTCCGCTCGAGCCTTGGGGCATGCACACGGTGATTCTCGATGGTGGCGTGACGGTTCAAGCAGGTCGCATCGACCACGACGACACCGTGCGCCGCGAAGTGGCCTCCCGCATCGCCGGCCTCCGTCAGCGGCGGGCAGTGCTCGAGTCGCCCACGCCACTGGATGTGCTCGACAATCCGGGGTTTGAGCTCGGCGCGGCCCGGCCCAGTGGCGGGCGGGGGGCGACCATCGCCGGCTGGGAAGTGGTGGAACTGCGGCGGGGCGCCGTCGCCGCGGTGCCTGGCGCCGGCGGCGCGGCCGAAGCCGGCCGCGGGCTCGAGTTCTCGTCGTTCAACGGGCTTTCCACGCTCCGCAGCAATCCCTTCCCGGCACCGAAGACCGGCAGGATCAGCGTGGCGGCGTGGCTGCGGATCGCCGCAGGCAGTCCTCAGCCGCCATTGCGGGTGGCCATCGAGGGCGTGCAGGACGATCGCGAATACTATCGCTTCGCCGCCGTCGGCGGTCTCACGGGTGGGCAGCCGTTGACGGGCGAGTGGTCGCAGTTCGTGCTGCAGGTCGATGATCTTCCGGCCGAGCCCGTGGATTCGATGCGGGTGCGATTCGACCTGCTGGGGCCGGGAAGCGTGCAGATCGATGATGTGCGCGTGTTTGATCTGGCGTTCGACGAGTCGCAGCGGGTGCAGCTGACGAAGGCCGTGAGCCTGCTCGAGCACCAGTGCCAGGCGGGCGATTGGGCCGCGTGTCTCGCCGGACTCGATGGCTACTGGCCCGCATTTCTCGAGTCGTTCGTCTCCGACGCGGCAGTGACCGCCATGGAGGAGTCCCGTCAGGCGACAACGGCTCCGGGTCCGGCTCCAGAGGGACCTGCGGAACGGCAGGCCGGCGGCATGTTTGACCGAATGCGAAGCTGGTGGCAGTGATCGTCGCCGGTGGCATGCCCGTGCAAGTCGACCGGCCGTGAGGCCGCGGGCTCTTGCGGTACGCGGCTCGGGATTGCCCATGCCCCGTCGCCGGACGTTCGGGGGGCTCGGGGCTGCCCGTGCCCCGTCGCCGGACGTTCGCTCCGGACATCCTGTCCTTCGCTCACTCGGATGCCGCCGGCGCTTCGGCATCCTGCCTGCGCTTGGCGGCATACGCCGGCTCGCGGGGCACGGGCAGCCCCTCGCTGAGTTCATGCTCGTGCAAGCCGACTGGCCGTAAGGCCGCGGGCCAGCCGCATCAGCCGGGCGGCCAGCGGAGCGGGCGGCCGCCGAGCAGGTGAACGTGCAAGTGATCGACCGATTGGCCGCCGTTGCGGCCGGAGTTGACGACCAGCCGGTAGCCGTCGCCGAGGCCGAGTCGCGCGGCCAGCTGCGTGGCCACGACGATCAGGTGCCCCAGCAGCGACTGATCGTCAACGGCCACATCCGCCAGCGAGGCAATGGCCCGCTTCGGGATCACGAGCACGTGAACCGGCGCCTGCGGCGCCACGTCGTGGAAGGCCAGGCAGAGGTCGTCTTCGTGCTCGATCCGAGCGGGAATCTCGCGGCGGATGATCCGGCCGAAGATCGTGTCAGCCATCGGCGGTTTCCGGCTTGGTCTCGGCCTTGCGGCCGCGGCGGCGCGGCGCCTTGGGGGCGGCCCATTCCTTGGTGAGCGTCTCGAAGACCTCGGGGGTCTCGTACCGGATCACGTTGCGGCCCTCGGGCATCGGACCGATGAGCGACCGGAAAACGGGAGCGCCGCGGAGGGCCAGGTCGGTGCTGCAGTCGTCCGCGCCGACCTGCAGATGGGACCGCAGGATGCCCTCTGCGGAGTCGAAGTCGCGGATCACGAGTTCGCCGTCGCCGCCCCGGGTGACGAGTCGCCAGGTATCTTTC
>JAUMAF010000094.1:0-6837 GCA_032117045.1 Pirellulales bacterium | reverse complement strand
ACCACTGCCATCTTTCGCCGCGGGAGATCGCGGACGACAAGCAGTGGGCCGATGTGGCCGAGCTCTGGCTTGGTGGCGACCACTACAAGTGGCGGGCGATGCGGGCCAACGGCGTGGCCGAGGAGTTCGTCACAGGCAACGCTGCACCGTATGACAAGTTTCGCGCCTATGCGGCCACCATGCCGCGGCTGCTGCGCAACCCGATCTGGCACTGGACCCACCTGGAGTTGAGCCGGGTCTTTCAGATCGAGGAGACGCTCGACGAAGCCTCCGCGCCGCGGATTTGGGAGGAAGCCAACGCGCGGTTGAAGTCGATCTCGGCGTCAACGCTCCTGGCGCAGTTTCGGGTCAGGGTGGTGGGAACGACGGATGATCCCTGCGACTCGCTCGACGACCACGAGCGGATCCGCCGCAGCGGTCTTGGCACCCGAGTCTATCCATCCTTCCGGCCCGACAAGGCGCTCGCTCCGCATCAGCCTGAGGTGTTTCGTCCGTGGGTGGCCCGCCTCGCCGAGGTCAGTGGCGTCGACTGCGGCACGTTCGCCGGATTCCTGACGGCCATCGAACAGCGGCATACCTTCTTCCACGAACGGGGCAGCCGGCTCTCCGACCATGGTTTGAATCATTGCCACGGCCCGTCGGGCACCCGTGAAGAGGCGGAGGCTATCTATCTGGCGGGGCTCCGCGGCGGCGCAATCGACGCCGAGAATCTGGAAGCCTACCGCGGGTTTCTCATGCTCTTCTTTGGTGAGCTCGATGCCCAACGTGGCTGGGTGAAGCAGCTCCATGTCGGCGCGATGCGCAACGTCAACACCCGACAGCATCAGCGGCTCGGCGCCGACACGGGTTACGACTCAATCGGCGACTGGCCGCAGATCGAGCGGATGGCGCGATACCTCGACGCACTCGAGAGCCGGGATTCCCTGCCCAAGATGGTGCTCTACAACCTCAACCCGGCCGACAACTACGCGCTGGCGACGCTCTGCGGTGACTTTCACGCCGCCGGCGTTCGCGGTAAGGTCCAGTTTGGCAGCGGCTGGTGGTTCCTCGACCAACTCGAGGGCATGACGTGGCAGATCAACGCGCTGTCGCAGCTGGGACTGCTCGCCAACTTCGTGGGCATGCTCACCGATTCGCGGAGCTTCGTCTCGTATCCCCGCCACGAATACTTCCGAAGGCTCTTGTGCCGGATTCTCGGCGAGGAGGTCGAACGCGGCCTGCTCCCCGACGACATGCCGCTGCTGACGGCGATGGTTCGCGACATCGCCTATCGCAATGCCGTGGCCTTCTTCGGCATGGAGCCGGGCACCGCGTGAGGGCCACGTCCGGTTGTGATCAGGGAATCGCGCTGTCGATCGTGTTGACGCCCGAGGTGACCTCGAACTCTCCCTTGAAGGCCACTCGCCATGGCGTGACCTCGTTGTGACCCCCGCCCCGCTCGGCCCACGCTTGTCGAAGTGCCGTTGGCCCACCCATCCTTCGCGATGGTGTCGTTTCGTTCGGTAAGTAATGTCGGGGCGACACGATTCGAACGTGCGACCTCTACGTCCCGAACGTAGCGCTCTAGCCAGGCTGAGCTACGCCCCGATGTTTGTGCGACGAGCACGATTGAATCGTGCCGCCTCACTGGGAGAGCTCGAAGTTTACACGGCGGACCGCCCCGGGACAACGCCGCTCCACAGGCCGCGTTCGCGATGAAAAGAGGTGTTACTCGGCGGCCTGCACGCAGACCAGCTCGCGGTCATTTCTCGCAAAGATGCAGCCACCCGCGAAGGCCGGATGGCTCCAGACGACATCGCGGCCGAAGCATTCGTTCGTCGGCTCGAGCAGGGGCATCCGGCCGAGTTCCTCGTACTGCTCGGGTGACAGCCGGGCCAGGATCAGGTCGCCCGTTTCACTGAAGATCCAGACCCGCGAGGCACCGGCGCCGTCGGCGGCATTGGGCTCGGCCTGCCGGACGACGAACGCCGTGCCATGCTTGCCGCGGCGGGTGCCGCCGGTGGTGGGCGCCGTCGTTTCCCAGAGCCGGCGGCCGGTCTCCACCTCGACCGCCGTGAGCATGCCGGTGTCACAATCGCAGCCGTAGATGGTGTCGCCGGCGATGAAGGGAGTGGCATTGGCGCAGTACACCGCCGACTTCGGCTCGCCCCGCCAGAGAAGCCGCGATGCGGGCGTATCCGCATCGAGCGCGTAGAGGGCGCCGACCCGGCCGATGCCGCTGGCGAAGAGCACACGGCCCTGCTTGGTGTCGGCCACCTGAGGTGCCATGATCGACATGCCATACATCGGCTTGAGCGGCTGCGACCAGAACAGCCGGCCGGTCGTCGGGTCGAGGCTGTTGAGGTTGTCGGCATCCCAGATCACGAGCTGTCGCACGCCGGCGCTCTCGATGATCGTCGGCGGGCAGTAGCCGCTCTCGCTGGCCGTCAACGCCTTCCAGCGTTCGTGGCCGGTGTGGCGATCGAAGGCCACGGCCACGCTCCCCGGCCCGCCCACGAGGCAGATGAGAAGGTCGCCCTCCACGAGCGGATGGCCGCAGAAGCCCCAGATCGGCGTGGGGGCTGCATAATCCTGTTTGAAGTCCTTCGACCAGAGCAGCTTTCCCGTGACGGCGTCGAGGCAGACGAGATTGCCCTCGGCGCCGACCGAGTAGACCTTGCCCTCGGCCACGGTCGGCGTGCACCGAGGGCCGGAGGCATACGAGATCGAATAGGGGCAGTCCTGCTCGTGCTTCCAGAGAAGCCCGCCCGTGGCGGCATCGAGGCACAGGACCCGCTCCGTCCCGGCGCGGACGGTGCGATCGTTGGGGCCGTTGACCAGATCGCCTTCCCGGGCCACGTAGTCGGTGACATAGACACGGCCCGCGGCCACGGCCGGACCCGAATACCCTTCGGCCACCGGCACCCGCCACTTCACCGGCAGGCCCGTGGCAGGGATCGTTGCCACGACGCCGTGTTCGCGCCACACGCCATCGCGATCGGGGCCGAGCCACTGCGGCCAGTCATCGGCCCGCACGGTCCCGGTCATCGCGGCTACCGCCAGCCAAGCCACCACCGGCAGAGACCTTGTCCACAGGCTGGCTGCCTGCCTCCGACTCACGGCACTGCTCGAAATCATCAGGTTCATCCTCGGGGAAAATGGAACTATCCGCCGACCGCGGTCAGGGCGGGCAGATCGCTCGCGATGTCGACGCCCTCGGGTCGCCAGTCGATGATCTCGAGTTCGGGGGTCCGGCGGCCACGAAACTCGTTGATCTTCGGCCGGAAGGCGATGTGGAACGGCGTGCCCGGTGCCGGCAGATGGGCGAGCCATTCGCCGGCGCCGAAGGCCACGCCCCGCATCCGTGCACCATGCTGTCGCACCTGCAACTGGAGGTGACGGCCCGACTGGCCCATCGTCTTGGCCGGCTCCGCCAGCGTCACGTTCGAGGCGCAGAGCACGGGACGGCGGTTGCCCTCGCCGAAGGGGGCGAGTTTTTCCAGCTGCTCGACCGTGTCGAGGGTGAGCGATGCCAGCGTGGTCTCGCCGTCGATCGTGATCTGGGCGCGGCGGAGCGATGCCGGCAGCCGCGCATCGACCTCCGCCACGAACGCGCGGCGAAATTCGTCGATCTTTCCGTCCTCGACCTGTAGTCCGGCGGCGGCCGCGTGACCGCCGCAGCCAAGCAGATGCTGTTCGCAGGCCTTGACCGCCGCGAGCACGTCGAAGCCGGGCACGCTCCGCACGCTGCCCGTCGCCGGCCCGCCCTGCAGCGGGTCTCGAGCGATCATCACCACCGGCCGGTGCCACCGCTCGGCGAGCCTTCCGGCCACGATCCCGATCACCCCCTTGTGCCAGCCCCGATCGGCGAGCACGACGGCCGCGTCGGCATCGGTGTCGAACTGCTCCTTCGCCTGCTTGGCGGCCGCGAGCTGCAGGCTTCGCTCCTCCGTCTCACGCTGCGCGTTGAGCTCGTGGAGGTAGTCGGCCAGCGAGGTTCCGCGGGCGATGTCTTCCGTCACCAGGAGCTCGATGCCGTTGGCCGCGGTCGCCATGCGGCCGGCGGCGTTGAGCCGGGGGCCGAGTTTGAAGGCGATGTCTTCGCTCTCGAGTCGCGAACGCTCGGCGAGGCCGGTGACTTCCAGCAGCCGCGCCATCCCCGGCCCGCCTCGGAGCCGCAGATTCTCGATGCCGTGCTTGACGAACAGCCGGTTTTCGTCGACCAGCGGCATCACGTCGGTGACCGTGCCAAACGCCGCCAGGCCGATGCCGCGGAGGAGCGCCTCGCGAAGCCGGGGCGTGACCTTGCTGGCACCGCTGGCCCTGGTGGCGATCGCCCACGCGAGCTTGAAGGCCACGCCGGCTCCGCAGAGGCCGCCGAACGGATAGGCGGTGCCCGGCAGTCGCGGGTGCACGAGCACGTCGGCCTCGGGAAGCGACTCCGCGAAGTTGTGGTGATCGGTGATGATCAGCTCGAGGCCAAGGTCGCGGGCATGCCGCGCCTCGGCCACTCCCGTGATCCCGCAGTCGACCGTCACGACGAGGCTCGTGCCCTGCGCGGCGAGCGTGGAGAGCGCCTCGGCGTTGAGGCCATAGCCTTCCTCCTGACGGCTCGGCACATACCACGAGGGCTTCGCATCGAGGGCCTCCAGGCAGCCGACGAGAATCGCGGTTGCGCACATGCCGTCGGCGTCGTAGTCGCCGTAGATGGCGATCGGCCGTCCGGCCCGCACGGCGGCCAGAATGCGGTCGGCCGCCTCAGGCACGCCGGGGAGTGTTTCGGGATCGCGAAGGTCGGCGAGCGTGCCTGTGAGAAACGCCTTCACGGCGGCGGGGTCGGTCACACCCCTCGCCACAAGCAGGCCGGCGACGATGCTCGAGACACCCGCTGTCCGCTCCAGAGACGCCACCGAGGTGGGGTCGTGCGGACGGATGTGCCAGCGTTTCGGCATCGTGGGCATCCCTTCCACAGGATTCGAGCGAGAGAAGACACGGGAGACAGGAGCAGGCAACGGCCACGGGCTCGGCCGCGAACCCAGCCGCTGGAGAGCCGACAGTATAGGCCCGCTTCGCACGCTATAGTATCGGCCACTCCGAGGAGGCTCCGATGGTGATTGCCGATATCCCGCTGCCGCCACTGTCCACCAAGCCGAAACGCGATGACGTGGCAGCCGATCGCGTGCTCTGCGAGTTTTGCACGGCCAAATGCTGCCGCTACTTCGCGCTGCCCCTCGAGACGCCGACCACGCGGGAGGAGTTCGAGTACATCCGCTGGTTTCTTCTCCACGATCATGCCACGGTCTTTACGGAAGAGGGCGAGTGGTACGTCTGTGTGCACACCGTCTGCAAGCACCTGCAGGACGACCACCGCTGCGGCATCTATGAGACGCGGCCGCAGATCTGCCGGGAATACACCACGAAGGATTGTGAGTACGAGGACGACTGGGTCTACGACCAGTATTTCGAGACGTGCGAGCAGGTCGAGGAATACATGGACGCCCTTCTTGGCCCGGGCGGCCTGTTCGTCGGCGACGGGCGAAAGAAGAAAAATCTCGGAAATTCGATCCGCAGCGCGAAGCCGCCACTTCTCCCCATCGTGTCATGAGCGACTCTCGCACCCTCATCGAGCCCCGCACGCTCAAGGGCTTTCGCGACCATCTGCCGGCACAGGCCCTTGCGCGGGAACGGGTGCTCGACGTGGCGCGGCGGGTCTATCGGTCTTATGGCTTCGCCCCGATCGACACGCCGGCGCTCGAATACCTCGAGGTGCTCACGGGCAAGGGGAGCGAGGAGACCGACAAGCAGCTCTACCGCTTCAAGGATCATGGCGGTCGAGACGTGGGCATGCGGTTTGATCTCACCGTGCCCTTCGCGCGTTTCGCCGCCCAGCACGTGCACGACCTCGGCCTGCCGTTCAAGCGGTATCACATGGCCACCGTCTGGCGGGGCGAGAACACACAGCGCGGACGGTATCGCGAGTTCATGCAGTGCGATTTCGACACGATCGGCACGACCAGCCCGGTCGCCGACCTGGAAATGGTGCTCGTCGTGCACGATCTCCTGGCCGCGATCGGGATCGAGCGGTTCACGATCCGGGTCAACGACCGGCGGGTGCTGACGGGCATCCTCGGGCGACTCGGCCTCACGGAGCGGTCCACCGACGTGCTCCGCAGCCTCGACAAACTCGGCAAGGCCAGCCCCGAGGCGGTCTCCGCCGAGCTGACCGCGCACGGAGTGGCGGCGGACGCCGTGGCGGCCCTTCTCGACATGGCCGGCTTGAGCGGCACCCCCGAGCACGTGCTGGCGCGGCTGGCCGCGCTCGTGGGCGACTCGGAGCAGGGCAGGGTGGGCGTGGCGGCGCTCACCGGGATCATCGCCGGGGCGCGTGATGCCGGCGTGGCCGATGGTCGCGTCGCGATCGATCCGTCGATCGCCCGCGGGCTCGACTACTACACGGGCATCGTGCTCGAGAGTTTTCTCGCCGACCTGCCGACGCTCGGCAGCATCTGCTCCGGAGGCCGCTACGACAACCTTGCCGGCCTCTACACGAAGCAGTCGCTGCCGGGCGTCGGGGCTTCGCTCGGGATCGACCGGCTGCTCGCCGGGCTGGAAGAACTCGGCCGCGTGTCGGCCGTCGAGACGCCGGCCGAGGTGTTTCTCGTGCACTTCGACGAGCAGCACATCGGCGACTATCTGCGGATCGCGACCGCCATCCGCGCCGGCGGCATGGCGGTGGAGTTCTTTCCCGAGGCGAAGAAGGTGGGCCAGCAGCTCAAGCTCGCCGCCAAGCGGGGCTTTCCCGCCGCGCTCGTGATTGGCAGCAACGAGTTCGCCGCCGGCACCGCGCAGTTCAAGAAT
>JAUMAF010000093.1:0-12007 GCA_032117045.1 Pirellulales bacterium | reverse complement strand
CTCGATCACCCGGAGCCCAGCCCGGCGGGCCGTCGCCGTCAGCGCGTCGATCGGCGGCTCAGGGATCGCCCCGCTGGCGATCGCCTGCCACCATGCCGTCACCATGAGAAGCACCACCGCTCCAGTGACTCGGCACGCGACGGCGGGTGGGCCAGAGATCAATCTCATTCTTCCCAGTTCACCCAGACCGCGCCGATCCGACAAGACGTGCAACGGCGAAGGGCTGCCGGCTGATGAAGGCCCCCGGAAATTCCGATCGCAAGGAGTGGGTGTGGGCTGCTACAAGCCGCCCACGCCAGGAGGGCGGACGACGTGCGGCAGGGACGCCATCAACGCGCCGGTGAGGGACATTGCAGCCTGCTACCGTCGGTCTGCGCCTGGGCGGCCTGCGCGTGCGTGGCATGGCCCGTGGTTGCCGCCCGCGGCCAGAATGTGTCTGACGAAGCCCAGGTCAGCGCGTGGGCGTCAGGAGGCACGTCGACGACGACCAAGCCCGACGACAAGGACGGCAAGCCTGGTGGCGGCGTCGCGCCGGCCGCGATGCCCTTCTGGCAGGCCCCCGCTCTGCCGACGGCCGTGATCCAGGGGGGCAGCATCCCGCCTGGCTGGCAGCCGCAGGCCGTCCCCTATCAAGGCATGGGCCCCGATGGCCGGCCGATGACGATGTATTTCGCGCCGACCTATGTCTTCACCTATCAATCGGGACCGCCAGTGCTGGCAGTGCCGACGGTGAATCGAAGCCAGGCTCGGGCCGCGCCGCAGGCATCCCCGGCGGGCTGGAACTACTCGTCGTCCGGGGCGCCGCCAGTCAGCACGACGCTCCCACCGGCGACGGTGGCCCGCTATCAGCCCACGCCGTATCAGTTTCCCACCGACTCTCGAGCGCTCACCGGCACGCCCATCACGCCGCCTGCCGCTGCAGCCCCCGCTCCGCCGCCGCAGACCTGGGGCGAGGCACCCCCAGCGCAGCCTGCCGTCTCGCCACCGACCGACATGCCACCGATCGCTGCGCCGCCAACGCAGTGGGTCACCTCCGACGTGCATCTGCCCGATTCTGCAGCGACCGACGCCATGGCCGCGACCGCCGTCGCCGGTGCGGCGGCGGTGCCTCCTCCAGCGAGCGTGCCCTCCGACACGGGCATGATTCCGGTGCAGCCCGTGAGCTCCAACGGGCTCTCGGCATCGCCGCCTGCGGCCAGCCGTGCGGCCAACTCGCACCTCTGGCGAGTGGTCGGGGTGCAGGATGGCGACACCATCTCCTGCCTCGATGAGAACAATCAGCAGCAGAAGATCCGGCTGGCGGGAATCGACGCGCCCGAGATTGGTCAGGACTACGGCACGACCTCGCGGGAGGCGCTGGCCAGCATGGTGTTTGGAAAGACGATCGACGTGGTGGACGATGGCCGCGACCGCTACGGACGTTGGATCGGGCATGCGTCGGTCGATGGGCTCGACGTCAACCAGCAGATGGTCGCCACGGGCAACGCCTGGCACTACGCCGCCTATTCGACCGACCAGTCACTGGCCGCCGCACAGTCGCAGGCCCAGTCGCAACGACTCGGCCTCTGGGGGCAGCCCAATCCGATTCCGCCTTGGGACTACCGGCTCAACGCTGCCAAGCAGTAGCCGCCACCATGGCTATCGAGTTGTACGATAGCCGCATCGCAACCAAATCGAGCCCGGCGTCGGGCATCTCGCGACGTTGAGTGTTTCGACTTCACCCATGAGCCGTGGGTGTATCCCAAGCAGACCGATGGGGTGCTGCTCGTGAAGGAATGGCGGAAGGCCCGCGTGCCTTCAGCACTTCGCTAGGCAGATTTTTGGCGTGCTGCCGCTCCCTCTTGATATGCCTCGAGCGCGACCATTATTGCGTCCAAGGCATCAAAGACGTTCGTCTGCCCTTTGTCAAACGCTTGTGTCACGCCCTTGATCTCGGCCAGAGCGAATATGGCCATTGCCGCCGGTGATTGCAGTTTGATGACAGACATCAGAGCCTCCTTGCAGTTGAAACCGCCGACACGTCCTGTCCGGCGAGATCGGCATCGTATCCGAGCTTTCGGTCTGTGTCTTTCACGACGCACGCGCGTGGATGACAGGATTCCCATGAGTGGTTTTCATCGCACAGACGTCTACGCTCTGTTACGGTAAGAGCCATGGGGCAAATCCGACTGGATGAGCGGTTGCTGTCGGAGCGGTGAACAGGGCGTGAGACCATGGACGGAGATTCCTGCCCGCATTACCCGCACTACGTGTGGCTCGCCCATTGGCTATCCGTTGAGTCACCCCGCTTTTTCTCCGTCTATCAGTGTCAGCACGTGACTCACCATCTGCTGCTGACGACTTGTGGTGACGCCCAGATTCAATGGGAGACCCAAGGTACTGAAACCCTGTTTCGAGCGACTGCCGGCGGGATCAGTTTCTTCCCCGCCGACCGTCAAGAGCACACGATGTCCATAACGACCGCAGGGGATTTTCTGGCGTTTGACGTGATGATTCCCGCTTGGCAAGTCCAGCGCGTCTGCCGGGCCGAAGGGCTGCCGGCCGTCACGGATTTTCACGCAGTCCCGATCTTTCGAGACAGATTGATGGGGGCCAGCCTGCTGCGGCTGTCTTTGAGCGTCAATGGGCGACAGATCTCCGAGGAGATCGGCGACGAAATCGCAGCCCGTCAGATCGTGCTGCGGCTGTGTGTGCTCATGGGGGGCAAGATACCGGAGTGGCTGAAAGACTCGAGTGTCTTCACGCCTTGCGTGATGAGACAGGTTGTCGACTACATCGACTCACACCTCGGTGGCCGGATTTCTCTCGAGCTCATGGGGAACAACGTTGGCCTATCTCCCGGACATTTCGCGAGAAAGTTTCATTATTCCACAGGCGAGAGCCTGGGCCGCTTCATGAACCGGCGGCGTGTCAGCGCGTCATTCGCCATGCTGCAAGCCGGTGAGCAGCCCCTGTTGCAGGTCGCTCTCGACCTTGGGTTTTCCTCGCAAAGCCATTTCACGCGAGTGTTCAGTGGCCTCACAGGAATGACACCAGACTCATTCAGGCGTTCGCACAAGCAGACGAGGGCTTAAGGAGAACGGTAGACGCACGTCTGTCCCTTGAGCCGAAAGTTTATGATGCCGTAGCCGCGTATGATGTCGTGTGACGCACGTTGCTCGTTTGGAAAGGCTAGAATCAACACCGAGAGGCCGAACAAATGACTGAGCCACTATCGCCATCCGCCCTGTCAGAAGAACTCGCCAAGATTGCTCTTGCCATGCAGGCCGAGCGGACTGGTCACACTCCCAAAGCCGTGACCGTGGTCGCCAGCGAGGAGACGGTCGTGCTGACGTTGCACGAGGCGTTGACTCCAGCCGAGAAGATTCTGGCTCGCACGGAGCCGGGTGCGGCGAAGGTTGAGCAGTACCATCGGGCACTGTTTGCGGTGTCATGCGACGAGTTGCGGAAGGAGATACAACGGCTGACCGGCCGCAAGGTGCGTGAGGCCGCAGTCGTCCTGGAGCCGGCGACGGGAACGATCATCCATGCGTTCACCAGCGGGACCGTGGTGCAGATTTTCCAACTCGAGCCGCATGGCGTGGCGACGCATGTGCCGGCTGGCATTCCCCAAGAAAGCGACGAACCCTCCATCTGATGACGGCTCAAGTCCACGCGAGCCGCGGTGAGGGACGTGTGCACGTTTGCGCCAGGCTCGGGGGGGCTGCCCGAGAGCGAGGTGCCAGAAAACCCCGCGCTGCACGCGTGTTTCCGGCAAAAGAAGAAAAGCGGGCGAAGGGACTCGAACCCTCGACATCCAGCTTGGGAAGCCGCGATGGCGTAGTTCTAAGTTCTATAGCCCCAGCACTTACGACACGCCGCCGGAAGCGTCGTACCGGGTGTTGTACCAAATCGCCGAAGACGGCCAATCGCGTCCGGAGAACGGCTCCTCGCACCACCCGCTGAAACCAACGACCTGCCCAAGCGTCTGATGGCCCACGCTGCCGGCAAGGCTTCGAGGTACACCCGCAGCCGGCTTCCCGTGAAACTGGCCTACAGCAAGCCCATGAAGACCAAGTCGGCGGCCCTGAAGCGGGCGGCGGCCATCAAGAAGCTGCGCCGGGCCGAGAAAAACAAGTTGGTGGCGAAGCGGTGACCGACGGATTTAGCCAGCCAAATACGACGCAGCCGCTCAAGAAATGCGATCCAAGGGTCGGCTGCGCACGCGGTCGGCCTCTACGACACAAAACTTACCGCTGAAGCCAATTTCCGTCTCGGCCTCCATCAGGTTCTTGAATCGCTGAAGAAATACCGCGGGGGAAGATGCCGTGAACCGAAACAAGACAACGCCGCACGATGCCGGCAGGCCCCAGTGAAACGCGAGTTCGCCGAAATCCTTGTCGCATGTCAGGACGACTCGGGAGTCTTTCTGTGCCGCGGCAAGCAGCGCCGAATCAGCTTCGCCGGGCATGTTCGTTCGTGCCCAGAGAACGTCGTGCCCGGCCTCCCTCAACCAGTGCACAGCGATACCCGGAAAGTCCTCGTCGGCGAGAAAAAGCATGCCGACGTGCTTTCAGTGAGATGTTGCCAACGTGACAACGCGCTCAGACTTCAGCATCTCGCTCGCGTAGAAGAGGCACGCAGCGATGTCGTCCCGCGAAATACCCGGATGGTTCTCGATGATTTGCTGCTCCGACCAGCCAGCGGCCATGAGTTCAACGACCTTTTCGATGGCCAACCTCGTGCCCTTGATGACTGGTTTTCCGCCAAGGATCCCGGGGTCATAACCAATGCGGTCCTGCCACTGCATTGTTGCTATCCCTCCGTCGACGGGGATCATCAAGGAAAAGCGGGCGAAGGGACTCGAACCCTCGACATCCAGCTTGGGAAGCTAGCGCTCTACCAACTGAGCTACGCCCGCAGAACGCCCAAAGTGTAGCACAGGCCGGCTGGGTTTCACGCGGCGCGAACCAGCACCGGGCCGAACCGCGTAGAATCGTCCGCCACGCCTGCCGGCCATGGAGCGGCGGCCGATGGTCACGGGCCCCGAACGACCTGGCGGGCGAGGGCACGGTATCCACGAGTCAGGAGAAGCTCCTTTCATGGTCGATCAGAGTCCATCGGTCGCTGCCCTGCAGCCGCCGTCGCAGGGAATGTTCTGGCCGCTCGTCCGATGGCTGCTGGCGAGCGTGTTGATTGCAGTGATCGGCGGCATCCTCTGCCTGCCATCGCTCCTGGCGACCCCGGAGCGAGTGTCGCAGTTAATTGCCGCGGCGGTGCCGGAGCTTCGAGGCGACGTGAAACTTGCCCGCGTGGGCGTGGGCTGGCTGGGGCCGATTGTCCTCGACGACGTGAAGATCGTGCCACGGAATGGGGAGCCAACGCCGGTGACCATCCGCCGCATCGAAGTGAGCAATGGTCTGGCCGGCATTCTGCTCTCGCTGGGCGACCTCGGGCGGGTGAGGATCGAGGGCCTGCAGGCCGACTTGGTGTTTGACCGGGAGCACCGCTCGAACCTCGATGCGATTCTGCCCCCGGATGATCCGCCACCGGCAGCCGACGTGGCAGGCGATGCGGCCGCCGGCCGCCCGCGCCGTGCTGCGGTGCGGCTGCACATGGACGTGGACGACGCCATCGTCCGCATCACCGGGCCCTGGACCACCGATTCGTGGGTCAGCGACCCGATCGACGTGCGGGCGCGGCTCGCCAATACCGCCGATGGCCTCGGCGAATGGACCGTCGAACCGGTGCAGCTGCTCACGCATGCAGAGCTTCGGCAGGCCGTCGCCCACGAGGTGCTCGCCTACATCGTGCCGGTGCTGGCCGACTCCGCCCGCACGAGCGGTCGCTTCTCGCTCCGCCTCGACGGAGCCCGGCTGCCCGTGGGCCGGCCGGAAGCCGCCGAACTCTCGGGACTGCTCGCGATGCATGAGGTGGTTCTCGGACCAGGGCCGCTCGTCGAAAACATGTTTCAGTCGTTGCCGATGAAGCTGCCTCCGCCCCCCACGATCCGGATCGCAGATGAATCCCATATCAACTTCCGAATGGTCGACCGCCGCATGTGGCACAAGGGTCTGGAGTTCGGGATTCCCCTCAAGAAGCCCGGGCAGCGGCTCGACGTGCAGTCAGAGGGATCCGTGGGGCTCGAGGACCGTTCGCTCGACATCAAACTCACGCTGCCGATCCCCGCTGATCTGCCGCAGGATCGGCCGCTGGTGGCGGCACTGGCTGGCAAGCAGATCTCGCTCGGTGTCGGGGGCGAACTCGGCAAGCCGGAGGTGAAGTTCGACGGCTCGATCAAGGCCGCCGCCGGACAGGTGCTCGTGGATCTGATCGATCGACTGCGGGATGGCCCCCGGCCGGAACCGGTGGCACCGCCGCCGCAGACACCCGCCGGTCCGCCGCAGCCACAGTGGACGCCACCGGGTGCCTCGTCGCGGACGGGGTCCTCGTCACCAACGCCGCCCAAGTCGCTCGATGCGCCGGCCGCCGGGGCACCTCCGAAGGATGGGCCAGTGGCGATCGCTGATGCGTCGCAGCCAAAACCATCTGCTGCGGATGCCACCGCGGCTGACCAGCCTCCCGCCACGCCTCGCGAGAAGGTGCAGCAGGCGGCGGGCGAGGCGGCGCGAAAGGCCGGCGCAGATCCCGACACGGCCGAGGCGATCGTGGACATCGTCGGTGGCGTGCTCGGCGAGGTGGCCAAGCGACGGGCGGAACGTCGCGCCGCCGAGGCCGCAAACCCCGAGCTGGCTCCGCCGCCGTCGCGGCGTGGCCGGTTGCTCGATCGAATCCTGCAACCGCCGCCAGCACGCGTGGAGACGATGCCGGCTCAACCGCCAGCGTCCCCCCCCGCCCCGCCGCCAGCCCCAACGCCACCAGCCACTCCCTGAACGGTGGTGCGTCATCTGCGTTTGTGAAGGCCGACCGGCCGTGAGGTCGCGGGCAAACTCCTTCGAATGCGGGACGCTTCCCATTGCCTTCGCCCACAAAAAAACCGGGCCTCCCTTGCGGGAGGCCCGGTCTCTTTCGATCAATGAATGAACCCGGACCGTTTAACGGTCCGAATCGATTCAGGTGGCAGCCGGGGCCTCGGGGGCGGCCGGGGCAGCGGGAGCAGCCTCGGTCGGAACGCCTTCCGAGATCACGCCAGCACCGCCGCAGTCGCCGCCGGCGCAGCCGCCGCTGACAGCCTCGCCACCGCCGCAGCTCGAGCAGCCCTCGGCGGCAACGGCTTCGCCGCAACCGTAAGCTTCGCCACAGCCCGAGTCGCAGCTGCCGCAGGCAGCTGCCTCGCCGCAACCCGACTCACAAGCCACAGCCTCTGCGCCATGGCAGCGAGCAGCCTTCTTGGCACGGTGCTTGGCCAGCAGGCCACCGTGGCACTTGTTGGCACGGTGCTTGGCGAACAGGCCACCATGGCAACCGTGGCCGGCAATCGCGCCGGAATCACCACCGACGAGGGCGATGGCCACGATCGCGACGAACATCGCGAGGGCAATACCGAAATACCGCTTCATCAGAACCTCCAGTTAAGGAACCGAACGCGCAAGGCGTCCAAGAAAGCCGTCACGAACTGACAACCGATCCGGGACGGCCACCGGACCGCAGCAAATGGGTCTCGAAACCTTGTCTTTTCAGCCCTCTCGGAGTCGCATCGCGGTGGCCACGGTCGTGGAACCGACGTTGCCGGCTGGGGAAGCCGCTCCGGTTAGGCAATCAAGGCTGAGAAGGTACTTACCAAACCCCGGATGTCAAGAAAGATGGGGGTTTTGGCGAGAATATGCCGCTTTCACAGGATTTGAGGGGCGATCGAGGGCGGCGTGGAGGGCGGGTGGGCCGGCCGCGAGCCTATCTCGCTGGGGCAGCGGTGCCGCGGGCGGTGCGGGCCTCGGTCGATGCCCCATTGGCTTGCGACGCCCGGCGGGTGAGTTCCTCGGCCACCATTTCCTGCTTGGCCAACATGTCCTGGGGATCCTCGAAGTTGAGCAGGAGCGGCGGCATGTCCTCGAAGATCTTCATGGCCATTCCCACCACCCGCCAACCTTCGGGATCAAGCCGCACGGCCCAGATGATGTTCTCGTTCGTCGTCGCGCCCGTCTCATCGACGTCGCTCCAGGTCGTGGCGACATGGGCGAGGTCGTTGGTATCGCTCACCATTTCACAGTCGCGAACCGTGTAGGTTGCCGTATCGCCAACCGGCGGGGCCACCGAGATGCCGAGTTCCTCGGTCTTCGTCCGGGCCACTCGCGTGAGCAGGCCGCAGGCGGCCGTCTCGTCACCGCGTTTCATGGCGTCGAGAAACTTCGTGACGGCAGCCTTCGCCGGCTCGGTGCCAGCCGAACCGTCCGGAGCCGAGGAGCAGCCCGTGGCCACGACCGCCAGGCAGCAGATGGCCGCGCCAGCTATGCCCAGAAGGTGCCGCGATGCACGGATGACGACGATCTGGCTGGCGATGAAGGTCTGAACGCGTCGCATACTGCACAAACTCCTTGTGACGTCGGATGCCGTGCCGGAGGCCAGCGGCAGGACGAAAGGCTGAAAACCGGTGGGTCGCGGCGGGAAACTGACGGCCACAGCCAACGGCGTCAAGGCGAACTCCCGCCCCACACGGCACCGCCTGAAAGACTCCCCGCTGCTATGCTGCGACCGGGAGATGCGGGCCTTCTCGGAGCCTCGAACCATGCGGTGTGAATCTCGGCAAGAGGCGCAACCCCGGGACCTCCACGCCACCTGGATAGCGGTTTGGACGTTCGCCATTTCCATCTCGATCGCCTTGATCTGCGGCGGCGGCCGAGTGGCCTGGGCCGAACGTGGCAACGCCAAGCCTCTCCGGCGGGCCACGCCCCCTGCTCCACAGTGGGACAAGGGCACGAGCGGAACGTTTTTTGACGATGCGTTCACCGTCCTCGAAGGCCAACGGCCGTCGTTCGCCAAGCCAGTCGGCCCCGCGGCCGGAGCACCCCAAGCCGGAGGATCAGCCGCGAATCCAGACGACGAGGAGGGCGGGTTCGCCTGGTCGAGGCTCGTCTCCGAGGGCACGCTCACCGACGAGATCAAAGACATGCGAGCCGCGATCGCCGCCGCCGCCGCCAACCCGTCCGACTTCAAGGGGGGCGGCTACGACACGGCCCGCGAGGCCTTCAGTTCGATCGCCCTGGCCTTCGGGGTCATTGCCGCCCACGACCAGGACGTGCGCTGGAAGAAGGACGCCGCCACCGCCCGTGATCTGTTTGCCCGCGTGAGCTTCAACTGCAAGGTCGGCACCGACCAATCCTTCAACGAGACGAAGGCCCGCCTGGCCGATCTGGAGGCGATGCTGGATGGCGGTTCGCCGCAGGGCAAGGCCGACCGCGAGGAGGACTTCGTGTGGAGCCAGGTGGCGGGACGGCCAGCGCTGATGTCACGGCTCGAAACGGCCGAAGCCGCGATCGGCGCCGGGGTCGCCTCGCGTGGCGACTTCGACCGCAGCCTCGAACGAATCCTGCACGACGCCGAAGTCATGGCCGTGATCGGCGAGGTGATCCAGCAGGCCGACTTCGAGTATCACGACGACGACAGCTACCGCGGCTACGCCGCCGCCATGCGGGATGCCGCCGTGAAGATTCGCGATGCTTGCGGTAAGAAAGACTACGACGCCGCCCGCACCGCCGCCGGCGAACTCCGCACGTCGTGCGACGACTGCCACGGCGACTATCGCAGTTGATGTCGAAACCGACTGCGAGGCGTCAGCCTGTCATTCCTGGGCCGCGAACATCGGCAGCGGATCGAGGCCGACGAGTTCGGCCAGGCCAGCCTCGGCCATCTCCTTGCCGGTGACGTAGCGGTGGGTGCGAATCCACTGCGTGATCAACTCGGATGACTTTCCAAAAAGCTGGCAGAGGAGCACGTCCATGTCGCGCTCGAGATCGGCGAAGTGCCGCGACCACTCAGCCGCCTCCTTGATGCCGATGTGCTCCTCGCTCTGCCACTTCATCGGGTGGAAGAGGAACACGCTGTAGGGGGTGACGAGTCGCCGACGACAGGTCGCGAACGGCCAGAGCGCGGCCGACGAGCATTCGCCCGTCACGACCGCCGTCGCCCGGATGTCACGGAGCCGGAGCAGTGTGACCAGCGACATCGCGCAATAGGGGCTGCCGCCTGGCGAGTCGAAATAGAGCGTGCACTCCGCCCCCGGAGCGATGCTCAGGAGCCGATCGGTCAGTTCGCCCTCATTGTCGGTGAGGTCGCCGACGATCGCGATCTCGACTGGGCCGCGATCCTGCTCCTCCTCGGCCTGTTCCTGATGCTGGGGAGGGGCTTCGCGGCGGGCCATGCCTGGGGAACTCCGGGGGTGCGAATCAAAGCGGAAACCTTACCAAAAAGTGATCCTGCGGAGAGTACGGTCCGGCGGAGGCGGCGACAAGGAGGCCCCGGGAGGCTCGCTCCAGCCGCGAGCGACCACCGAGACGGTGTGCTAGATTCCCCCTCAGATCCCGCGGCGGTTCCCGGATTCGTTCCCGAAAATCGGAGGCCCGGATGCCGCGGGCTCACCGCCTCCTCAGCCACCTCATTGGAGTGTTCCACATGGTCCCGCCCCTCCCATCGTGTGTCGCCGGCCGCGTTCTGGCCTCGGTCGCCCTGGTGTGCTTCGTCGGTGGCGTCGTTCCCCGGACGACCTGCGGCCAGCCGGCGGTCGCGGAAGGAGCCGGCGTGTTCACGATCGCCGATGGCGCGATCTCACTCGAGGCGCCTGCCGGGTGGCAGCGGGTTCAGCCGAAGACGGGCATCGTGGAGACCGAGTTTTCGATCCCTTCGGAGGGCAAGGCCGCAGACGGCACACCGATCGCTGCCGGACGCATGACGGTGATGGGTGCCGGCGGCAGCGTCGAGGCCAACATCGAACGCTGGTACGGCCAGTTCACTCAGCCGGATGGCGGCAGCACGAAGGACGCTTCAACGACCAAGAAGATGAAGGTCACCGGACGCGACGTGACGCTCGTGGACATCGCGGGCACGTATCAGGATTCGCCCGGCGGGCCGTTTGCCGGCGGCAAGACGATCCAGCGGCCTGCCTACCGGATGCTCGCCGCCATCGTCGAGGGCCCTGACGGCAGCTACTTCCTCAAGTTCTACGGGCCGGCCTCGACCGTCGAGCAGCATGCCGACGGCTTTCGCCGAATGATCGAGGGCATGGTGCCGGCAAAGTGACCCTCGGCGGCACGAGATCGCACGACGCGATGCCCGGTCGAGCAGTGAAGGCTTCGGAGTGAAAGTTCCGGCATGAAGGTTCAGGAGTTTCTCGAACATCACGGGATCGCGGGCAACCCGTTCGCGGAGGAAGACGCCCAAAACGACACCGTCTTCAAGCGAACCTGCCTGGAGACGACGTTCCACCCGGCCTGGGACAAGATCTACGGCGATCCGGCCGATCCGAGCACCTCGATCGTGTTCGGGGCGAAGGGTTCTGGAAAGACCGCGCTCAAGCTGCAGATGGTGCGGCAGTTCGAGCGACACAACGAATCCCACCCCGAGGCCCGGACCTTCGTCGTGCTCTACGACGATTTCAATCCCTTTCTCGATCGATTCGTGAGCCGCGTGGGCCGGGGCCGCGCGGTGGAGAAGACGCTCGCCCAGTGGAAGCTCTGGGATCACATGGATGCGATTCTCACGATCGCCGTCACCCAGCTCGTCTCGCAGCTGACGGAGTCTGCGGCCAAATTGCCCCGCCTCCCGCGACCGCAGGCCCGCGACCTCGCGCTGCTCGCCGCCTGCTACGACCAGTCGACCGCGGAATCGTTTCCCGTGCGGTGGGCGCGGCTGCGGCGGCGGGTCGGCTACCGCGCGTGGCTGGGCAACTGGCCACGGCTCGTCGCGCTCGCGGCGACGACCGGCTTCATCGCCGCGATGGTCATCAGCGGCGCGCGCGGCGACGGAGAATGGATGCCGCGGTGGTGGGCGTGGGCCGCGCTGGGGGCGGCCTGGCTGCCGATGGCGTGGCGCTGGCTCCGCAGCAGCTGGAGGTCGTGGCGGATCGTCGGCAGCATGC